>JBLIKI010000106.1:0-8654 GCA_047636235.1 Paracoccaceae bacterium | reverse complement strand
ATAGCTCACTTTTTCGCGTCGTCATCCTTGGCGGGCTTGGGGGTTCCGGCCTTGCCGGGGATGTTCTGCGGGGCGCCGCGCGCGCCCGACGGCGAGGTGTAGCCCTTGCCGCCCTTGGGGGTCTTGCCCTTCGCGTTCGCGGCGGTTTGCTTGGCCATGCGAGGCTCCGATTCAACTGGCGCGGCACAGGCGCCGCTTTACGCACAGATGGGGCCGCAGGGGGGCGGGCGTAAAGCCCTGATGCGCGCGCGGGGCGGATTTCTTCACCCCCGCCGGCCCCGATCATACCGCAGAGTGAAATGATATTTCGCAAATACGCCGCCTAACCCCGCGGCATCGATTGACGGCGCAGCCCTTGGCGCGGCACCCTCCGCCATGAGGCGCGCGGCGACAGACAGACGCGCCATTTGCGGAGGAACCTCGATGACCCCCTTTTTCACGCTGCTCGGCGCCGGCGCCATGGCGGCCCTGCTGATCGGCCCGGCAGCTGCCCAGAACCGGATCGATCTGGTGCGCCCCGACGCGCCCGCGCTGGCGACCCACGGCCCCTACAAGGTCGGCGTGCGCACCATGCAGCTTAGCCACCCCGGCCAGATCGACATCGTCAACGTCAAGGACGGCGCCCACCCGGTCTATGACCGCCCGCTGACGCTGGAGATCTGGCATCCTGCGGCAACCGAGGCCTCGGGCGGGACCTATGACGTGGTGCTGCGCGACGGCGTCACCAACGCCACCCTCACCGGCGCCGCGGTCCGCGATGCGGCGCCGGACATGACCGGCGCGCCCTATCCGCTGGTGATCATCTCGCACGGCTATCCCGGCAACCGGTTGCTCATGAGCCATCTGGGCGAGAGCCTGGCGGCCCGCGGCTATGTGGCCGTCGCGATCGACCACACTGACAGCCTTTACCAAGACATGGGCAATTTCGGGTCTACGTTGGTGAACCGACCGCTCGATCAGATGTTCGTGCTCGACCAGATGGCCAAGGCCGGAATGGCGGGCGGCGCGCTGGCGGGGGTGGTCGATGCGTCCGAAACCGGGCTGATCGGCTATTCGATGGGCGGCTATGGGGGCGTCATCTCCGCCGGGGGGGGCATCAGCCAGGCGGGCGTCGACCTGTCATGGGGCGCGCCGGACAAGCTGGCCGCGGTCAACCAAGCCGGGTCCGCCACCCATGAGGCGCTGATCGATGAGCGCCTCAAAGCCGTCATCGCCATCGGACCCTGGGGGATGGAGCTTGGCCATTACGGCGGCAAAGAGGGGTTCTGGACCGCCGAGGGGCTGGCCGGCATCCGCAAGCCGATCCTGTTCATGGCCGGAACGTCTGACGCCACCTCGATCTATGAGACCGGCGTGAAGGCGATCTATGAGGGCGCGGTCAACGCCCCGTGGCGCGGCCTGCTGTCGTTCGAGAACGCGGGCCACAACGCCGCCGCGCCGATGCCCGCGCCGGCGGAAAGCTGGGCGATGTCCGAAAAGCTCGGCTGGGCGCCGTTCGACCATTACGCCGACGCGGTGTGGGACACGACGCGCATGAACAACATCGCGCAGCACTTCGCCGCTGCGTTCATGGACCTGCACCTGAAGGGCGACAAGGGGATGGAGAGCTATCTCGATCTGGTCCACGACGGCGGGGCCGCGGTCTATGCCACTGAGAAGGACGGGACCCTGAAGCCTGAGCACACCTATTGGAAGGGCTTCAAGAAAGAGACCGCCACGGGGCTGTTGTTCGACCACGCCGCGAAGTGATCGGGCGCGCGGGCCTTCGCATTGCGCGAGGGCCCGCGGCTGGCTGAGGCCGCGGAGTTGCAGACGACGCAGCATTTTCATGGCGCCGACATAGGCCTGCATTTCGCAAGCGTCGGTGCAGGCGCGGGCAGAGGCCTTGTCTGCCAAGCTATCGGTGGCCGATGGCCTGTATGGGCCACATCATGATACCACCAAAGTATTGGACCGCTTACGGTAAGTGCATGGAATCAACTCCAGTACGATTTAAAATACAGTTTAAAATCTCTCGACGCTTCACAGCATTCAAAATCGCATTTTGGATAATTTTCTCTTTAAAAAAGAAATGATATAAAAGTTTTCTATGAAAAAATGGATAATTTATTCATCATGTTATCGCCTTGGTCAAAGATGCCACGCATTATTTTAAAATATATAAATCATCCACACGATGAAACTAAAAAATTCGGAGCGGCCGTCGTCGCATCGATTTTTATGGCGTCGGCGGCCCATGCCGCTACGGTGAGGGTCATCGTTGCCGGGAGTGCGTGGGACGTCACCGCCATCTATGCGAATTACCACGACTTCAAACAGTTGTGGGCGAGCCAGCCTTGGTGAGGCTCCGATTGGCTGGCTATCAGCTTCTTGTATGCCGTTGGACAAAGTCTTGTGGGCGCGAACAATCAGTCGGTGTATTTTGCCTTGCCGTTTCTGGGGACTGCCTCCCCACCATAGGATTCGTTCAGAATGAGCTCGCTAAACTCCGGCGGCAATATGTATTCCGGCTAAATCACTACCGACCCTGATTACAATTTCGCAGTTGCGACGGCCACCAGCGACGTCCCCTTGCCCGCAGGCGGCGTGCTTCTACTGACAGGCTTGGTGGGCTTCGCTGCGCTTCGCCGTCAGAACAAGCTGGCCTCGCAGGTCTGAATCGCCAAGCCCGCCTCGGAACCATGCGTTCCAGCGTGTGAGATACCGCCCAAGGGGCGCGAGGTTTTCCTCGCGACCCTTTTGCACGTTGTGCCGGGCGCTGCCAAGTTATTCAAGTTACGGGTCTTTTGCGTGGACTTATCGCAGCGGAACCACCGGATGTCCGCATTTGCCAGATGGTCGCGACGCCAAAGGCGACGCCTTGCGAAAGCATCATTCAAAACGGCGTCAGAGGCGATTTGATGGATCGGTGCAACCCATGGTCGCCGCCATGCCGTCGAACGTCCATCGGGCTCGGCCCGCCCACCCAAGCGCCGCCCCTCAGGCCCCCTCGGGATGCCCGGGATATTGCTTGGCGTCGTCTCCGATCACGCTCCACGCTGGCTTTTCCGACACAAATTCGTGGAACTGGACCGGAAGGCCGATCGGATCGTCCAGCGCGTTGGCCGCGATCGGAAAGCTGTCGTCCTCGGACAGGATCTCGCCCAGCGAACTGCCGCAGGTCTTGCAAAAGCAGCGGCCGTATTGATACGGCGCAACCGGAGCGTAAAGCTGGACGTTGTCGCGCCCCTGCACCCATTTGAGGTCGGCTTTGTTGACAAAGGCGATGGCGCTTGCACCCACCTTGCGGCAGCGCGTGCAGTGGCAGACGCCAAGCATCGATGGCGGCGCCAGCAATTCGAATTTGACCGCGCCGCAGCAACAGCTTCCGCAGATCATACAACGACCCTCCCGCTTCGGTTCCAGTTATGGAACGTTACGGGAACATGAGCGACAGGGTCAATATCGAACCGCCCCCCCCCCCTGTCCCGATGACCGGCGCGGCGGCGTCGAAGGCGAGCCACACCGCCACATGATCCTCTCCGCGGGCCTTCGGATTGCGCGGGGGCCCCTGGCCTGACACGGATCGATCGCCGCCCCGCGAACCAGCCCCTTTTCAGGCCGACGATCCAAAGGAAGGCCAAGTGTCCGACAGCCGGTATCCCTCAGGCCACGGGTCGTCAGGGTCGAGCATGTGCTGATGCGTGCCGGTGATCCAAGCGCGCCCGGTGATCTCCGGCACTATCGCGGGCTTGTCTCCGACCATGGTCGTGTCGACGATCCTGCAGTGGAACTCCGACCCGATGATCGAGCGCGCGGTGAACCTGTCGCCGACCGCCATATGGCCTGACGCGTGCAAAAGCGCCATGCGGGCCGAGGCCGCCGTTCCGGTCGGCGACCGGTCGATCTTGCCCGGCTGGATCGCGACCGCCGCCTTGGCGCTCAGCCCGGCGCCGTGCCGTTCCAGCGGCCCAGCGAAAAGGCAGAACGAAAAATGGTCCCACTCGGCATTTTCGGGGTGGTGAAACCGCAGCTGCGCGTTCGCGGCATTGGTGATCCGGACGCCAAGCTCGGCCAGCCTCGCCGCCTCGGGCGCGTTGAGCGCTAAGCCGAGGTCAGCGGCGTTCACCACCACGAAGCTGTCGCCGCCATAGGCCGTGTCCACCACAATCTCGCCCAAGCCCGGCACCTGCAGCCGGGCGCCGATGTCCCCGACGAAGGACGGCAGGTTTCGGACTGTGATCCGCTGCGCCTTGCCATCGCGGCACTCCGCGCGCACGCGGACGATGCCGCCGGGCGCCTCCAGCACCATTTCGGTCACCGGTTCGGTCATCGGGATGATGCCGGTGTCAAGCAGCACGGTGGCGACGCAGATGGAGTTCGATCCGGACATCGGGGGCGTGTCCTCAGGCTCCATGATGATCCAGCCCATCTGCGCCTCGGGGTGCTTTGGCGGCACCAGAAGATTGACGTGCCGGAACACGCCGCCCCGCGGCTCGTTCAGCACGAAATTGCGCAGCGTTCGATCCGTGGCGATCCAGCTGCGCTGCTCCCACAAGGTCGCGCCGGGCGGCGGGGCAACGCCGCCGACGATCACGTCGCCGACCTCGCCCTCGGCATGGCAGGACACGACGTGGATCGTCTTGGAGCTGCGCATCGGCGATCCTGCACTGATATTGAACGCGTCCGAAGCATCACCCGTCCGGGGACCGCGCGCAATGGCAGCGTCGCCCGTTAGCGGGGGGGCCGCCACCCCACCCCGTCAGGCCGCCGTCCAGCCCCCGTCCACCAGCACGCCGGTCCCGGTGACCAGCGCGGCGGCGTCCGACGCCAACCACACCGCCACCCCGGCGATGTCGCCCATGGTCCCGACCCGGCCCAGCGCGATCTTGCTTTGCACCCATTTCAGCTTGGCGGGGTCGGCGAAGGTCGGCTCGCTGAGCGGGGTGCGCACAAATGTCGGGCAGATCGTGTTGACCCGGATGCCATGCGCGCCCCATTCCAGCGCCATGCCCTTGGTGAACCCTTCCACTGCGAATTTGGTGGCGGAATAAAGCGCGCGTTCCGGTCCCGACACATGGCCCATCTGCGACGAGATGTTCATCAAGCTGCCGGGTTTTCCCGCCGCGATCAGCCCCTTGGCCACCTCTGCTGTCAGAAAGAATGCGCCGCGGATGTTGACGTCGCAGACGGCGTCGAAATCCCGCGCCGTCGTCTCGATCGCCTTGGCGTGGCGGGCGGTCCCGGCGGAGTTCACCAAAATGTCGAACGGGCCGTGCGCGGCCACCGTGGCCGCCGTCCCCTCAAGATCCGCCACGTCCATGGCGACGGCGTGGGCGTCCAACCCCTCGGCGCGCATCAACGCCACGCTTTCCTCCAGCCGGTCCACGCCCCGGGCGGCGAGCCAGACCGAGGCCCCCGCCCGCGCCAGCGCCACCGCGCAGCCAAGCCCGATGCCGGACGACGCGCCCGCCACCAGCGCCCGCTTGCCGGTCAGATCAAACGACGGGGTTTCGGGCAGCGCGCTCATGCGTCCCGATCCGCGATGCCGGGGCCGGCGTTGTCCGCCGCCTCGCCATAGCCGACATTGCCGCCGCCATAGCGGCGCACGCGGATGTTGGCTTGCTCGGCATGGCCGACGAAGCCTTCGAGCATGCACAGGCGAGAGCAATAGGCGCCAATTTCGGCCGCCGCCGCGTCGGTGGTGACGCGTTGATAGGAATGGGTTTTCAGGAACTTGCCGACCCACAGCCCACCGGTATAGCGCCCGGCCTTGCGGGTCGGCAGCGTGTGGTTGGTGCCGATCACCTTGTCACCATTCGCCACATTGGTGCGCGGCCCGAGGAACAGCGCGCCGTAGCTGTGCATATGCTCCAGATACCAGTCGTCGCGGTCGGTCATCACTTGGACATGCTCATAGGCGATGTCGTTGGCGACGCTCAGCATCTCATCATGCGTGTCGCACAGATAGATGTCGCCATAATCGCGCCACGACACCGACGCCGTGTCGGCGGTGGGCAGGATCTTCAGCAGCCGCACGATTTCCGCCTGCACCGCCTCGGCCAGCGCGGCGGAATTGGTGATCAGGGCTGCCGGCGAGTTATAGCCGTGCTCCGCCTGGCCCAACAGATCGGTGGCGACCATCTCGGCGTCCACGGTGTCGTCGGCGATCACCAGCGTCTCAGTCGGCCCGGCGAAGAGATCGATGCCGACCCGGCCGAACAGCTGGCGCTTGGCCTCGGCGACGAAGGCGTTGCCGGGGCCGACCAGCATGTGGCACGGCTCCACCGTCTCGGTGCCGATCGCCATGGCGCCGACGGCTTGGATGCCGCCCAAGCACAGGATTTCATGCGCGCCGCCGATGTGCATCGCCGCGACGATGGCGGGGTGCGGCGCGCCCTTGACCGGCGGCGCGGACGCCACGATCCGCGGGACGCCTGCGACGGACGCGGTCAGCACCGACATATGCGCCGACGCCACCATCGGAAACTTGCCGCCGGGCACATAGCAGCCGACCGACCGCACCGGGATGTTGCGATGGCCAAGAATCACGCCCGGCAGCGTCTCCACCTCGATATCAGTCATGCTGGCGCGCTGCGCCTCCGCAAAGCGGCGGATCTGGCTCTGGGCGAAGCGGATATCCTCCATATCGCGGGTCGAGACCTTGGAGATCGCGGCCTCGATCTCGGACGCGGTCAACCGAAAGCTGTCGGGCGCATAGCCGTCGAACTTGGCCGACAGATCGCGCACCGCGGCGTCGCCGCGCGCCTCGATGTCAGCCAGAATCGTCTCGACGCTGGCGCGCACGGCGGCGTCGTCCGAGGCGCGGTCGGCCTCGGGCTTGCCGGATTTTAGATGAGTGATGGTCATGGGCGTCCCCTTCGCTGGTCCCGCACAGGGATGCCACGGCTGGGGGCGGCGGAGCAATCGGCGCGCGCGCGCGGCGCAGCTATTTCATCTGGCGGACACCCGCGCTCAAGCCTTGCGCCCGCCTCGCGGACGCGCTCTGACTCGTTCCGACCCTGCCGCCCCCATGAAAGGACCGCCCCATGCCCGCACTGAGCCATGTCGCCATCGTCGGCGCCGGATTGATCGGCTGCTCTTGGGCGGTGGTGTTCGCCAAGGCGGGGGCCACGGTGACCGTGTTCGACCGCGACGCAGCCACGCTGGCCCGAGTGGACGCGCGGGTGCGCCAGACGCTGGCGGACATGGCGCTCTATGGTCTGGCGACCGAGCCGGACGCCATCGCCGCCCGCATCAGCACCTGCGCGACGCTGGAACAGGCGGTCGCAGGCGCTGAGTATATCCAAGAGAGCGTGTTCGAGACGCAAGAGGCCAAGCACGCCATTTCCCTGCAGATCGGCGCCGCGATGGACCCGGGCGCGGTCGTGGGGTCGTCGTCGTCGGGCATCCCCGCGTCGGCGTTCACAAAGGACGTGCCGAACCGCGACCGGTTCCTGATCGCGCACCCGGTCAACCCGCCCCACCTGATCCCGGTGGTCGAACTGGTCCCCGCGCCTTGGACCGACCCCATGATCCTGCCTTGGCTGCGCGATGCGATGGCCGCCGCGGGCCAGGCCCCGGTGGTGGTGGCGCGCGAGGTGCAGGGGTTCGTCCTGAACCGGCTGCAAGGCGCGCTGCTGCGCGAGGCATGGGCGCTGTTCGACGAAGGCTATGCCAGCGCGGCGGACATCGACGCGACCATCTCAAAGGGCCTCGGCCTGCGCTGGGCGCTGATGGGCCCGTTCGAGACCATCGATCTGAACGCCCCCGGCGGGGTCGCGGACTATGCCGCGCGGTTCGGCGGCATGTATCAGGAGATCGCCGCCTCGCGCGCCGGGACGCCGGAGCGGTGGTCCGAGCCCCTCGCCGCCCGCGTGACCGAGGAACGCCGCGCCGCGCTGCCGCTGGAAAACCTCGCCGATCGCAGCCGCTGGCGCGATCAACGCCTGATGCAATTGGCGGCGCATCTGTCTTCGGCCGAAAAGGGCGGCGATCACGATTAAAAGCGTGTTTGAGAAGGGTCATGCCCATCGCCTGAGGAGGGTTGCAAGTGCTGCGATGGTGATGAGAGTTTCGACGACGGACGGGAGCTGCTGGTGGTCCCGCGCAAGGCGGCGGCACGTCATGATCCAGGGATCGGTCCGCTCGACGACCCATCGACGGCGGATGACGACGAAGCCTTTCATCGAGGGCATGCGCCTGACGATCTCCAGCGTGACGTTGGCCTTGCCCCTCGCCCATGCGACGAGGCGCCCGGCGTAGGCGCCATCCGCGAACACGGTCTGCACGAAGGGAAACGACCGGCGGGACCGCTTCAGCACGCCCTTGGCGCCGTCGCGATCCTGGATGTCGGCGGCGTGGACCTCGACTGCGAGCAGTCGGCCGTCGGCGTCAGTCAGGGTGAGGCGGCGAGCGCCACCGGTTCGAGCGAGCGGCCGAACGCGCCTGCGCTTGTGGATCTTCTTGCCGTTCGGGGCGCTTACGCGACCCCGCCGGGGCCACGGTCGTCCCTCACCATAGCCTTTTGAACCCCCCTTTTGATCCGCCGTCCTGACGGTCTGGCTGTCGATGATGGCAGCCGAGGGCGAAGCTTCGCGCCCGGCGCGCGCCCGGTCGGCCATGACCAGCGCGTGGTGGACCCTCGCCCAGACCCCTTCGCCCTCCCAGCGGCG
>JBLIKI010000105.1:0-8922 GCA_047636235.1 Paracoccaceae bacterium | reverse complement strand
CGCTGCCGGAGCGCGACATGACCGAACTCAAGACCATCTCGATCCGCGGGGCGCGGGAACATAACCTCAAGAACATCGACGTGGACATTCCGCGCGACCGTCTTGTGGTGATCACCGGGCTGTCGGGGTCGGGCAAATCCTCGCTGGCCTTCGACACCATCTATGCCGAGGGACAGCGCCGCTACGTCGAATCGCTGTCGGCCTATGCGCGCCAATTCCTCGACATGATGCAAAAGCCCGACGTGGATCATATCGCGGGCCTGTCCCCGGCGATTTCCATCGAGCAGAAGACCACGTCGAAGAACCCGCGCTCCACCGTCGGCACGGTGACTGAAATCTACGACTACATGCGCCTGCTGTTCGCGCGGGTCGGCACTCCCTATTCCCCCGCCACCGGACTGCCGATCGAGGCGCAGCAGGTGTCGGAGATGGTTGATAAGGTTATGGCGATGCCTGAGGGCACGCGCGCCTATCTGCTGGCGCCGATGATCCGTGATCGCAAAGGCACTTACGCCAAAGAGTTCACGGAACTTCGCAAGCAGGGCTTCGCCCGCGTGAAGGTCAATGGCGAGTTTCATGAGCTGGACGAGCCGCCGGTGCTCGACAAGAAATTTCGCCACAACATCGACGTGGTGGTCGACCGGATCGTGGTGAAGGAGGGGCTGGAGCAGCGCCTCGCCGAAAGCTTCGCCACCGCCCTGGGGCTGGCCGACGGCATCGCGGTGCTGGAAACCGCGCCGTCCGAGGGCGAGCCTGAGCGGATCACCTTTTCGGAGAAATTCGCCTGCCCGGTGTCGGGCTTCACCATCGCGGAGATCGAGCCGCGGCTGTTTTCGTTCAACGCGCCGTTCGGGGCGTGCCCGGTGTGCGACGGCCTCGGGGTCGAATTGTTCTTCGACGACCGGCTGGTGGTTCCCGATGAAGGGCTGAGCCTGTGGGACGGCGCGCTGGCGCCGTGGGCGAAGTCCAAAAGCCCTTACTTCAAGCAAACGCTTGAAGCCCTTGGAAAGCATTACGATTTCGACATGAAGGCCCCGTGGAAGGCCCTGACGCCAGAGGTGCAGGAGCTGATGCTGCGCGGGTCGGGCCGCACCAAGATCAAGTTCCGCTATGATGAAGGCGGCCGGGTCTATGAGCTGGAGCGCCCCTTCGAAGGCGTGATCCCGAACATGGAGCGCCGCTATCGTGAAACCGACAGCGCTTGGGTGCGCGAGGAGTTCGAGCGTTTTCAGAACAATCGCGCTTGCGGAGCCTGCGAGGGCTTTCGCCTGCGGCCCGAGGCGCTGGCGGTCAAGATCGGCGGCCTGCATGTCGGTCAGATCGTGCGCCTGTCGATCCGCGAGGCGTTCGCCTGGGCTGAGGATGCGCCGACCCATCTGACCAAGCAAAAGAATGAGATCGCCAAGGCGATTCTGAAGGAAATCCGCGAACGCCTTGGATTCCTTGTGAATGTCGGGCTGGACTATCTGACCCTGTCGCGCAATTCCGGCACGCTGTCGGGCGGCGAAAGCCAGCGGATCCGGCTGGCGAGCCAGATCGGGTCCGGCCTCACCGGTGTGCTCTATGTGTTGGATGAACCGTCGATCGGCTTGCACCAGCGTGACAATGACCGGCTGCTGCTGACGCTGAAAAACCTGCGCGATCAGGGTAACACCGTGATCGTGGTGGAGCATGACGAGGACGCGATCCGCGAGGCCGACCATGTGATCGACATCGGGCCCGGCGCCGGCATCCATGGCGGGCGGATCATGGCGGAGGGGACCCCGGCGGACATTGCCGCCAACCCCAATTCCATCACCGGGGCCTATCTGCGGGGCGATCGGGAGATCTCAATTCCTGTCATCCGCCGCAAGGGAACTGGTAAGAAGATCAAGGTGATCGGAGCGGTTGGTAATAATCTACATGATGTAACTGCCGAGTTCCCCTTGGGTATGTTCGTCTGCGTGACCGGCGTGTCGGGGGGCGGCAAATCCACGCTCACCATCGAGACTCTGTTCAAGACCGCCTCGATGCGCCTCAACGGCGCGCGGCAGACGCCTGCGCCGTGCTCTGAGATCAAGGGGCTGGAGCATCTCGACAAGGTCATCGACATCGACCAGTCGCCGATCGGGCGCACGCCGCGGTCCAACCCCGCCACCTATACCGGAGCGTTCACGCCGATCCGCGACTGGTTCGCAGGGCTGCCGGAATCGAAAACCCGCGGCTACAAGCCGGGGCGGTTCAGCTTCAACGTCAAGGGCGGGCGCTGCGAGGCCTGCCAGGGCGACGGGCTGATCAAGATCGAGATGCATTTTTTGCCCGACGTCTATGTCGAATGCGAGACCTGCAAGGGCAAACGCTATAACCGCGAAACGCTTGAAGTTCACTATAAAGGCAAGAGCATAGCGGACGTTCTTGATATGACGGTTGAAGACGCTGCGAATTTTTTCCAAGCCGTCCCGGTGATCCGCGAGAAGATGGAGACGCTCAAACGCGTCGGCCTCGGCTATGTCAAAGTCGGCCAATCGGCGACCACGCTGTCGGGCGGCGAGGCGCAGCGCGTCAAGCTGTCGAAGGAGCTGAGCAAGCGCGCCACCGGCCGCACCCTCTATATCCTTGATGAGCCGACCACGGGCCTGCATTTCGAGGATGTGCGCAAGCTGTTGGAAGTGCTTCAGGAACTGGTGGATCAGGGCAATTCGATCATCGTGATCGAGCACAACATGGATGTGATCAAGACCGCCGACTGGATCATCGACATCGGCCCCGAGGGCGGCGACGGCGGAGGAAGGATCGTCGCCACCGGCACGCCGGAGACGGTGGCCAAGGCGGCGGGATCCTATACCGGTCACTACCTCAAGACGATTTTGGCGGCGAAACGGCGGGTGGCGGCGGAATAACCCTGCGACATTCTTTCGCGTTCCGGCTTGACCTCGCGGCCCCGGACCCCCCACGATAGTTGCCAGACGCGCAACTTTTAGGGGAGAGACCGCCATGATCGTCGCCGCCATTCTACGGCAGAAAGGCTCCAACCTAGTCGAAACCATCGTCCCGACCGCTTGCATCGCCGACGCGGCGGCGGTGCTGTCGTCGCGGCGGATCGGCGCGCTGATCTGTTCTGTCGATGGCAAGACCATCGCGGGCATGATCTCAGAGCGCGACATCATCCGCGTGCTGGGCAAAGAGGGCCCCGCCTGTCTGTCGCGCCCGGTGTCGGAAATCATGACCGCCGACGTCAAAACCTGCTCGGTCGACGACACCACCGAAAGCTTGCTGCAACGCATGACCGAAGGGCGATTCCGCCACCTGCCGGTGGTGACGGATGGCAAGATCGCCGGGCTGATCTCGATCGGCGACGCGGTCAAGGCGCGGATCGACGATCTGGAGCATGAGACTTCGGCTCTGGCGGGCATGATCAAGGGCTACTGAGCCCGGCCTCCCGGCGGTCAGGCCCCGTCTCCCCTTGACCCGCCGCCCGCAATATTGTTGCGTTGCGTCGCACAAAGGGGGGACACGCCCCCCGTCACGGGGGGATGAGGACTTTGGCCATTCGCACAGGGCTGTATCCGGGCACGTTCGATCCGGTCACGTTGGGACATCTCGACATCATCCGGCGGGGGTGCTCGTTGGTGGATAGGCTGGTGATCGGCGTCGCGATCAACCGAGACAAAGGCCCGCTGTTCACCCTTGAGGAACGCGTCGCGATGCTGGAGGCGGAATGCGGCCCGATCGCCGAAGCGTCCGGCACCAAGATCGAAGTGGTGCCGTTCGAAACCCTGCTGATCCATTTCGCCGAAGAGGTCGGCGCCCAGGTGATCGTGCGCGGCCTGCGCGCGGTGTCCGACTTCGAATACGAATTCCAGATGGTCGGGATGAATCGCGCCATGAACGACACCGTTGAAACGGTGTTCCTGATGGCCGACGCCCATCATCAGGCGATCGCGTCCAAGCTGGTCAAAGAGATCGCGCGCTTGGGCGGGGATGTGCACGGTTTCGTGACCCCTGCGGTCGACAGAGCGCTTAAAACCCGTCTCAACCGCTGAAATCACTGGAAATTCCCAGTTTGGCGCTTGCGCCTCGCCGCCCTGCGCGGCGCGAGCGCTTGAGAACCGCGCCGCGTCGGGATAAGGCGGGACAGGGACGCGCGCCAGCCCGCCCCATTCACCTGCCTTGGCAACGGAGCGATACCGACATGTCCCGCCTTCTCGCCCTATTCGCCGCGCTGACTTTGGCGCTGAGCCCCGCCGCCTTCGCCGCCAACGTGACCGACCCGGACAACACCCTGGTGATCGTGACCGACAAGGGCGAGATCTTGATCGAGCTTTTGCCCCAGATCGCGCCCGCGCACGTCGCGCGGGTCAAAGAGCTTGCCGAATCGGGCGCCTATGACGGCGTCGCGTTCCACCGCGTGATTCCCGGCTTCATGGCCCAGACCGGCGATGTGCAGTATGGCAAGGCCGATCCCAAATCGCGCGACTTCGCCCGCGTCGGCACCGGCGGGTCGGACAAGGCGGACGTTCCGGCCGAATTCTCCTCCTTGCCGTTCCTGCGCGGGACGGTGGGGGCCGCCCGGTCGCAGAACCCCAACAGCGCCAACAGCCAGTTCTTCATCATGTTCGGGAATGGCAGCTTTCTGAACGGTCAGTACACCGTCTGGGGGCAGGTCATCGACGGCATGGACGTGGTTGATGCGATCACGGTCGGAGAGCCGCCCGCCAGCCCGACCCGCATGACGCGCGTGCATCTTTTCTCGGCCAAGTGACCGACGCCGGGGCGCGCCCCCGGCCCGACGCCTCGCCTAACCGGGGGCCGTGACGCCCCCCGCCGCAAAAGGAGGTCCCGTTCGTGGACAAGTCCGACTTCAAAGACCCCGAGAACACTCTGATCATCGAGCTGAACGACGGCTCGGTCGTTATCAATCTTCTGCCTGAGGTCGCCCCCGACCATGTCGCGCGCATCAAGCAGCTGGCGCGCGCAGGCTTTTACGACGGCATCGTGTTCCACCGCGTGATCCCCGGCTTCATGGCGCAGACCGGCTGCCCGCTGGGCCGTGGCACCGGCGGGTCGGAGGAACCGAACGTGAAGGCGGAATTCTCCAAACTGCCGTTCGACCGCGGGACCGTGGGCGCCGCGCGCTCGCAGTCGCCCAACAGCGCCAACAGCCAGTTCTTCATCATGTTCGACGCCGGCCACTTCCTGAACGGTCAGTACACCGTCTGGGGCCAGGTCGCATCGGGCATGGAGTTCGTGGACAAGATCAAGAAGGGCGAGCCGCCCGTTGATCCCGACCGGATGATCTCGGTGAAAATCGCCGCCGATCTCTGATCAGGCCGCGTGGCGACCGGGGGCGCGCGACCGCAAGGTGGCGCGCCCCTTTTGCGTTCAGGGGGCCGCTTCGCGCCGCTCGATCACCACGGCCGCGACGACCGCGAACAGCACATGGCCCGCCAGCGCGACCCAGGTGATCCCGGTCCAGCCCAGAAAGAACGGGTTGCCGTTGATGATCGACGCCAGAAACCCGATGGCGAAGATCCACAAAAGCACCCCATAGGCCAGCGCGCCCACGATCCACGGCAGCCCCGGCGCGACCCGCGCCATGATCCGCCGCCCGATCATCCAGCCGACCGGATAGGCCACCAGCCCGGCGAGATAGTGGAGCAATTGCCCCCCCGCCTCGGACGACGCCCCCAGCACCGTCTGCAAGGTCTGGCGCGCCAGCGGCACGGGCGCGAGGGTGGCGAAGCCCATCAGCGGGCTGATCGCTTGGCCGTAAAGGTCGAACGCCACCGTGGCGGTGGCGCCCGCCAACAGCATCGTGGTCAGCGTTCGGGCGGGATCGAAGGCGGTGGTCTGGGTCATCGGGGCGGTCCTTTGCGGCGGCCGGTGGGGGAATTGGCGTGTCCCCCAAGAAGGACGCTTGGGCGCGCAGATGCAATCGCCGTGAAACAATCCGCCGCCGCACGTGATCGGCGCCGGGCGCCGCGTGATCTATTTCGCGGTTTTCGTAACAAATCGGCGTTTTGATCCGACGCTCGGCAACGAATGGCTGTAGAGTGACTGGTCAGAGCAAAGGATCACCTCATATGTCAGGCGCCGCCTATTCAACCGCTAACGTCGCCAAAGCCGTCGGGCGTGTGCCCCGCATGGGCACCGCTGAGATCAAGGACCTGCAGGTCCGCGCCGCCGAAAAGGGCTTTGAGGAGCTGAGCGAGGCCTGCGCGCTGGAACTGTCCTTGCGCGGCCCCGCCCAGATCGCCGCCGATGTCGCCCCGCTGCACGACGACTGGCGCCGCGAGGTGGAGCCGCTCAACCTTGAGCAGACCATCGAATACGCCTTCGGCCTTGCAGCCCCGGCCACCGAGGCCGAGACCAAGATCGTCCAGATCATCGCCGCCCAGCCCGGCATCACCCATGCCGCGCTGGGGACTGAATATGGCAAGCGCGACCTCAGCCTTGTGGTCGGGCATTTCGTCCATGACCGCTATGGCTGCTTTCGCAAGTGGCTGACGGATGAGGAAGACCAGTCCGGCGTCCTGTTTCGCAAAGACCGCACCGGGCGCAGCGTGCGCTATTGGCTGAAGCCTGAGACCGAGGCGGCGTTCAAGCTTATCGGGCTGATCTGAGCGCCGCGGACGGCGCGGCGCTGGACAACGCCCGCCGCCCGCGCTACCCGCGGCCTTGGCGGGATGCCGCGGCTGGCATGGCGCCCGCCGGACGCCCGCTTGGCACGGCGCCCCTCGCGCGCCGTCTGCACGGAGGCCGCAATGCGCGTCGATGATTTTGACTTCGACCTGCCTGAGGATCTGATCGCGCTGCGCCCGGCGCGGCCGCGCAGTGCGTCGCGGCTGCTGCATGCCGTGGGGGACGAGATCGCGGATAGCGGCTTCGCGGACCTGCCGGGGCTGCTGCGCAACGGCGATCTGCTGGTGTTCAACGACACCGAGGTAATTCCGGCCCGCCTGTCGGGCATCCGCCGCCGATTCACCCAAGACGGCTCGGGCGAGGCGCGGATTGAGGCGACGTTGATTTCGCGCGCCGCACCCGATGCGTGGCGCGCGCTGGTTCGGCCCTCCAAACGTCTGCGCCCCGGCGATATGATAGTGTTCGGCGGCAAGCTGAGCGCGGAGGTCGCGGGCAAGGGCGAGGAGGGCGAGGTGCTGCTGCGCTTCGCCGTGTCCGGCCCTGATCTGGACGCGGCGATCGCCGGCGCGGGGGCGATGCCGCTGCCGCCCTATATCGAGGCGCGCCGGCCATCCGATGACCTGGACCGATCCGATTATCAGACCATGTTCGCGCGCCGCCCCGGCGCGGTGGCGGCGCCGACCGCGTCCTTGCATTTCGATGATGGGCTGATGGAGAACCTGCGCGTCGCGGGGGTGCGCGACACGCGCCTGACGCTGCATGTCGGCGCGGGCACGTTCCTGCCGGTCAAATCCGCGCTGCTGGCGGACCACAAGATGCACTCGGAATGGGGAGAGATCGGCCAGGATGCCGTCGACGCCATTCTGGCCGCCAAGGCGGCGGGGGGGCGGGTGATCCCGGTCGGGACCACGGCGCTGCGGCTTTTGGAAAGCGCGGCGCGCGGCGGGGCCTTGGCCCCGTTCCGGGGGGATACGGATATCTTCATCACTCCGGGCTATCGGTTCCAGGTGGCGGATGGGTTGATCACCAATTTCCACCTGCCGCGGTCGACGTTGATGATGCTGGTCAGCGCGCTGATGGGAACGGACCGCATTCGCGCGATCTATGCCCATGCGGTGGCGCAGCGGTATCGGTTCTACTCCTACGGCGACGGATCGCTGCTGCTGCCTCTGGGCTGATCCCTCACCTGTCTCCATCGCCTGTCGCTATCGCCCGCCCCCAGCTCTCCAGCCCCCATCTCTGAGCCCATCGCCCGCCCCCCTCGCCTGCGCAGCCGACCCGCGGCTGGCGCGGCGCGGCCGGTCGCGGACAGGGTCCGCGACCCTTCGCCTATGCCGGAGCGCCTGCCATGCTGACCATCTTCAAGAACGCTTGGACGCTGCTGCTCGGCCTGATGCTGCTTATGGTGGGCAACGGGCTGCAGGGCACGCTGCTCGGCGTGCGCGGCGGCATCGAGGGGTTCGACAGCGCCGGGATGGCCTATGTGGTCGCGGCCTATTTCCTTGGACTGCTGCTGGGGTCGCGGATCGTGCCGCGTCTGATCCGGCGGGTCGGGCATGTGCGGGTGTTCGCGGCGTTCGCGTCGATCATCTCGGCGGCGTTCATCCTGTATCCGGCGTTCCCCGATCTGGTGGTGTGGACGGTGATGCGGCTGATCGTGGGGTTCTGTTTCTCCGGCGTCTATGTGGTGGTGGAAAGCTGGCTGAACGACGTCGCCACCAATGAGACCCGCGGCCAGGCGCTGTCGCTTTACATGATCGTGCAGATGGTTGGGCTGGTGGCGGCGCAGGGCGTGCTGATTCTGGCTGATCCGGGGGGCTGGACGCTTTTCGTGGTGATCTCGGTGCTGGTGTCGCTGTCGTTCACGCCGATTCTGCTGACCACGATCTCGGCCCCGGTGTTCGAGACGACGTCGCCGATGTCGCTGCGCGAGCTCTATCGGGTGTCGCCGCTCGGGGTGGTGGGGATCGTGCTGCTCGGCTCGGTATTCTCAGGCCTGTTCGGGATGAGCGCGGTCTACGGCGCGGAACGCGGGCTGAGCGTGCCGCAGATTTCCGCGCTGGTGGCGTCGATCTATATCGGCGGGCTCCTCAGCCAATATCCGGTCGGCTGGCTGTCGGACCGGATGGATCGCCGCCGCCTGATCCTGATCATGGCCGCGCTCGGCGCCGGGGCGGCGCTGGTCGGCTGGGGGATGGGGCAGGGCTTGGTCGCGCTCTATCTCGCGTCGCTGGTGATCGGGGGGGTCGCGAACCCGCTTTATTCCCTGCTGATCGCCCACACCAATGATTTTCTGGAGCC
>JBLIKI010000104.1:0-8936 GCA_047636235.1 Paracoccaceae bacterium | reverse complement strand
CTCTATCTGGCGATCGGATCGCCCGGCGCGCCGGACCTGCCGCTGAAACCGCGGCTGGAGGCCTTGCGCGAGGCCGCCGCCAACCGCCCCGGGCAGGAAGCGGCGGAGCGCGACACCGCCTCCGCCCGCGCCGCCGGGATCGGCGAGACAAATCCGGACGTGCAGCGCATGCGCGATCTGGTCACCCAGCTGCGGCAGGTCTTGGCCGAGCGCCCGGACGATCTGCGCGGGCGCCGCCTGCTGGTGGACGCGCTGCTGCGCCTTGACGACACCGCCGCGGCGTGGCGGGCGCAGCGAGAGGTGATCGCGCTGCTCGGGCCCGACGTCACCGCGCGCGATCACGCGATGGCGGGCGAGGCGATGATCCTCGCCGCAGGGGGCTATGTGTCGCCCGAGGCGGAGGTGCAGCTGAGCGAGGCGCTGCGCCTCGACCCCGCCGACACCACGGCGCGCTATTACGCCGGGCTGTCGTTGGGCCAGAACGGACGAGCGGACCTGACGCTGGACCTGTGGACCAAGCTTTTGGGCGAAGGCCCGGCGGATGCGCCGTGGAAGCAGCCGATCCTGAGCATGATCGAGGGTGTGGCCGAAGAGGCCGGCAAACCGGTCCCGCCCGAGGCGCAAACCGCGGTGGAAGCGCTTCGCGCCTTGCGCGCGGCCCCCGGATCCGGACCCGGCCCCGACGCGGGCGCGGTGCGCGCGGCGCAGGACATGACGCCTGCGGACCGGCGCGCGATGATCGAAGGCATGGTCGCGCAGCTTGAAGACCGGCTGGCGACCGAGGGAGGCGCCCCTGAGGATTGGGCGCGCCTGATCAACGCGTATGGCGTGCTCGGGCGCGGCGATGACGTGGCCCGCGTCGCCGGTTCGGCCAAGGAGGCGTTCGCCCAAGCCCCCGACGCGCTGGCGATGATCCACGCCGCCGCCGCGCAGGCGACGGACGCCGCCACGGCGGGCGGCGCCCTGCCCCCCGCAGCGCCCGCCACGCCCGCGACCGCAACCGCGCCCGCCCTGCCCGGCCCCGCCCTGCCCGGCCCCGACGCCGACGCGGTGCGCGCCGCGGGCGACATGACCCCGGCGGAGCGTCAGGAGATGATCGCGGGCATGGTTGCGCAGCTCGCGGACCGGCTGGCGGCCGACGGTGGCACGGCGGACGAATGGGTCCGCCTGATCCGCGCCTATGGCGTGACCGGGCGCATGGATGACGCCGCCCGCGCCCGCGACGCCGCCCTTGCCGCCCACCCCGACGCCCGCGATCAACTCTTTGCCGCGGCGCTTGCCGCAGGCCTGCCGCCGGAGTCGCCGAAATGACCGCCTCGCCCCCCCCTGCGCCCGCCGCGGGCGTCGTCGACATCGAAACCCTGTCGCGCCTGCTGCGCCCCGGCGATCAGCTGATCTGCCTCGATGTCGGCACAAAGACCGTCGGGGTCGCGCTGTCGGACGGGATGCAGATGACCGCGTCGCCCATATCGACCGTGCGGCGCAAAAAGTTCACCGCCGATGTCGCGGCGATCTTCTCGCTGGTGGCGCGGCGCCAGATCGGCGGCGTGGTCATCGGCCTGCCGGTGCATATGAGCGGCGAGGAAGGCCCGCGGTCGGAGTCCTCGCGCGCGTTCGCGCGCAACCTGTCGCGCATCACTCCCCTGCCGATCGTGCTGTGGGATGAGCGGATGAGCACCATGGCCGCCGAGCGATCCTTGCTCGAGGTCGATGCGTCGCGTGCCAAACGCGCCGAAGTGATCGACGCCGTCGCCGCGTCGTATATCTTGCAAGGTGCGCTCGCGCGGCTTGATACGCTGCGCGGCCAACGGCGCGGCTATCCGCAGGATGACGACGAATGACCGATCAAAGCCCTGAGATCTGGGCGAGGGCCGAACCCGACAGCCCCTGCACCAAGGTTTGCGTGATCCATCCGGGCGCGCGGCTGTGCGTGGGCTGCCTGCGCTCCATCGACGAGATCACCGCCTGGGCGCGGATGACCTATGACGAGCGCCGCGCGGTGATGGCGACCCTGCCGGACCGCGCGCCGCTGCTGACCGCCAAATCCGCCCGGCCCAGCGCGCGCCGCGCCGCCGCCAAGGCCGCCCGCGATGACGGCCAAGACGGCGTATAGGCGGCTATTCCAGCTCCCCCAGCGCGTCGAGCAGCGTCGCGATCTTATCGAGATGCCGCCGACCATGCTGCCCCAGACGCCGCATCGTCTCGAGCGCGAGCGCGCGCAGCACCGCCATCGCGTCGCCATAGCTGTCGAGCGATCGCGGCGTCTCCACCGCGCAAGCGATGGTCCAGCGCGCCTCGGCCGGGGATGCCCGAACGGATCGGTCGGCCACCAGCGCCACATCCGCGCCGGTCCGCGCCACCACGCGCATGAAATCGGCGAAGCCCGCGGGGCGGCGGCGCAGGCCGATCACCATCACCATGTCGCCAGGGCCGACGCCCGCGACCCCCTCGGCCAGCGTCTGGCCCGGCGCGGTCAGCAGCGCGACGCCGGGGCGCATCTGCGACAGCGTCTGCCGCGCGTAATCGGCCGGGAAATACGAATTGCGAAATCCCGCCAGCCGCACCCGCGGCGCCGCCGCCAGCCGCGCCACCAGCCGCGCCGCCACCTCGTCGAGCGTCAAGGGCGACAGCATCGCAAGGGTTGATTCGATCACTTGCGCCTCTTGCGCCAGATGCTTGGACAAGGACGCGCCATCCGCCCGCCCCGACGCCTCGGCCAGATAAAGCGGCGATCCCATCGCCCGCATGGTCCGCGCCGCACGCCGCGCCTCGTCATACGACCCATAGCCGAGCCGCCGGAAGAACCGCGACACGGTGGCGTTGGACACCCCCGACCGCTCCGCAATCTCGGCCGCGTTCAGCGCCGCCAGCTCGCCAGGGCTGTCGAGCACCATGTCGGCGGCCCGCCGCTCTGCGTCCGGAAGGTCGTCATAGACGCGGTGGATGCGCTGCGTGAGGGATTCCGGCGCGGCGCCCGTCCTGGCTGGCGACGTCTGTGGCGATCCTTCAGGCGCGGCGCACCCCAAGACGAGACGGCTCTGTTAGAAACATTTTTTTCATACCTGTTGATAGAATGAAATCTCAATTTCATCACAAGGCTTCGGATTTCGTTAATCCCGCCTCTCGAAAGCGCCCTCGCCACGCCAGACCGCGCAGCCGCCGTCAGACGCCTCAGCCTCCGGGTCAACCGGGGCGTGGAGCGTACTTGCGTCGCGCTTCTGGCGCTGTTCGTGCTCGACGTCTGGCTGGGGGTGGTCGCGCGGCGGATTATTCCGCTGCCGATCACCTTCACCGAGGAATTGGCCCGCTATCTGATGATCTGGATGGCGCTGCTGGCGGTGTCGTGCGAGATCGCGCACCGCGAGCATATCGGGGTCGAATTCGTGTTCTCACGCTTGCCCGGCGGGATACCCGCTGGCTGGCGGTGGCGTTCGACGTGATCGGCTTCGCGTTCTTCGCGGCGCTGTTCTGGTACGGGCCGACCTTCGCGGAAAAGGGCTTTTCGCGGGTGTCTATGATCTATGCGATCCCCAAGGGGTGGTTCTTTTCCGCCGTGCCCGCAGCGGGGTTCATCGCCTGCGTGCAGCTGGCGCTGGTCGGCGTGCATGACTGGCTGTCCGCCCGCCCGCCCAAATCGACCGGGGCCGCGATCATCGGCGGCGGGGGGGCGAAATGATCGGCATGTGGTTGGTGCCATTGGCGTTCTTCGGGCTGCTCACGCTGGGCATGCCGGTGGGCATCGCCATCGGGGTGGCGGGCACGCTCGGCATCTTGGATATGGGGCCGCGGTTCATTACCATTGCCCCGGACCGAATGTTCGCGGGCCTCGATCTGCTCCCGTTCCTCGCCATGCCGTTCTTCATCTTGGCGGGCGAGATCATGAATAAATCCAGCATCACCGACGGTCTGGTGAAGCCGGCCAATTCGCTGGTGGGTTGGATGCGCGGCGGCATGCCGCATTCGAACATGGTGGCCTCGGTGCTGTTCGCCGGGATCACCGGGTCGGCCGCCGCCGACGCCGCCGCCTTTGGCAACACGTTGGTCCCGGCGACGGAGAAGGCGGGCTGCAACCGCGCCTATGCCTGCGCCGTGACCGCCGCAGGGTCGATCATCGGGCCGAAGATCCCGCCCTCGACCCTTGCGATCATCTACAGGTCCCTGATGGGCGTATCCATCGCGGGCCTGTTCGCGGCCGGCATCCTTCCGGGGTTGCTGATCTGCGTGGTGTGCATGACGGTCATCGCGTTGACCGCCAAGCGCCTCGGCCTGCCGAAAGGCGAGGGCCGTCCGTCGTTCCGTTCCGTTGCGTCCGCCTAGCGCGAGGGGTTCCTCGCGGCGTTGCTTCCCGTCTTCATCCTCGGCTCGATCTTGGGAGGGTTCGCCACCCCGATCGAGGCCGCAGCCATCGTCGTCGCCTATGCGTTGTTCGTCGGCGGCGTGATCTATCGCGCGCTCACTTGGCGCGATCTCTATGATGTCGGCGTGCGGACCACCCGCATCACCGGAGTGATCTTTCCGATCATCGCGTCCGCCTCCATCCTCGGCTGGTGGATGACCTTCAACCAGATCCCGCAGACGGTGGCGAACGGGCTGCTGTCGGTGTCCTCGGACCCCGATGTGGTGATCGGGCTCATCCTGATCCTGCCGCTCGCCATCGGGCTGGTGATGGACATCAACACGACGCTCATCATCCTAGCCCCGGTGCTGGCGCCGCTGACGCTGACGCCGGGCATGGGCCCGGTGCATGCCGGGATCATGATCATCCTCGCGCTCAACATCTCGCTCATGACCCCGCCGGTGGGGGCGTGCCTGTTCGTGCTCGAGTCCTCCACCGGCGAGAAGGTCGAGGCGATCACCCGCCATCTGCGGCCCTTCATCCTGGCCGAAGTCGCGATCCTGATCCTGATCGCGTTCTGGGCCGATCTTACGCTTTTCATCCCGCGCCTGCTCGGCCTGTGACGCCCCTCCCCAACACCGGGAGACCTCGATGACCTTGATGAAACCCCTGCTGACCGGCCTTGCGGCCTCGCTCCTCGCCACCTCGGCCTTCACCGCCGACATCACGATCCGTGTCGCGCATCTCAACCCCGAGGACCCGTTCAAGTCCCATTCCGGTGCCATGACGTAAGTGTTCAAATCGCTGGCGGAGTCCGCCTCGGACGGCGAGACTGAGGTGCAGCTGTTCCCCAACGGCCAGCTTGGCAAGGACGCCGAGGTCATCGAGCAGGTGCGGTCGGGCATCGTCGAAGCGACCATCTCGTCGTCGGGCGGCATGGCGCAGCATTACCCGCTGGTCGGCGTGTTCGACATCCCGTTCGCGTTCCCCAACATCGGGGTCGCGTCCAAGGTGATCTCCACCGAAAGCAGCTTTGGCAAAAAGTTCGTCGCGGATCTTGAGGCGAAGACCGACCTGCACGCGCTGGGCCTGATCGACAGCGGCGGCTTCTTCGCCTTCGCCAACTCCAAAAAGCCGATCGAGACCGTGGCGGACATGGCCGGCATGCGCATCCGCACCATGACCCTGCCGACTCATGAGGCGATCATATCCAGCCTTGGCGGCGCGCCGACCCCGCTGCCTTGGGCCGAGGTCTGCACCGCCCTTCAGACCGGAGTGGCCGACGGCCAGATGAACCCGGCGCCGGTGATCGCCTTCGCCAAGTTCGACGAGGTGCAAAAGTATCTCTCAATCACCAATCATGTTATCACGCCCTATATCTGAACGATGAACACCGAGTTTTATGCGGGCCTCAGCCCGGCGCACCAGACCCTGGTGGACTGGGCCGCCTCGATCGCCACCGAGTCCGGCCGAGCCATCGAAGCGGGCGAGACCGGCCTTCCGGCGCTGGCCGCCAAGATGGAGGTAAGCGTAGTCTCGCCCACCGAGCAGGCCAAGTTCGCCGCCGCCGCCCAGCCCGCGGACCGCGCGCTGATCGAAAAGCAGTATGGCGCCGAGGGCGTGGACATGCTGTCGGCCCTGCTCGGCTCGATCGACGAGGAAAAGGCCAAGTTCTGATGGCCTGACTTGCGGCGGCCCGACCTAGGGCCGCCATCTTTCGTCGGCGCCCCGGCGCGCCGCCACCCACGCGCCCGGGCCGGTTTCACCGTTCCGGGCGTCGCCGCCCCTGCCGCAGGATGCGGCGTCGCGGCGATTCTGAACTTGGATGCCGCACATGAATATCCCCTGCCTCGACTTCCCCTTCGCCCTTGCGCTGAACACCCGCGCGCGCCGCGACGCACCGTGGACCCCGGCGCAGAACGACATCCTGTCCGACGCAGGTCTGGCCGAGGCGCGGGCGACCATCGTGTCCTGGCCCGGCTATGCGCCCACCCCGCTGGTGTCGCTATCGGGGCTGGCGGCGCGCGCCGGGGTGGCCGCGATCGATTATAAGGACGAGGGCGGACGCTTCGGCCTCGGGTCTTTCAAGGCGCTTGGCGGGGCCTATGCGGTGGCGCGGCTGCTGCGCGGCAAAGTCGAGGCGGCGCTGGGCGCTCCGGTCCCGATGGCGGACATCATCGGCGGGGTGCATGCCGACATCGTCGAGGACATCACCGTGTGCTGCGCCACCGACGGCAACCACGGCCGCTCAGTCGCGTGGGGGGCGCGCAATTTCGGGGCGCGCTGCGTGATCTTCATCCACGCCACCGTGTCAGACGCCCGCAAAACCGCGATCGAGGCCTATGGCGCCGAAGTCCGCCGCTGTGTCGGCAATTATGACGACAGCGTGCGCGAGGCGCAGGAAAGCGCATCGCGTGAGGGGTGGTTCGTGGTCTCGGACACCTCCTATCCCGGCTATATGGAGGTGCCCCGCGACGTGATGCAGGGCTATGAGCTGATGGCCGCCGAGGCGTTTGACGCCCTGCCCCTGCCCCCCACCCACATCTTTTTGCAAACCGGCGTCGGCGGCATGGCCGCGGCGGTGGCCGCATTGGCGGTGCGCCGCTGGGGCGCGGATCGCCCTGCGATCGTGCTGTGCGACCCCGATCAGGCGGCGTGCTGGGCCGAAAGCTATCGCTTTGACGCGCCGACGGCGGTGACCGGGGATCTCGACACCATGATGGCGGGGCTGGCCTGCGGCGAGGTGTCGGCGCTGGCCTGGGCGATCCTGAAAGACCATGGCGACGCGGCGATGGCGCTGCGCGACGACGCGGCGGTAACCTTGATGCGGGCGCTGGCGCGGCCCGAAGACGGCGATCCGGCCATCGCGGCGGGCGAATCGGCGGTGGCGGGGCTGGCGGGGCTGCTCGCGGCGATGGGGGATGACGCGGCGCGCACGGCGCTGGGGCTCAATGCCTCGTCCCGCGCGCTGGTGTTCGGCACCGAGGGCGACACCGACCCCGCGCTGTATCGCGACATCGTCGGCGCAGACGCGGCGACCGTGCGCGCCGGCCACGCCTGAGCTGCCTTCAAAGGACAGACCCATGACCCGTTCCTTGCTTGTCGCCGTCGCGCAGCTCGGCCCCATTGCGCGCGCGGATGACCGCGCCGCCGCCGTGGCGCGGATGATCGCGCTGATGACCGACGCCCATGCCCGCGGCGCGACGCTGGTGGTGTTCCCCGAACTGGCGCTGACCTCGTTCTTTCCGCGCTGGTGGATCGAAGACCAGGCCGAGATCGACAGCTTCTTTGAGACCGAGATGCCGTCCGCCGTCACCCGCCCGCTGTTCGAGGCCGCGGCGCGGCTCGGGATCGGGTTCCATCTGGGCTATGCGGAGCTGACGCCCGACGGCCATCGGTTCAACACCGCGATCGTGGCGGACCGCAAAGGCCGGACCATCGGCAAATACCGCAAAATCCACCTGCCGGGGCATTTCACGCATGAGCCGTGGCGCCCGTTCCAGCATCTGGAAAAGGCGTATTTCGAAAAGGGCGATCTGGGCTTCACCCCGTTCGACGGGTTCGGCGGCAAGATGGGCCTGTGCATCTGCAACGACCGCCGCTGGCCTGAGACATGGCGCGTGCTAGGCCTGCGCGGGGCCGAATTGGTCATGCTCGGCTACAACACCCCGCTGCATTATCCCCCGGAGCCGTCCCATGACCACCTGCAATATTTTCACAATGAGCTGTCGATCCAAGCAGGCTGCTACGCCAACGGCCTGTGGGCCGCAGCCGCCGCCAAGGCGGGGCATGAGGAAGGCTGCGACCTGATCGGCGGCTCGATGATAGTGGCGCCGACGGGCGAAATCCTCGCCAAAGCCGCGACGATGGAAGACGAGGTGATCACGGCGCGGATCGATCTGGACCGCTGCGCCGAGATCCGCGCCAACATCTTCAACTTCGCGCTTCATCGTGAGCCGGGGGACTACGCCCCAATTACGGAACCCAAGGCCTAGCGGCGATAGGGGTTTTCTGGCCCTCCGTCGTTCGACAGGCTGTCTTGGGTGCGCTCCAACAGCGCCTCGATCGCGTCCGCGACGCGGACGCCCGCGATGGCACGATCGCCGCGGGCGTCCCGGGCGTCGAGGATGCGGTGCGCCCCCAGCAACACCTGCGCGTGGGTGGCGCCGCTCGGGGGCTCGAACACATAGCTAGCGAGTTCGATCAACAGTTCCAGCGGGTCCTTTAAGTAGACCAGATCTATATCTCTAAGTGACTGGTATAAAGTATATTTAATCTCTCGTTACTAATGTGGCGCAAGCATAGCGCGGACGGAAACGCTGATCACTGCATATGCCGCCGAATGGCCACTGGCGCGGAACCGCCAATTTCTACCGGATGGAAGCGAGGCCGGGCAGGCTCGGCACGGGCGCGCATGTCCCCTTTGTCTTTAACCGCTTGCCGCGCATCGCAGGCCGGGGCGGCGTCACTTCGGCAAGCGGGCTCTTGTCTGGACGGTAGCTGCCTTCAGAATTTAGCCCGGATATCCCAGATAAACAACGATCTCACGATCCGCTGATAGGTGATATCCTTTCTCCATCATCATCTTAGCGATGATGGC
>JBLIKI010000103.1:0-8938 GCA_047636235.1 Paracoccaceae bacterium | reverse complement strand
AGGCGCAGGCCCGCCCCCCGCGCGGCATCGGCAGCGAAAGACCGCGAATGATCGTGTCGCAGCGTCATGGCTTCATCTTCGTCCACAACCCCAAGGCGGGCGGGATGAGCATTCGAACCGCCCTGAAGCCGATGGACGATTCGGACGGCTTTTTCGATGGCTGGCGCCCCTACCCGGCCGAAGGGCGTCGGCTGGACCGCATGCACCTGACGCTGGGCCAGTTGCGCCGCCACCACCCCGACACGTTCGCGCTGTTCGACACGCTTTATTCCTTCGGGTTCGTGCGCGATCCCTATCAGCGGATGTGCTCGGCCTTCGCGCAACATCTGACGCTGGCGACGCCGATCCTGCGCGATTCAGTGCGCGCGGATCTAGGGGCGTTCTATGGGGTGCTGAACCAGTTCGCCCGCCGGGCGCTGACCGCCGATGCCGCGAGGCATGACGTCAAGCTGACGCATTTTCTGCCGCAAAGCGCGTTTTTCATGCTGGATGGCGCGCAAGTGGTGACCGAGGTCGCGCGGCTGGAGCGTCCCGAGACCTGGTCGCCACGGGTGCGCGACCTGTTGGGCGCGCCGCCGCGGCTGAATGAAAACCCCGATCGCGGCGCCGATGGCTATGACATCGCGCGCCTCGATCGGGATGTGCTCGATCTGGTCGCGGGATATTACGCCGAGGACTTCGATCGATTCGGCTTCGCCCGGCGGTGATTCGAGTTCGGCTCAGCGCTTTTGATCGCTGCGCAGAATGGTGACGGCGATGCGCCGGTTGCGGGCGTCCATCGGGTTTTCCGGCACCGCAAGGTCGTGATCGGCTTTGCCCACGACGCGCGCGACGCGCTCCGGCGTCACCCCGGCGGCGACCAACACCCGCCGCGCGGCGAGAGCGCGATCCGAGGACAGCTCCCAATTGCCGTATCCCTCGGTCTGGAACGGCGCAGAATCAGTGTGGCCGGTCACCGCGATCTCGTTCTCGAGCAACGCGGCGACCTGGCCGATCATGGTCAGCAGCGCGGTCATGGTCGGGGTCGGATCGGCCTTGCCACGGCCGAACAGGGGCCGGTCCTCGGTGTCGAACAGCTCGATGATCAGGCCTTCATCGGTGACGCGGGTGCGGATGTGCCGAAGCAATTCGTCCGCCACATCGCTTTCGCCGCGCATGCCTTTGAACACGTCCGCGATCTGCGACAGCGGATCGACGGTCTCGCTATCCGCCTCGCCCGAGGCCGCCCCTTCGGACATGCCGCTTTCGCCGCGGGCCTGTTCGGATTCGGTCGGCGCGGCGGAGCTCGCGCCCGTGCCCGACTGGCTCAGCGTCTGTTCGGAAAACACGCTGTCGCCGCCGAACGCCCCCGACCCGCCGCCCGAGATCTTGATGATCGGGATCTTGGGGTCGAAATATTCCGCCAACCCCTTCTTTTGGTCCTCCGACGTGGCGTTGAGCAGCCACATCAACAAAAAGAACGCCATCATCGCCGTCACGAAGTCCGCATAGGCCACTTTCCAGGCGCCGCCATGATGGCCGCCCCCGCCAGAGACCTTCTTGCGCTTGATGATCGTGATTCCGCCGTCAGCCATCGCACCGCTCCCCCACGCCACTCACCCGCCACAGGATTTACGCGGCAAGGGTTACCCTCGGGTTTCGGCGCGCCAAGTTTTCGCGCTGCGACGGCGCGCCGCAGATGACCTTGTTTCATCCGCTTGAATCCCCTGCCCGACAAGGCGCGGCGCCCCTCGCGCGGCCTGCGCGCCCCCCGCATCCGCCATGACGAGGCGCGCAAAATTTCAGGCTTAAGCGGATGGAAACGAAACCGGCTGAGGATGCCCAACGATAGAACGCAGGGATCCCCAATCATATGTCGCAGACGGCACAGAACATTCTCGCTCGCAAGATCAGCGGGGCCCGCGTGGGCCGCGCCCCGATTCCGCGGGTGGAGGAGATCGGCGAGAACTTCGCCAAGATCGTCGACGAGAAGGTGCGCCCGCTGCTGCGGACCATCGTCGGGGCCATCGTGATCGACTGCGAGGTTCGCAAGCTGTCGCGGGTGCTCGAAGACATCGCGGTGCCCGCGATGATCGGGGTGATTGACGTGAAGGGGTCCAAAAACTCGGCCCTCATCAATGTGTCGACCGATCTGATCTTTCACATCGTCGATCTGCGCATGGGGGGCGATCCGGCGCAGGCGCCGATGCCGACCATGCGCTCGATCACCGCGGTCGACTGCGCGCTGTGCACCGACTTCATCAACGCGGTGCTCTCGGCGTTCGAATCGTCGATGCGGTTGAACCTCGGGCCGGGGCTGTCCTCAGCGATGCGGCTCAACCACTTCGAGCAGCACGTCACCATGGTGCGGATTGCGCCGGAGCATTCGGACGTGCTGGTGCTGCGGCTCAGCCTCGACGTGGGCGAGGCGGCAAGGTCGGGCGATTTCGACCTGGTGCTGCCGCTGTCGGTGCTCGACGCCTATCAAGCGGGCGTGGACCCGGAAGCGGCGGGCCCGGCCGAGGAGGAGCAGATCGACATCTGGACCGCTCGCATGGCCCAGGCCGCACGGCAGGCCCCGGCGCAACTGCGCGCCGTGCTCCATCGCGCGGACATGAGCGTGGCGGAACTTTCAGCGTTGGAGCCGGGGATGATCATCCCCCTGCCCGCAGGCAGCCGCGGGCACGTGCAGCTGACGTTCGAAGGCGTAGATGGCGGCCAGCCGCTGGCCTATGGCCGGCTGGGCGCGTTCGAAGGGCGCAAAGCCGTGAAGCTGACCGAGCCGCCGGATCCGGCGCTGCTCGAAAACATCAGGAAATTGACCGAGCGGAGCGGAGGGGGCGCATGAGCAAGACATCGAACATGCCAGACCGGGACGACCCGGACGGCGCGGCGGCGGAGGCGATGCCTTCGTGGATGCCGAGCGGCGGGGAACCCGCGGAAGAGGATGACTT
This sequence comes from Paracoccaceae bacterium, assembly GCA_047636235.1. Taxonomy (GTDB): domain Bacteria; phylum Pseudomonadota; class Alphaproteobacteria; order Rhodobacterales; family Rhodobacteraceae; genus JBOCEF01. Next base: position 6,005 of record JBLIKI010000103.1, on the reverse strand, counting down.
CGGCCAGCTTGACGCGGCCGAGGCCGATGACGCCGGGCCCAAGGGCGATGACGACGATGACGGCGCGCAAGACGCGCCGCACATCGCCGCCACGCCGCAGGCGGAGGGCGAGGCCATCGTGGTTCTGCCACGACAGGCGCGCCTGCCCGACGCCGAAGATCTGGTGGAAAAGCTGCGCGCGTTCATAGGCGCCCCCAGCCTGATCATCGACGCCCGGAAGGTGGAAGAAATCACCACCCCCGTGATCGCCGCGCTGGTCTGCGCGGTGCGCAGCCGGTCGGAGCATACGCCGCCCGCGGCTGTGCTCGCGCCCACGGCCGCGTTCGTCGACGCGTTCTCGGATCTCGGCCTTTTTCAGGACCTTATGAAGATGGAGTTTCGCCAATGAGCCGCATTCTCGCCGTCGATGACACCAGGGCGTTGCGGAACATGCTGGTCGACTGCCTGGAAAAGGCCGGTCACGAGGTGTTCGTCGCCGCAGATGGGCGAGAGGCCCTCGACCAGTTGCGCAAGCACAAGCCCGACATGGTGATCACCGATCTCAACATGCCGATCATGAACGGGATCGAGTTCATCGAAGCCGCGCGCGCCGATCCGGCGGGTCGCGCCCTGCCGATGCTCTTGCTGACCACCGAGACGGCGGAGGAGCTGAAAGCCCGCGCGCGTCAGGCCAAGGCGACGGGGTGGCTGACCAAGCCGTTCGACCCCGACACCATCCTCAGCCTCGTGAAGCAGCTTGCCTGAAGGGGCCCGGCCATGGACGATACCGAAGACTATCAGGCGCTGTTTTTCACCGAATGCGGCGAACTTCTCGGCGATCTACATGAACAGATCGACCAGCTGGTGGATGGCGAAGGCAATGCCGAGACGGTGAACGCCGCTTTCCGCGCGGTGCACTCGGTCAAAGGCGGCGCCGCGGCATTCGGCTTTGACGCGCTGATCGCGTTCGCCCATGTGTTCGAAACGGTCATGGACCGGATCCGTTCGGACAAGATGGCGTTGTCGAGCGAGGTCGGACCGGTGCTGGTCCGCGCCGGCGACGCGCTTGAGGTGCTGGTCGAGCAAGCCCGCGACGGCGGCGCCCCCCCCCCCGACGCGATGGTGGAGCGGGTGCGTTTCGAGCTCGAAGAGCTCGCCGGCCTGCGTTCGGCCGCCGAAGAGGCCGGCGCCCCGTCCCCGGCGGCCGCGGCGGTCGCCGCCCCGGTCAAGAACGACATGATCTTCGAGGAAACCCGCGAGGTGGTGCTGCGCTTCGCCCCCGGCCCGGATTTCCTGAGCCGCGGCCACGATCCGCTGCGCTTGATCCGCGCGGCGAAGGACCTCGACCTGATCGCGGCGGAGCCTGAAGGCGACCTGCCCGGCATCGAGGAATTCGACCCCTGGGTCTGTCCCTTTGCGTGGAGGCTGCGCTTCGACACGTCGTTGACGCAGGCCAAGCTGCTGGCTTTCTTCGACTTTTACGATGACACCTGCGAGGTGACTGTGCTGTCGGACCCTAACCCAGAGGCGACGCCGACGGTGGTCGACGCGCCCGCCGCCTCGCCAGCCGAAGCAGTCAATGCCGAGCCTGTCGCGGCGCCGGAACCGGCGGAGGCCAAGGGCGAGTCGCCTGCATCGGGGGGCGGCGGCCGGACCTCGGTGTCCAAGACCCTGCGAGTGGAGCTGATGCGGATCGACCGGCTGGTCAACCTCGTGGGCGAGATCGTGATCACCCAGGCGGTGCTGGCGCAAAAGCTGACCGAAACCGATGCGGCGACCTCGCTTGAAATCGGCCATTCGGTCGAAGCGATGACCCGCCAGACCCGGGAGCTGCAGGAAAGCGTGATGGCGATCCGCGCGCAGCCGGTGAAATCGGTGTTCTCGCGCATGCCGCGGGTGGTGCGCGACCTGGCGGACACCCTCAACAAAGAGGCGCGGCTGATCCTTTCGGGCGAGCATACCGAGGTCGACACCACGGTGATCGAGGAGTTGGCGGAGCCGCTGACTCATATGCTGCGCAACTCCATGGACCACGGGTTGGAGGGGCCGGAGGAGCGCGTCGCCGCCGGCAAGCCGCGCATCGGCACCATCCGCCTGTCGGCGGAGCATCGCGGCGAGCGGGTGATCATCACGATCTCTGACGACGGACGCGGCATCAACCGCGCCCGTGTGCAGGAAAAAGCGATCGAGGCCGGTCTGATCGGCCCCGACGACCAGTTGCCGCCCGAGGAGATCGACCAGCTGATCTTCCACCCCGGCTTCTCCACCGCGGCGGAGGTCAGCTCAGTTTCCGGGCGCGGCGTCGGCATGGACGTGGTGAAGAAAAAGATCCAGTCGCTGGGCGGGCGGTGCCTGCTGAACTCGACCCCCGGCAAGGGCACCAAGTTCACGATCACGCTGCCGCTGACGCTCGCGGTGCTTGACGGCATGACCATCTGCGTGGGGGATGAACGATTCATCCTGCCGCTGTCCTCGGTGGTCGAAGCGCTGCGGCTGGAGAATTGCGTGATCGAGCGGCTGCCTGACAACAGCCGCGTGCTGGCCCGTCGCGGCGAGTATCTGCGGCTGATGTCGCTGCGCTCAGCGCTCGGGGTCGAAGGCGGCGCCAACACCGAGGAAATGGCCATCGTCGTAGACACCGAAACCAATGGCCATATCGCGCTGCTGGTGGATGAACTGATCGGCCAACGGCAGGTGGTTCTCAAAAGCCTCGAAGCTAACTTCCGCCGCGTCGACGGCGTCTCAGGCGCGACCATTCTCGGCGACGGCCGGGTCGCGCTGATCCTCGACGTTCCCTCGCTGGTTGCGCTCGGTGCCTCGCAACACTTCATCTCGCAGGAGACGTTCCATTGACCGCTTCCGTCGATAACGCAGCCACCCCCCTCCGCGAGGGCATGGAGCTGCTTGGCCCGGATGGAACCCCCATCCCCCGCTACAAGCAATACGTCACCTTCATGGTCGGCGACCGCGCCTATGGCGTGGACATCGTCCAAGTGCGCGAGATCAAGCAATGGTCGCCCACGACCGCGCTGCCCAACCAGCCGCACTACACCCGCGGCGTGCTCAACCTGCGCGGCACCATCGTGCCGGTGCACGATCTGCGCGCCCGCTTCGGCGGCGTGCTGACCGCGGCGACCGAAACCCATGTGGTCGTGATCGTCTGGATCGGCGATCAGACCGTCGGCGTGCTGGTCGATGCGGTCTCCGACATCGTGACGGTGTCGGTCGATGACATCAGGCCGGTGCCTGACACCGCGCCGGAGGCGGACACCTCCGCGATCAGCGGGCTGGTGAACACCGAGGACCACATGGTCGCGCTTCTTGACCTCGTCAATCTGTTCGGAGTGCGGCGCGACCACGCCGCCTGATCGATTTCGCCACTGAAAGGACCGTCCCATGCCCAGCATCGGCGCCCCGTCGTTCATCGGCGGATTCTCACTCACCAAGAAACTGACACTAGTGACCACCGCGGCGGCGTTGCTTGCGGGGCTCGCGATCGGGGGCATCTCACTCGTTTCCGCGAGCAACGTGTCCAGCGGCAACGCGACCAACCGCCTGACGCTCGCCGCCACGCAGCAGGCGGAGGTCATCCAGCAGTATCTCACGCAGATAGACAACGATCTGGTGTTCCTGCGGACCAGCTCGCTTGGCCATACCGCGTTCCAGGATATGACCACTGGCTGGAACAGCCTGCCTGGCGACCCGGGCAAGACGCTAAGAGCGGCATATATCGACAAAAATCCCAACCCGATCGGCGCAAAGCAGATGCTGAGCGATGCGGGCGACAAGACGATCTATTCCAGCATGCACGCAAAGCATCATGCCTCGTTTCGCACTTTTCAACAAAGCCGTGGATATTACGACCTGTTTTTGATTGATGCCACGGGGAACATTATCTACACCGTATTCAAAGAGGTCGATTACGGCCACAACATCGCCACTGGCCCGCTGGCAATTTCGGGCTTGGGCGAGGTGTTCCGCAAACTACGCGAAGCGCCGGCGCCCGACGCCATCGCCTTCGCCGATTTCTCGCGCTATGGCCCCAGCGCGAACGCGCCGGCGGGCTTTGTCGGGACGCCGATCCTAGACGCGGCCGGCAAGTTCGTCGGGGTCATCGCGTTGCAGATGCCGATCGACACGCTCGACAGCATGGTGTCGCGCAGCAATAACCCCGCGCTTGGGATCGACGCGTTCCTGCTGGGCGAAGACGGCTTGCTGCGCACCAACGTGCCCCAGACGCCGCAGGACGACATCCTGACCACCCGCTTCGACCACCCGCTTCCTGAAAGCGTGGCAGGGGCGGCCGCGGGGGTGACCGAAGTGGTCTCGCTGAGCGGCGAGCCGTCGCTCGCCACCGCGGCGGATATCACTTATCACGGCGCGCATTGGAAGCTGGTGACCGAGCAATCGACGGCCGGAATCCATCAGGAGGTCACGGACCTGCGCAACATCATGGCGCTGTCCATCCTGCCGGTTCTGCTAGCGGTCGCAGTTCTGGGATGGCTGCTGGCGCGCAGCTTCGCGCGGCCGATCCTCGGCATCGCCGGGCAGGTGGCCAAGATCGCCAATGGCGAGCCGAGCGAGGTGCCAGGACTCGACCGCGGCGACGAGATCGGCGATCTCGCGCGCTCTCTCAACGTCATCTACGATAAGGCGCTGGAATCCCAACGCCTCGCCGCGGCGCTGACCGACAGCGACGCGATGGTCATGATCTCGGACCAGGACATGAACATCGTCTACGTCAACGAGGCGCTGAAAAAGGGGCTGACCCCGGTTCTGCCCACCTTGCAGAGAATGCGCCCCGGCCTGACCATGGACACGCTGGTCGGCGTCAACGTCGACATCTTCCATCGCCGGCCGGAGCAGAACCGCGCCGCGGTGGCCCGGCCGCGGAACGGCAATTCCGAACTGATCGAGCTGGGCGGCCGCTATTTCGGCCTGCACGTCACCATGATGCGCAACAGTCAGAATGTCGTGATCGGCTATGGCGTCACTTGGCGCGACCGCACCGACAACATCGAGGTTGAAAAGCAGATCGCCGAAGTGATGGGCGCGGTGGCCAAGGGCGATTTCTCGCCGCGGCTCAAGCTCAACACCTCGATGAAGTTCATGAACGACATCGCCGACGGCGTGAACCGGATCTGCGAAGTGTCAGAATCGTTCCTGAAAGAGCTGAATGGCGTCATGTCGGGCGTCAGCGATGGCGAACTGACCCAACGCATGGCCACCAGTCATCAAGGCACCCTCGCCAATGTCGCGTCCAACGTGAACGGCACCGTCTCCAAGATCGCCGAACTGGTGTCGGACATCAAACGCGCGTCGTCCTCGATGGGCGAGACCAGCTCCTCGATCGCCGACGGCGCGCAGGAGCTGTCGGGCCGGACCGAGGCGCAGGCCTCGTCGCTGGAACAGACCGCCGCGACGATGGAGGAGATGACCGCCAACGTCAAAGCCAACGCCGAAAACGCCGACAAGGCCAATCAGCTGGCCCGCTCGGCGGCGGACCGCGCCCGCGGCGGCAAGAACGTGATGGAGGACGCGGTGTCGGCCATGTCGCTGATCGAGGAGAGCTCTCACAAGATCTCCGACATCATCAGCGTGATCGAAAGCATCGCATTCCAGACCAACCTTCTCGCGCTCAACGCCGCGGTCGAAGCGGCCCGGGCAGGCGAGGCCGGCAAGGGGTTCGCGGTCGTGGCCGCCGAGGTCCGTACGCTGGCGCAACGCTCCAGCCAGGCCGCCAAGGACATCACCTCGCTGATCCAAGACAGCTCGGAGCATGTTGGCCAGGGCGTGAAGCTGGTCACCTCGACCGGCGTGGCGCTGCAAGAGATCGTCGGCGCCATCGCCAAGGTCGCGGAAACGATCGAGGACATCTCAGCCGCGAGCCGTGAGCAATCCTCGGGCGTTGAGGAAATCTCCATCGCTGTCAGCCACATGGATGAGATGACCCAGAAGAACTCCACCATGGCTGAGGAAAGTGCCGCAGCCGCGCGCGGCCTGCAAAATGAAACTGCGTGGCTGGT
>JBLIKI010000102.1:0-8950 GCA_047636235.1 Paracoccaceae bacterium | reverse complement strand
TCTGGCGCTTCGCCGGTGCGGATCGCCTCGACGGCTTCTGCCGGGAAGCCCGCCTGCAACGCGATGGGCTGGCGCGCATCCCAGTCGTCTTCCGACGACCAGACCTGCGCGACGGTGATGATCGCGAAGTCCGAGACGCGCGGTGGCGGCGTGGTGTCATGGCGCCCCAACGGCTGTGGCTGCGCGGTCAATTCGGGGCGGCGCAGCCACGCCGCCAGCGGGCCGCGCACCGCGCCGGGGGGGGGCATACGCGATGGCGACCGCGATCTCCTGCCGCCGCGCATCAAAAGCCGCGGGGTCGGCGGGCGACTGGCGAGCGCGGGCCTCGATCCAATCCGCCAGCCTTGGCCCCAGCGCGGCGATCCGCACCTTGCGGCCCTAGGGCGAGGTGGGGGTGGCGCAGGATAAAGTCGGGGGCGGTCATTTCATCGTCTCCGGAGGAGCGGTCATATCGTCGTCTCCGGAGGAGCGGTCATATCGTCGTCTTCGGAGGAGCGGTCATATCGTCGTCTCCGGAGGAGCGGTCATATCGTCGTCTTCGGAGGAGCGGTCCTATCGTCGTCTCCGGAGGAGCGGTCATATCGTCGTCTCCGGAGGAGCGATCATATCGTCGTCTCCGGAGGAGCGGTCATATCGTCGTCTTCGGAGGAGCGGTCATATCATCGTCTCCGCAGGAGCGGCGCGATCTGTAGGAATGCGCGCAGCCCCGCCGGCCTCAGCGGCGCCAGCCCGCGCAACACGCCCTCCAGCCGCATTCGCCCGTTGGACGCCGCCTGCACCACGACCACGCCGAACCAAATCGGATCGAACCCAAGCCGCATCATCACCGCATGGGTGATCGGCGGCGGGATCGCCAGCAGCGCGGGCGCGTCCATCATCATCCCAGGGCTGAGATAGGTCAGCGCGATCAGCGCCGTGATCACCCAGCGGTTCATGTCCGGCCCCGTCAGCGACGCTCCCAGCCAATTCGCCACCTCGCTGAGCGCTAGGAACTTTGAGAACTGGAGCGTGCAAATCAAGATTGCAAAGATCATCCCGATGATGCGCAGCGTCTTCAGCAAGGTCTGTTCGATCTGACCGCCCTTGATCCCGCACTGGCGGATCAACGCAAGGATAAGTGTGAAGGTGGCGACGATGCCCCCGGCCTCGGGCGGGGTGAAGCCGCCCGGATAGAGCCCGCTGACGATGCACACCATCATCTGCGCCAGCGCCAACACCAGCGGCCCGGCAAGCCGCAGCGACGCGATCAGCGGCGCGCCGATGCTGCTGTCGATCCGGACGCCAAAGACCGCCACCAGCGCGGAGCGTGGGATCATCCCCGCCAGCGTCCGCGTGATCGCGACCGACGCCGAGGCGAGGCTTTTGTCATAGCTCCGGGTCCATCATCTGCGGCGGCGCCAGCTTGGTGACCACGGTGGCCGCGCCGACCTACGGCCCCAACGCCAGCCCCCCGGCCCCGATCAGCCCCGGCGCCCCGGCGAGGACTGTGCCGAACAAGCTTGCGACCCCGATCAGACCGATGACAAGGCTGCTGATGCGTCGCCCTCCGGGTCTGTCGGGCGCCCGCCAAGGGCGCACTGCGCGGCCCCGAGCGCGAATTGCACCGATGGCATCCCCAGCCCGACGAACACCACGCCTGAGGCGGGCCAGAGGGCGAAGCGGATCAAGCCGCGCTCCGTCTCTTGGATCGCAAGGGATTTGGCGATCATAATCCAGCCCGCATAGGCGGCCCAAGTCAACAGCATCGCGCCAAGCGCCATCGCCCGCGTGACTGGCGCGCCGGGCGGCGGAGGGCAGGCGGCGGGTCAGCTTCACGACCGTAATGCGCCCACCCTCGGCCTGCGTCAGCGCCGGCGACAGGAACATCATGATTGGCAGGGCGGCCTCGGGGAGATCAAGCGCGACGCCGGTCGGGGCGTTGAAGGCGAACCGTGGCTTGGCGTTGGCGACCACGGGGCACATCTCCCCAAAGCTCCCCCGCGATCGGCCCGCAGACGCCCAGAACGTGGGCGAAGCCGCGGCGCAGGGGCGCTCGTCGGTGCATGCGGGGTGCGGGGGCGGCGGGGACGCGGCCCTTTGCGGCTCAGAACGTCAGATCGCCGACGACGGCGTCGGTTGGAACGCCAAGCGCCGGGGCCTTGTCGATCCATTCGCGGCGCACCGCCTCGGCCTTGGGGTCCGACACCACCGCGGCCATTTCCGCGCGCGCGAAGGGGTCGGCTCGTCCTTCCACAGCTCGCGGGCTTGGGCGGCGCCGTCATCCAGCATCGCGGCGTATTTCACCAGATAGTCGTGGTCGAGTTGGTCGACCGCCGCCCGGGCGTTCGCGTCCAACCCGATATGGCTGTCGAGGTTCATCGCCAGCGGGCGCCCAAAGAAGGCGCCGATCGGCATCTCGATGCAGTATTTCGCCGCGTTTTCGTATTTCCAGCCGCGGGGCCGGCGCCGGGCCCACCCGGGCGCCGTCGATGATGTTGCGCTTCGGGGCCTCCCAGGCCTCCGACGTTGCGATAGATGCTTGGGCGGCGCCCCGCGCCTTGATCAGCGCGGGATAGGCGAAGCCGTAAGAGCGGACCCGCAGGCCCTTCATCTCCGCTACGTCATGCACCGGCTTGACGCGCAGCATCGCGCAGTCTTCCAGCGGGCGGAACCCGAAGGCGTGCAGGGTTCTGGCTGGCCAATTCATCTGTGATCCGGGGATATTCTGCGTGCCATTCCTCGATCTTGCGCCCGACCGCCAGCGTGTTGAGCGGCTGAGGGATGCGAGCCGACCGCGGTGTCGACCGGCATCTGCTCGGGGAGACAGGGCGTGATGAAATCGCCGACGCCTGCGGCCGACGTCTCAGCGATATCCGTGGTTGTGGCGACCGCGCGCCCCACATGGACCGTGATCGAATGCTTGTCGCAGGGGCGCTTCGCGCACTCATCCACCAGCCATTTTGTCGAGATCACCTGCGCGTCCCCCGCTGAAGGCGATCCATTTGCAGTCGATGGCATGGGCCGCCGAGGCTGGCGCGCCAAGCGCGAAGGTGGCGGCTGCGCCACTGAGCGCGATGAGCTTCATGGCATCCTCCGCGATGACATGGCGGCGCATCGGCGCGGGGCCGGGTCGCTTTCGCCGTGCAGCGTGGCGCGGGCGGGACCATGGTGCAGACGTCGCTATATCCCGCGCCCTATGCCGGGGCGGCATGGCCTGGCGCCAGATGCCCCGGTCCACCAGATCGCGCAGGATGGTCTGCACCGCCTGTCCGACCGGCGTGGCGATGATTTTGCGCCGCTGGTCGGTGCGGGGGGCGACGCACAAGCGCCATTCAATCGGCGGGTCTTTGATCGGGACGGCGGACAGGGCGCCTTGCCGGATATCCGACAGCGCCCCGCCTTAGGGGACGATGGTGAAGCCATGGCCCGCGTTGCACCAAGCACACACTGTCGGCGCGCTCTGGCTCGGACAGCTTCAGCCCCGCGGCGTCGCAGGGCTTGTCGATCAGGATGCGCAGGGAATTGGCGCGGCTCGGCATCACCAGCGGCAGGCGGGCGGCCTCGGCCTAGCGATAGCCGGGCGGGTCCGGCGCGCCGTCGGGGCCGATGACGCAAAGATGCGCCGCCAACAGGTCGGTCGCCACGATGTCGTCCGGCGCCGGGGCGTCGTGCTTGACCGAAAAGCCGATCTCGCCTTGGGCGGGCTTGCGCTCCGCTTATCGGCCGAAGGCTTCGACGAGGCGCAGCTCGGTCTCAGGGTGGCGCTTTGATGAGCGGGAGCAGCGGCGGCGCGATGAACGCGTCCGGGGTGGGCCGGCAGGATTTCGCCCGCCTCGGTCAAGTCCACGCCGCAGGGGGCGGATCAACACCGCGACGCCCAAGCCCCCCTCCAACCGTGCGATGCGGCGGCGGCGGTCAGGCTTTTCGCCTCGGCCTCGCAGACCAAGCGCCGTGACGGGCGTAGTTGTGGCTGCCAATCAGCGGCGGGCGCGCCTTGAACCATCGTCCGCCACGCGATCTGCGGCGGCCAAAGGGCGCTAGCGGTTGACGCCGCCCCCGCCGCTTCGTTCAATGCGGCGAAGACCGGAGAAACCCGGCGCCCTCGCCCCGCCGGGCCGGGCCGACACCCTAGGGAAGGACCATCCATGACCGCCATCTTCAAGGCAGCGGCGATCGCGCTCGCCACCCTCGCCATCGGCGCGACCGCCTCGGCGGAAACCCGCATCACCTATAAATCGGCCAAAATCGGGTCGTCCTATTACCAGATGGGCGTCGAGCTGTCGGAGGCGATGAAAGTCGGCACGAACGGCGACGTGACCGTGACGGTCGAGGAAAGCCAAGGCTCGGTCCAGAACGTGATGGAGGTGCGCGCCCGCGGCGGCGACTATGTCTTCACCACCCCCCCGGCGCTGGTCGGGCTGGCGCAAAAGGGCGCCGCGATGTTCAAGGACAAGGGCGACCCGGCGTTCGACACCATTCGCGCGCTGTTCCCGATCCCATCCTTGACGGTGCATTTCGTGGTGGCCAAATCCAGCGGCGTCACCGACATGGCCGGGCTGGCGGGCAAGACGATCCTGCTGGGCAAGGGATCGTTCGGCGCGACCGAGGGCGAGAAATACCTGACGCTGTTCGGGCTCGACGGCAAGGTCACCATCGCCGACGCCGAATTGTCGAACGCGGTCGCGGCGCTGAAGAACGGCCAGATCGACGGCTTCGTGACCGCCGGGTCCTGGCCCGCGCCGAACGTGATCGAGGCCGCGGCCTCGATGCCCGTCACCGTCCTGTCGCTGAGCGCGGACCAGATCGCGCAGACCAAGCGCACCTCGCTGGAGATCCCCGCCGGGACCTATGCCGGGCAGGACGCGCCGATCGCCACGACGTCCCTGCCGGTGGTCGCCTATGCCACGACCAAGATGTCCGATGACGCGGCCTATGCGCTGACCAAGACGTTCTGGGAAAGCAAGGCGGCGCTGTCGGCATCTGCGCCGTGGTGGGCCGGGGTCGATGTGGCGATGCTGGGGAACATCGAGGGCGCGATCCATCCCGGCGCCGCGCGGTACTATGCCGAGGCCGGGATCGCGCTGACCGACGCGCAGAAGTGATCTTGCGTCTGTGAACTGACGATGATCTTCGCGGCCGGGGGCCATGCGCCCTCGGCCGCTTTCATGCTCGCAATTGGATGCCGCCCCATGATCGACCTTCCGACCGGGCGCGCCGCCCGCGCCCTTTGGGTCGCCTTGGCGGCGGCGCTGGTCTGCTACCATCTGGGGCTGATCTTCTCAGGCCTGACGCCCAATCTGGTGGCGCGGCCGCTGCACATGGCGTTCATCCTGCCGTTCGTGTTTCTGCTCGGGGCCACCGGCTGGCGGCTGTGGTCGGGGGCGGTTCTGGCGACGGTCGGCGTCGCCGCCGCGCTGTGGGTCGCGATCAGCCACAACCGGCTGGGCGATCAATACGGGTCTCTTGAGGGCGATTTTCAGGTCGCCGTCGCGGTCGCCCTGCTGGCGGTGACCTTGGAGGCCGCGCGCCGCGCCATCGGCTGGCCCCTGCCGCTGGTGGCGCTGGCGGCGCTGGGCTACGGGCTGTTCGGCCAGCATATTCCGGGGCAGTTCGGCCATTCGGGCACGCCGCTGGCCAGCTTTCTCGGCACGCTGACCATCGCCGAGGGCGGGATTTGGGGTTCCCTCACCGGCGTGTCGGTCGGCGTGGTATCGGTGTTCGTGATCTTCGGCGCGGTGCTGAACGCCGGAGAGGCGGGGCAAGGCTTTATGAACGTCGCGGCGGCGGCGGCGGGGCGGCTGAAGGGGGGGGCGGCCAAGGTGTCGGTGATCTCCTCGGCGCTGTTCGGGTCGATTTCGGGGTCGGCGTCGGCCAATGTCGCCAGCACCGGGGCGATCACGCTGCCGGCCATGACCAAGCTCGGTTATCCCAAACGGCTGGCGGCGGCGGTCGAGGCGGTGGCATCCTCAGGCGGGCAGATCATGCCGCCGCTGATGGGCGCGGGCGCGTTCGTGATGGTGGAGCTGACGGGGGTTCCCTACACCTCGATCATGGCGGCGGCGATTTTGCCCGCGATGCTCTATTTCCTCGCGGTCTGGCTGGGGATCGACGCCTATGCGCGCCGGTTCGAACTGGCGGGGGTGGCCGAGGCGGATCGCCCCGCGCCGCGCGACGTGGTGGTGACGTCGCTGTTCTTTCTGGTTCCGTTCACGGTGCTGCTGGCGGCGATGTTCGGCGCGAAGGTGACCCCGGAATACGCCGCCGCGCTGGCGATTCTGGCAGGTGCGCTGCTCCTGTTCTTCAACGGGCGCGGGATTGGGTCGCGCGCGCAGGTGATGGCGCGGTTCGCCAATGGCGCGCTAAGCGCCGCGCGGCAGGTGTCGATGATCGCGGCGATCATCCTGTGCGCGTCGATCATCATCGGGGTGCTGTCGATCACCGGGCTGGGGGTCAAGATCACCTCGCTGATCCTCGAAGGGTCGGGCGGGTTGCTGTGGCCGTCGCTGATCCTGACCGCGCTGGCCTGTTTGGTGCTGGGGATGGAGGTGCCGACCACCGCCGCCTATGTGATCTGCGTCTCAGTCGCGGGCCCGGCGTTGACCAAGCTGGGGCTGGAGCCGCTTCAGGCGCATCTGTTCGTGTTCTGGTTCGCGCTGTTGTCGACCATCACGCCGCCGGTCTGCGGCGCGGTGTTCATCGCCGCGGGCATGATCGGCGAAAACTGGCTGAAGGTCGCGCTGACCGCGATGAGCTTGGGCGTCGGGCTTTACGTCATCCCGCTGGGGATGATCGCCAACCCGGACCTGCTGCGGGTGATCGACGCGCCGGTGGATGCGCTGTGGGCGTTCGTGCGGGTGGCGGTCGGGCTGGCGATGATCTCTCACGGGTTGATCGCGTCGCGGGGGATCGTCGGCAAGGTCGGCCTGCCCGTCGCCGGGCTGGCCGTGGCGCTGTCGGGCGCGTGGATCTGAGCGGGGCGCGCCGCTCAGGCCGCCCTTGGCCGTGCGGCGGCGCGACCGCGGGCGGGCGCCTCGGCCTTCAAGGCGGACCTAATCTGCGACAGATGCTGCGCCCGTTCCAGCAGGCGCGTCGCGGACATGGCGCTGCGGTCGGCCATTTCGGCGTTCTGCCTAGGTGTTCAGTCCTAGCATTTGGTGGATCGGATCAAGGATGAATCGATCCGGCTCTGATGTCCAGATTTTGCAGATGTAGTCGCAGGGCGTGAGCCCGTTCAGCGTCTTCAGCCTTCGGGCGAAGTTGTAGGCTGCTTGGAAGCCGCCGAGGTGCGTCTGCAGCTGGTTGTGGCTGTCGTAATGGAAGCGTTTCACGGTCGCGTCCTTGATCGTGCGCCTCGTCCGCTCGACCTGAACCGTCGGTCCAGGGGTGGTTCGGCTTCGCCGCGCGGTGCTCAATCCCGTTCGCCTCGCAGATCATGTCGAAGCGCATGGGCCGGGAATAGAGTGTGTCCCGGTTCCTCGGCTGATCAGTGAATTGAATGCCGTTGTCCGTGAGAATCGTGTGGACCCGATAGGGCGCGGCTTCCAGCATGTGCTGAAGGCACTCCCAAGCCGTGCGCCTGTTCGCCTTCTATGCAAGTTGCGCGACAGCGAACTTGCTGGTGCGGTCAATGGCCACGAAGAGATAGAGCTTACCTTGCGCTGTTTGCACCTCGGCGATGTCGATGTGAAACAAGCCGATAGGGTATCGCTTGAACTTCTGGCGCTTCGGCGTGTCGCCCTCCGCATTCGGCAGGCGCGAGATGTCGTGTCGCTGCAGGCGCCGATGCAGCGCTGACATCGTCAGATGCGGGATCGACGGCTGCAAGGCACTGAGGCGGTCACCCGGCGGCAGCAGCGTATGACGGCGGAAAACCACGATAGCTGCTTCCTCGGCCTCGGTCAGGGCTGTTGAGCGGGGTTCCTTCGGTGCCGTCTTCATATCCTTGATCGTCGCCCGCTTCCGCCACTTCGCCACCGTCTTGGGGGTGATCCCCAGCTCCCGGCTCAGCTGCGAAAGCGAAGCTTGCGATCGCTGTATCGCTGCTCTGACAGCGTGCGTGGTCGTGGCGCTCCCATGACGAACTTGTCCCATAGTGCTTCCTTCCATGCCTGAGAAAGGATCACACCATCAAACAGTGGGATCAAACAGCTAGGCTCAGGACCCATAAACAGGATTCCGGTTCGCCCCGCGATGTGAGGCGCTCCCGCGAAATGTTGGGAGTTTGCGATTTCGGACCACCACTTCTGGCTATCCGAAGCCCAGTTCGCACGCTTGAAGCCGCTTCTGCCGAACAAGCCTCGCGGCGTGCCGCGGGTTGATGACCGGCGGGTGATCTCGGGGATCATTCACATGATCCGGGGTGGGCTGATGTGGCGGGATGCGCCAGCGGTCTTTGGGCCGCCGAAGACGCTCTACAACCGTTTCATCCGCTGGAGCCGGATCGGCGTCTTTGACTAGATATTCGCAGCCCTAGCGGGCGAGAGCGCGGCGACGGACACCGTGATGATTAATGCGACGCACCTCAAGGTTCATCGAACGGCGGCAAGCCTGCTCAAAAAGGGGCTGTTCCCCGCCGTATCGGACGGAGCAAAGGCGGCTTGAACTCTAAGCTGCACGCCGTTTGAGACGAGGACGGCAAGCCATTGATCCTGCTGCTCACCGAGGGCCAGGTCAGCGACTATCGAGGCGCCGCGACCGTGTTGTCCGACCTGCCGGACGTCGAAGTCCTGATCGCCGACAAGGGCGTCGAGGCGCGACTGGCTTCACGAGGCCCTGACCGATCTCGAAATCGAGCCCTGCATTCCAGGCCGGGCGAACCGCAAAGCCCCGGTCCTCTACGACACAGACCTCTACAAGCGGCGCAACCGCATCGAGCGCATGTTCGGAAGGCTCAAGGACTGGCGACGCATCGCAACCAGATACGACCGCTGCGCACACACCTTCATGAGCGCCATCTGCATCGCCGCAACCG
>JBLIKI010000101.1:0-8955 GCA_047636235.1 Paracoccaceae bacterium | reverse complement strand
CAGATCGACGCCGCCCAGATCGACCCGCTGCTCAGCATCGCAACACCGGCCGCCTGACCGATGTCTTTGAATGGCCATCCCAAAATCTACTCCAGCTTGTCGGACGTGACCGGGAGTCACGTCGCAGGCACCAGACGCACGTCTTCCAGCGCAAAGCCAATATGCAGGCTATCGCCTGTGCGAAACGGCAACGGTTGCGGGGGCGTGATTGCAAAGATCGATCCCACGGGCGTGTTCAACGTGTATTGAACAGAATTTCCCAGATAGGCTGCATAGCCGACCTCGGCGGGCAGCGTGTCGGGGCCGGCATCGCGCGTCAGCCGCACCTGATGCGGGCGCAGCACCATCTTCGCCGCCCCCGTCGCCGCGCTTGCCAAAGGCAGCGTAAGACGCCGATCCAGCACGACGATTTCGGTCTGCGGGCCTGCCTTGCTGATTTCAACGTCGATCAGGTTCGCGTCCCCGATGAAATCCGCGATAAAGGCCGAGGCCGGACGGTCATAGAGATCGGCGGGAGTGCCTTCCTGCGCGATCTCGGCGTTCTTCATCACGATGATCCGGTCCGACACCGCCATCGCCTCTTCCTGATCATGGGTGACATACACCGCCGTCAGCCCGAGCCGTTGCTGAATCTGGCGAATTTCCTCACGCACATGCCGGCGCAGCTTTGCGTCAAGGTTGGATAGCGGCTCGTCGAGCAGCAGAACCTCGGGCTCCAACACGATGGCGCGGGCCACGGCCACGCGCTGTTGCTGTCCGCCCGACAGCTCCGACGGCAGGCGCGCGCCAAAGCCTTTCAAGCCGACAAGCTCCAATCCCTCTTGCGCCTTGGCATGGGCCTGCGCCTTGGGGGTGTTCTTCACCGTCAGACCGTAGGCCACGTTCTCCGCAACCGTCATATGTGGAAAAAGCGCATAGGATTGAAACACCATCGACACCCGCCGATAGGTCGCGGACAAGGCCGTCACATCCTCTCCGCCGATCAGGATCCTCCCCTCGCTCGCGCTTTCCAGTCCCGCGATCAGTCGCAGCGTGGTGGTCTTGCCGCAGCCCGACGGCCCCAGCAGCGTGACCAGCGTGCCGGGCGCGATATCCAGCGTCAGGGGTTTGAGCGCGATCACCGCGCCGAAACGTTTGGTGACGGCCTCGAAACGGACGGAACCTTTGGTCATGCTTCTCTCCGGCTCAGGGGGTTTCGATGCGGTCGGCGCGGCGCAGCTTGCGGCGGCCGATCAGCAGCTGCAGCGCGAGAATGGCCAGCAACATCGTCACGATCAGAACGGCGGCATAGGCGATGGCGATGCCGAACTCGCCGTTCTCAACCCGGCCGACGATAAAGGAGGTCGCCATGTTGTTGCGGGCCGAGACAAGGAAGATCACCGCCGACACAGAGGTGATCGCCCGCACGAAGCTATAGGTCAGCGCCGCCAGGATCGCGGGCCCCATCAGCGGCAGGATCACCCGGCGCAACGTGGTCGCGCTGTTGGCCCCCAGCGTGATCGAGGCCTCGTCCAGCGATCTGTCCAGCTGGCTCATGGCCGCGATGCCGCCCCGCACGCCCACGGGCATGTTGCGGAAGATGAACACCACGATCAGGATCAGCCCGGTGCCGGTCAGCTCGATCGGTGGAAAGTTGAAGGCCATGACATACGCCACCCCGATCACCGTGCCGGGGATGGCGAAGGACAGCATGGTGGAGAATTCAAACGCATCCTTGCCCACGAATTTCTGACGCACCAACAGATAGGCGGTGGCAAGGCCGATCGCGGCGGTCAGCGGCGCCGCGATCGCCGCGATGGTCAGCGTGGTGAAGTAGCTGTCCCAAGCGGCGCCGGTGAAGTGCACCCCGTCGCGGAACACGATCTTGAACGCGCGGCTGTAATGCTCAAGTGTCAGCGTATGGTCATAGCCCCACAGCTTCACGAAGCTGCCGAAGATGATCAGCACATAAAGAACGAGCGTGAAGGCCGCCCAAGGCAGCGCCACCAGATAGCAGATCCAGCGCAAACCGTCGTTCAAGGCGGTGTTGCGGCCGCTGTCGGCCTTGCCGGTCACGGTCGCATAGTTCTTGCGCCCCAGCCATTTGCGCTGCGCGATGAACACGCCCAGCGTCATCGACAACAATGTGATCGACAGGATCGCCGCCTTGGCCGGATCGGCCACGGTGCCGACGATGGCGAAATAGATCTCGGTCGACAGCACGTTGAAGTTGCCGCCCAGCACCAGCGGGTTGCCGAAATCCGCGAGGCTTTCGATGAAGCTCAGCAAAAAGGCGTTGGCCAGACCGGGCCGCATCAGCGGCAGGCTGATGTAGCGGAAGGTTTGCCAGCGGTTGGCGTCCAAGGTCTGGCTCGCCTCCTCCATCGACGGGCTGACCCCTTCGACGACGCCGATCAGGACCAGAAAGGCGATCGGGGTGAAAGACAGCATCTGGGCCAGCCAGACGCCCCAAAAGCCGTAAAGCCAACGGGTCTTCTCCCACCCGAAGGCGTCGGCGAAGAATTCGGTCACCGTGCCCGCGCGACCGAACAACAGGATCAGCACAAGGCCGATCACGAAGGGCGGCGTGATGATCGGCAGGATCGTCAGCACCCGAAGCAACCGCTTGGCGCCAAAATTGGTGCGGGTGAAGATCAGCGCGAACGCCAGCCCCAAAAGGGTGGCGCCCGTCGCCGTGGCCAGCCCGAGCATCAGCGAATTGGAGGCCGCCCCGCATAGCCCGCGCCCGGTCAAGCAAGCGAGCGACCAGATATCGGGAGCGAAGAACCGCGGCAGGAATTCCTGCACGCCAAAGCCCGCGCCGCCCTTCAACTCGAACGCGCTGACGAGGATGAACAGCATCGGATAGAAAACGAAGGTGATCACCAGCGCGATCACCGCCCCGATCAGGCCGGTGATGAAGGCGTCGCCGCGCCCGCGGCCAAGGCCCGAGACACCGGTGGTCAGCACGAACAAAAGCGCCGCGGCGGTGACCAGCGCCCCCGCCCCCATGCCGGATTGGGTGGCGCCCTCGAACAGGCCCAGCCGCGTGCGATCCCCCAATACGATCAGCCCCTGCGCCGCCATCAGCGCAAGGCCGACCGCCCCCGCCGCCGTCAGCCCCCGCGCCGTGCCGATCTGGTCCGAGCGGAGCGCCAGCGCCGCGACCGCCAGAATGAATCCAACCGGCGGGCCGAACAGCCAGCCTTTGCCACCGATCGCAGCGAACAGGCCGGAAGCATCTGCGCTCAAAACTGATCCCAGCCACTGAAAAGACAGGAACCCATCCGCGACCATGTACCAAGGCAGCAGGGCATAGCCCGCCAGCCCGATCAGAAGCCAAAGCCCCGCCGTGCGCTGCATCACATCATTCCCGATCAAAGAATGGCCCGCCCCCGGCGGGGGCGGGCCGGTCAGGGGCTCCTACTGGAAGTTGCCGCCCTTCGACTTCACATCCGCTTCCCAGCGGCTCAGCAGACGCTCGCGCGTAGCGGAGGAGCCATAGGTGGCGAAGTCATAGTCGATCAGCTTGACCGCAGCCATGTCGGGGGCGTCGGGGTCGGTCGCGGCGCCGGGGTTCGACGGGATGTTATAGACCCCGACCTCGAGCGCCCGTTGCTGCGCGGCGGCGCTGGTGACGTATTCGACCCACTTGACGGCCTCGGCCATATGCGGCGTGCCGTTGATCACCGAGACCGCGCCCACCTCATACCCGGTGCCTTCGCAGGGCGACACGATCACAACCGGAAAGCCCTGTTTCTTCAGGTTCACCATGTCATGCATGAAGCCGATCGAGATCGTGGTCTCGCCGCGCGCGGCCATCTTGCTGGGGGCGGAACCGGATTTGGTGTATTGGTTCACGTTGGCGCCGATGTCGGTCAACAGCTTGAACGCCTCATCCTCGCCGAACAGCTGCACAAGGGTGGCGAGCTGCGTATAGGCCGTGCCGGAGGATTGCGGGTTCGACACCGTAACCTCGCCTTTGTATTCGGGCTTGGTCAGATCGCGCCAACAGGCGGGGACGGGCAGGCCCTTTTCCGTCATAACCTCTTTATTATAAAGCATGCCGAGCAAGCCGACATGCACGCCGATCGCCCGGCCTTGCGACATCTCCGCCATGTTCTGCGCCCAGCCAAGCAGCCCCGACGTGTCGACGCCCGAGGCGACGGTCAGCCCCTCGCTGGCGGCGATCAGATGCGGATCCCCAGTGCCGCCCCACCAGACATCGACCTTGGGATTGCCGGCCTCGGCCCTGACCTGGGCCAGAACCTCGCCGGTCGATTTGCGCACGATGGCGGTGTCGATGCCGGTGTCGATCTTGAAGTTCTCCGCCATCAGATCGCACCACGCCTGTTCGTTCGAGCAGACGACGTTCAGGGATTGCGCGAAACCGGCGTTGCCAGCCAAGCTGGCGGCCAGCGCCAAAGCGCTGATTGTGAAAGCCTTCATCATTTTCTCCTCCCATTCGTCCCACCTCGTTCTGGGTGAGCTTACCCAAGAATGGCACGACGAAACCCGATGAGGCGAGGGCGGTCGGGCGCAACCGCAGGCGGCGGGGGTGCTATTTGATGAACAATGTTACAAAGCGCCCTTCTCTCCTGCCGCTCGGAATCCGATAGGTGATTGATGATCCCGGGGTTTCGGCCATGATGAGCCGAGGGAGGGCATCAAGGATGGAACACGTCGCTTCGGCGCAAGACGCATCGGATCATGCCCGCGCCCCTGTGGTCGCGATCATCGACGATGACGCCGACTTGCGCGAAACCGTTGCGGCGCTTTTGGCTGAGAACGGCTTCACCCCGCTCCCCCTGCCCGATGGCGCCGCGTTCTTCGCCCTCGGCCCCGCGCCGCGGGTGGACCTCGCGCTGATCGACCTTCGGCTGCGGCGAGAGAACGGGCTGACGCTGGCGATCCGCATCCGCGCGGCGCTGGACCTGCCGATCGTGATGCTGACCGGGCGCGGCGATGAAATGGACAAGATCATCGGGCTGGAAACCGGGGCCGATGACTACATGATGAAGCCCTTCAATCCGCGCGAGCTGATCGCGCGTCTACGCGCCGTGCTGCGCCGAAAGGGGCATCCGGCGATCCGGCCGCCCGATCGGTCCGCCAACATGATCCGCGCCTTCGGGACGCTGCGGCTCGACCTTGCGGCGCGCGAAGTGGTCGGCCCCGATGGCGCCGAGATCCCCCTGACCAACGCCGAATATCGGTTGCTGGAATACCTGCTGCGCCATCCCGACCGGATCATTCCGCGCGCCGAGCTGCTGAGCGAGCTTGGCAACGACTCGTCTCAGTATATGGACCGCACCATCGACGTGCTGATCCTGCGCCTTCGCCGCAAGATCGAGGCCGTGCCGTCCAAGCCCATGCACCTGCAAACCCGGCGGGGACAGGGCTATGTCTTTGTGACCGGCGAGCCGCGATGAAGCGGCTGACCGTCCGCGCGCGGCTGCTGTTGGCGCTGGCCCTGCTCGCCCTCGCCACGCTCACGGTTGGGGCGGTGGCATGGGTGGCGTTGACGCGCGGGGCCGAGCGTCTGGAACATCTGCATGATGAGACGCTGACCGGTGTCGACCGCGCGCTGACCCTGTCGCGGCAAGCCGCCGATCTGGCGACGCTGGCGCCCTATCTGCTGACGCTCGACAGCCCTTTTCGCATCGCCCAAGAGGGCGCGCAGGCCACGGGGTTGGTCGAGGCGATCGCCGCGGGCCTGTCGCAAGATCACCCGTTGCGGGGCGCCATGGCCGAAACCCGGGGCGCGATCGCCACCCTTGTGCGCGAAACCTCGCTTCGGGCGGGGTTGCGCGACCGGACCTTGCGGCTGAGCGCCGAACTGGCGCGGGCTGAGCGGCGCTTCGCCACCCTTTCGGCCCGGCCCGCCGCCACAGTGGCCGAACGCCAGGATTGGCTTGTGCTGCAACGTCTGGCCGCCGTGCTTTCGGGAGCGGGGCGGGCCGAGAACCTGATCGGCGTTGGAGAGTTCCAGCGCGAATATGTCGCCCTGTTCGCCCGGATCGCCGCCCAAGGATTGCGATCCGGCGCTGAGGAGACGCCGCGCCTGCGCGCCGTCGCCGAGGGTGCCGAGGGCTTGTTCGAACTGCGCCGCCAAGAGCTGGCGCGCCTGATCAAGGCAGAGGCGGCGCTGGTGCGCATCCGGCAGGGCGCGGCGGCGGTGACCGCGCATTCCGCGGCGGCCACAGCGCTGGCGCAGGCCGATATCGCCGAAGAACGCACACGCACCACCACGGCGATTTCGCTGGCCAAATCCACCATTCTGCTGGTCGGCCTCGCCAGCGCGGGGCTCGCCCTTGTGGCGGCGCTCTATGTCTCGGGCCATGTCACCGCCAATTTGCGGGCCATTTCGGATGCGATGATGCGGCTCGCCTCGGGCGACAGGCAAACCCGCCTGCCGCGCGGCGAGGGCCAGGGCGATGAGATCGGCAAGCTGTTTCACGCCTTTCGCATCTTTCGCGCGAACGCCCTGCGGCTGGATCGGTCGCATCGCCAGATGGCGCAACGCACAGCCCTGTTTGAGAACATGATGGCCGGCATCAGCGACGGCGTCGCCATCTTGTCCGACACCGGACAGATCGTGGCCAGCAACGACCGGCTGGGGCAGGTGCTTCGCGTCGACCCGCCCCTTCTAAAGGGCCGCCCGAAACTGTCCGAGGTGATCGACGCAGGGGGCTGGACATCGACAAGCGGGCCGGGCGGCTTTTGCGCCCTCGCCTCGCCAGATGGGCGACACGCCGAGCGCCGTGAAAGCCCGCTTCCGGGCGGAGGCTCCGTCGTCCTGATCTCGGACGCGACCGAGCGGCGGCGGATGGACGACCGCCTGAGCCAGATTCAGCGGATCGAGGCGCTTGGCAAGATATCGGGCGAGGTGGCGCATGATTTCGGGAACATCCTGTCCACCATCTCGGGCAACCTGCATCTGATGACCACCGCGCGCCCGGAGCGGCAGGGCATCTTGCTCCAGACCATCGGCAGCGCGGTCGATCTGGGCATGTCGCTGACGGGTCGGCTGCTGTCCTTCGCCCGCCGCCAGCAGCTGGAGCCGGAGGTCGTCGATCTGCCCGCCTTGGCTGAGGGCATGGACGATCTGGTGGGCTTCGCCTTGCGCGACGGGGTGGAGCTGATCCTCGAGGCCGGCGCCGGCCCAATGCCGATCCGGGTGGATCCGGGGCAGATGGAAAGCGCGCTGCTGAACCTGTGCCTGAACGCCGGGCAAGCCATCGAAGGGCCCGGCCGCGTAACCTTGCGGGTGGCCCGCGACGGCGATCAGGCGGTGATCGAAGTCGCCGACACCGGCATCGGGATGACGCCGGAGGTGCTGGCCCACGCCATGGAGCCCTTCTTCACCGCCCGCGCCGACGGCGCCGGCACCGGGCTCGGGCTGGCGATGGTCTATGGCTTCATCCGCCAATCGGGCGGCGACATCCAGATCGCGTCGGCGCCGGGCCTCGGCACGACCGTGCGCCTGACCCTGCCCTTGCATCCCTCCGCCGCCTTGGCGCCCGGCCCGCCCCGGTTCGGCAAGGTGCTGCTGGTTGAGGATGATCCGGCGGACCGTGCG
Source organism: Paracoccaceae bacterium (assembly GCA_047636235.1). Classification (GTDB taxonomy): domain Bacteria; phylum Pseudomonadota; class Alphaproteobacteria; order Rhodobacterales; family Rhodobacteraceae; genus JBOCEF01. The sequence goes on along the minus strand of JBLIKI010000101.1, from coordinate 1,397 downwards.
GTCGCGGCGGCCTGTCTCGCCCCCATGTGCGCCTCGCTGGATGCCGCCGAAGCGGTGGCATCTGCGATGGCCCGCATAGCGCACCCGCTTGATCTGATCGTCACCGACCTTTCGCTTCGGGGCGCGGTCGAAGGCTGGCGCCTTGCCGAAGCGGCCCTGACCCTATGGCCGGAATGCCGGGCCATTGTCGTCTCCGGCCGTTTGCCTGAGGTCGACCCCCTTTCAACCCGGTTTCCGGGGCGGATTTCAATACTTGCAAAGCCGTTGACGCCAGAGACGCTGAACATGGCGACATCAGGGCGGATTTGGAAAGATCACAGTGATGCCGACCATCTCCGACTTCGTCCCCGCAGCGATCCTCTTTGACTGTGCTGGCGCCCTTTTGCTGACCGCCGATCTGCATTTTGATGTGATCTCTGGCGCAGCGGCCGCACAGGGCGCGTCGATGCCGCGCGACTGGTATATGTCGCTGACGGGGCTTTGGCGGCGCGATCTTTTCGCAAGGTTCGCCGACGAATTCGCCCTTGCCTTGGACATGCCGCGCCTGACGACGGACAGCATCGCGCTGACAGTCGGCATGGCCGGTCAGGTGCGAGAGAATCCTGCGGTCACCGCCTTGGCCCGCGCGGGTGCCGGGCGCTTGCCGATCGCGCTCGTGACCAACAGCGAGGCCATGATCGCCAATGCCTTTTTGGCGGTGACGGATTTGGGCCGGATCTTTGATGCCATAATCACGGTCGAACGAGCGTCAGCGCCAAAACCCGCCCCAGATCTCTATCTACCTGCCGCAGATGTTCTCGGCGTTGCGACAGAGCGGTGTCTGGCCTTGGAAGACAGCAGCCAAGGCATTGAATCTGCAACCCGCGCCGGATCGGTCTGCGTCGACGTGCGTGAGGCGGAGTGGGCGAGTTCGTGCAGCGTATTTCTCAAAAGCGGCCTGCTTCAGGCTCGGTAGCCAGCACAAGGGCGCCGAACCTTGTCGAGCCAACCACGTAGCGATCCCGCGAATGGCGGTTTCGGGGCAGGCGCCTTGCAAGCCGACAACTTTTGACCGCGACAGCGCTTGCGGCGCTAGAGGCCCTGCCGATCCCAACCCTCGGCCAGGGCGACGCGAACTTGCTGCGCGACTTCGTCAACGCCGAGACCGACGACGACTTCCGCCTTCTTGTCGCCTGTCTGATCGGCTGTCTGCATCCCACCGGCCCCTATCCGATCCTGATCCTGACCGGCGAGCAAGGCAGCGCCAAAAGCACCGCCGCGCGGATCCTGTGCGGCCTGATCGACCCCGCACGCCCCGCCACCCGAAGCTGCCCCAAGGATGAGCGCGACCTGGTGATCGCCGCCCAAGCCTCGCACATCGTCGCCTTTGACAATCTGTCGCGCGTGAACGGCGATCT
>JBLIKI010000100.1:0-9072 GCA_047636235.1 Paracoccaceae bacterium | reverse complement strand
TCAGTCCCGCGCCGCCTTCTTGGCCGCCAGAACCGCGCGCATCGCGTCCGCGCGGCCGGGCATTTCGGTCTGGCGCCCGCGCGCCAGCGCCAGCGCGTCCGCGCCCACATCCGCCGTGATCGTCGACCCGGCGCCGACGATCGCCCTCGCGCCGATGCTGACCGGCGCCACCAGCGCGGAGTTGGAGCCGATGAACGCCCCGTCCCCGATCACCGTGCGGTGTTTGAGATACCCGTCATAGTTGCAAGTGATCGTGCCCGCGCCAAGGTTCGCGCCCGCGCCGACGGTGGCGTCGCCAACATAGCTCAGATGATTGACCTTGGCGCCCTCGCCGATCTCGGCGCCCTTGATCTCCACAAAATTGCCGATGCGCGCGTCATTGCCGATCTCCGCCCCGGGACGAAGCCTGGCATAGGGCCCGACGATGGCCCCGGCCGAGACATGGGCGCCCTCCAGATGGCTGAACGCGCGGATCAGCGCGCCGGTCTCGACGGTCACGCCGGGGCCGAACACCACGTTCTGCTCCACTTCGGCGTCGCGGCCGAGCCAGGTGTCGAAGCTGAAGAACACCGTGTCGGGGGCGCTGAGGGTGACGCCGTTGTCCAGCGCCTCGGCCCGCTTGCGGGTCTGGAACGCGGCCTCGGCGGCGGCCAGATCGCGGCGGTCGTTGACGCCCAGCGTCTCCGCTTCAGGGCATTCCACCACCGTGCAGGCATGGCCCGCGGCGCGGGCGAGGGCCACGATGTCGGTCAGATAGAACTCGCCCTTGGCGTTGGCGTCTGTGACTTGATCGAGCAGGCCGAACAGCAGCGCGCCGTCGACGCACATCACGCCCGAATTGCACAAGGTGGTCGCCAGCTCGGTCGGCGATGCCTCCCTGGCCTCGACGATCCGTTCCAGCGCGCCGTCCTCGACCATCAGGCGGCCATAGCCACCGGGGGTGGCGGCGTGAAAGCCCAAGACCACCACCGCGGCGCCGCCCGCGCGCGCGTCCTGCATCCGCGCCAGCGTTTCGGGCGTGATCAGCGGGGTGTCGGCGTAAAGGATCACCACGTCGCCGCCGAACCCGTTCAAGGCTGAGCGCGCGCAGCCGACCGCGTGGCCGGTGCCGCGGCGCTGTTCTTGCACCGCCACCACGGCGTCCTCGTGCCAGCCTTGCGCCTCAGCCACGACTTTGTCGGCGCCGTGGCCGACCACGATGCAGACCCGCTCCGGCGCTAGCGCCTGCGCGGCCATCAGCGCGTGCGCGATCATCGGCGCGCCGCCGATGCGGTGCAGCGCTTTGGGCAGGTCGGAGTTCATCCGAGACCCCTCGCCCGCCGCAAGGATAACGGCGGCGGCGGGGCGCTGGTCATGGGTCATAGGTGTCGCCTCGGGGCTGGGCTGCTCGGCCGGTCGAAAAAAGGTCGCCCGTCCAGTTGTCCTCGACGGTTGGTTAGCATTCAACTAACACCCGCAGGCGACATGCGGAAGGCGACCCGCTGTCAGAATTTGTGTCGAAACATGACGGCGGGGGCTTTTGGCGATGGCGGGGCTATTGAAACGGGGCGCGATCTTCGATCTCGACGGCACGCTGGCCGATACCAGCGCCGATCTGATCGGGGCGGCCAATGTCGCGCTGGCGCGGATGGGCCATGCGGGGCGGCTTGATGTCACCGCCGACGCAGGCGTGTCCGGCAAGGGCGGGCGGGCGATGCTGCGGCTGGGGATGGAGCGGTCGGGCGCCGAGTGGACCGAGGCGGAGATCGACGCCGCCTATGCGCCGTTCCTGATCGACTATGAGGCGATGATCGCGGACCGGTCCTATCTGTTCCCCGGCGCGGTCGACTGCCTCGATGAACTGGCGGCCGAGGGCTGGGCGTTGGCGATCTGCACCAACAAGCCGGAGCGTCTGGCGCTGGTGCTGCTCGACGCGCTCGGCGTGCTGGACCGGTTCGCGGCGGTGCTGGGGGCCGACACGCTGTCGGTCCGCAAACCCAACCCGTGGCATCTGTGGGAGACGATCGACCGCGCCGGCGCATCCCGCCGCGCCTCGGTGCTGATCGGCGACACGATCACCGACCGCAAGACCGCCGAAGCGGCGGGCACGCCGTGCATTCTGATGGATTTCGGCCTGTCGGCGGACAAGCCCCACGATCTTGCGCCTGAGGCTGTGGCGACCGCGTATCATCAGGTGCCGGGGCTGCTGCGCGGGCTGGTTCCGATGGTCTGAGCGGCGGGGTGAAAATCCCTCTTGACCCGATCCCGTCGCCCTCCTAAACACCGCGTCACCGGGCGGTTAGCTCAGTTGGTAGAGCACAGTGTTCACATCGCTGGGGTCACAGGTTCGAATCCTGTACCGCCCACCATCATCTCCGGCAACGGCGTCAACGCCCCCCTCGCCCAGCGCGACGGGGGCTTTTTCGTGTCGTCGCCCGTGACATATCCCCCCGCGCGGGTATCTTGTTCCCCCCGGGGCCGCGCGCCCCGATCAGCCGGCCAAAGGGGGGCGTCATGCGGAAAATCCAGACCCAAGGGGTCCACCACATCACAATCATGGGCGCCGACCGGCAGACCTCGATCGATTTCTGGGAAGGGGTGCTCGGGATGCCCTTCGTGTTCGAGCAGCCTAACCTCGACAATCCGGCCGAGGGGCATCTTTATTTCGATCCCGGCGACGGGCGGCTGATCACCATCTTCACCAACGAGGACCGCGCCCCCGACCCATCCCGCACCGCCACCGACGCGGGCTGCGTGCACCACCTTGCGTTCGCGGTGTCGGCGGCCAGCTTCGCCGAGGCGCCCGAGCGCCTGAAGGCCCGCGGCGTCGGCCATAGCGGGGTGAAGGACCGGGGGTTCATGCACTCGATCTACTTCAAGGACCCGCTGGGCCTGTTGATCGAACTGGCCAGCTATGTGTTCGAGCCGCCCGCCGGCGCCACCCACGCGCAGGTGTTGCTGGAGGCGCACCTCATCCGTGTCGCCCGCGGCGACGCCGCTATCGCAGGCGTCCATGTGGCCGACGCGATAGAAAAGATCGTGTTGGATACGAGAAAAAGCCTTTCCAGCAATCGCTTGGCCAAAGACCCCTATCTGCGCTGAACCGAGCCTCAGGGCATGAATTCCGCGGCCCCGGACTGGGGGCGCGGGGCGCAGCCGTATCGTTTCTCCCTCGGATCGACAGACAGCAGTCTAGGAAACACCATCCCAAAGCTGGTCATCACCCCGATCTAATCCTCAGCGAACTGCGACACCACCGTCCGCGCCGGTGTCCGCGCCACCAAAAACGTCCGCGCCAGAGGAACCAGCCCATGGCCGCCACGACCACGGCCAAGATCACTGCCGCAACGATCACCAAGGCCCGTGTCGCCCGCGATCGCGACACGGAGCCGGACCAGCGGTATCGGGCCGTGGCCAGGGATAGCGTCACGCCGGGGCTGTCGTTGTAAGTGAGCGCGACAGCGATGACGTAGCGTTGCGGTTTCAAGCTTCGCGGCCTGACGGCCGATGGGAAGCGCCACAACAGCCGCTCCATCGCGCTGGGCGAGGCGTGCTCGCTGCATGTGGACGACGCCCGACGCGTTGCCGCCGAGGCCAAGGACGTGGTCCGCCCGGGCGGTGATCCCGCGGAGGACCGGAAGACTCAGGTCGCGATGAAGGCCGAGGAGCGCCGGGCCCGACTTACGTGCGCCGATTTGCTCCCCGGTTTCGAGGCATGGGCGCTGGCGAGGGATGGCGCACGCGGGGGCAAGGTCACGGCGCGCTATGTTGGCACGCTCGACCGCGAAGCCCGCGTCGCCTTAGGCATCCTCGAGGCCCTCGCCCTAACCCCGGCGGAGATCAGGCCCCGGCAGATCGGGTCCACACTTGGACGCGGCAAGCGAGGCGGCGCGGCGGTGCTGCGGATGCAGGGGCTTCGGTCGTTCTTCGACTACTGCGTGGCTGAGGGGGCGCTGGAAGCGAACCCATGTGCAGCCCTGACGCGCGACGAGAAGCCCAAGCCCGGCGGCGCCCGCCAGCGCGTCCTCGACCACGACGAGGTCCGCGCGATCTGGTCCGCGGTCGAGAACCTCAACCCGCAAGCGCGCGATCTGATCCGCTTCATGATGGCCGTGCCCGCCCGCGGAGGCGAGGTCGTGGCCATGCGGTGGCGCGACATCCGCGGCGACCACTGGCATCAGGCCGCGACCCTGACCAAGAACGGCGAGGCCCATCGGTTCTTCCTGAGCCCCATCGCGCTCAAAATCCTCGACGCGCGCGCCGATGCCCAAGGCGGGCGAGAGCCGGGCGCCCTGATCTTCCCCGGCAGGACCGGGAAGCCCATCGCGCGCAATTCGATCAAGGCCGCGTTGGACGTCCATCTCGGGGACGAGTTCGATGCCTGGTGCCTTCACGATTGTCGGCGAACCTTCGCCAGCCTTCTCGCGCGCTCTGGATGCCGCTTGCCAGAATCCGCCATCGATGGAGCGCTCAATCACAAATCCAGCCTCACCCGCGGCGGCGTCGTCGGCACTTATCTCGCCGAGCCGCGCCGGGATGAGCAGGACGCCGCGATCCGCGAATGGGGCGCGCTCTTCGGCTCCATCCTCGGGCGCGATGGCGGCGGCAACGTAGTCAAGCTGGGCCGCGCGACATGACCGGGGACAAAAACGATCCCCTCGCCCATTTCGGCCCGAACCAAGGGCTGCGTCTCGACGGCGAGCGCCGCCAAGCCGACTTCTGCTGCAAAGACCTGTTCGGCGTGAGCGAAGGCGTGGGCACGCTGTCGCTCGAGGAGAGGATCGCTCGCATGATCCGGGTCGGGACGGCCCTCGCCGACTACGACTTCGACGAACTATTCGACGTGAACGAGAGCGCGCCGGGCCTGACGTCCGAGCAGAAGATCACTCGCCTGTTCTGGGACGGGGCAGGCAAGGACGCCAGAGGCCACAGCACCGCCGCGGCCCTGCGCGCCCAAGCCACCGACTTCGAGGCCGAGTGTAACGACTTCGATGTGCGACCCCACGATTTGCGGGCCGAAGCGAAACAGACCGAGGACCGCGTGAAATCGGACCAGAAGAAGCGCAACGGGTCCCTCAAGAGCATGTGCAAAAACCTGCCCAAGGTAATCGCCAAAGCTGAAGCGGCCCGCGAAGCCATCCTCAAAGCTGCCGAGAAGCTAGGCTAGCCGCGCGCGCTTCCGCTGCCGCCAAAAGCGCAGGCTGCGGTGATCACGCAGGCCGTGGCGGACGGCATGTCCCCGAACCGGGCGCGGGACGCGATCCGGGCGGGGTGATCGGAAATGGGGTGGGACTGCCACCCCCTCTTCATTCGCTGGCAAGTGCGGCGCGGGACTGTGAAGAATCATCAGGAACGACGCGGCCCCCGCTGCGTCCCACCCAGATGAGAGGATGCCCTGATGCTCGCCCCTGAACCCGCCATCATCCTGACGCCCCCGCCGGGGACGCCGAAACTCCTGACCCGGATCACGGCCAGCGAAGCGCTGGGCGCGGCTGGCTACACGATCCAGCCGTCCTCGTTGATCAAGTGGCCGCTTCCGGTCTGGCGGATCGGGCGCTTCGCCCACTATCGCCGCGAGGACGTCTTCGCCGAGGCGAACCGCAAGATCGCGAGCACGATGCGGCCGCAGGCCCCCGCCGCCCGCTGACGGGCCGAGGCACCGATCGGCCTCGCCCTCGGCAAGCCACCCCATCGACATCACCGATACCGCCTCAGCGCGCGCCCCTTGGCGCGTGGGCGGCCCCTGCATGTCTGCCGACCAAGGAGACCCTCGATGCACTGCGATACCGCCATCGAGATCGGCGCCATGCTGCTGACGCGGGCGCTGAAGGCCAAAGGCTTTCTCGACGAGCGAATCTACCCGAAGACCTGAAACGAGGGAGGCCCTCGGATCTCCCGAGGGCCTTTGAAGCGTCTGCGGCAACGCAAGAGCGGCCAAACCACAAACATCGCGCCGACGCATGAATTCTAGGCGGTTTCGGCCCGGTTTTCAACCAACTGGATGCCCAAATGGCCAAAGGCGACGCCCGCAATCCCCGCCAGAACGAAGCCCTCGGCCTCGGCGCCGCAGAACCCTTCGAGCCCATCGAACCCATCGAGGTCGCCGAGATCGTGCCCGGGGCCGCCAGCGCCATCGAGTGGCTGAACGACCCCGCCGCCGCGACCCAGCGGGCGCTTAAGTCCGACCCGGACGAGGCGCGGCAGTTCCTGCTCGCCACGGACAGGAAGGTCCACCACCTGATGTGGATACCCGCGATGGGCGGACCGACCGAAGGCATGACTGTGGACGTGATCGACCCCACCGCATGGGCCTCGACAGTCAGCGCCCTGCGGGAGAAGAATGACGCCCGCCACGGCATCTACTGGCACCCCAATCCGGTGAAGCCGGGCGCGACGCCAGGCGGTGGCAAGTTCAGCGACGCGGACATCGCGGCGGTCACGCATTTCGTCGCCGACTTCGACCCTGCGGTGGCGAAGGGCGGCGAGCGGGCCAGCTACGACGCTGCGAGGGCCGCGCTGCGCGCCTCCGTGGCGTCCTTCGTCGAGGGCGGCGCCATGCCCACGCTGGCGGTGGACGGCGGCAACGGCATCCAGCTTTTCTATCGCTTGGCCGAGCCCATGACGCCCGAGGCGGGGCGCGAGGCCATGGCCTCGTTCCAGTGTGCGCTTGGCGCTGACAACACGGCCGATCCGAGCCGCGTGATGCGTGTCCCCGGCTTCGTCAACTGGTCGAGCAAATCGAAGTTGGCCAAGGGCTATCCCGAGCGGACGCCGGCCTGCCGCCTGCCGGGCGATCTGACGACCGCGCGGCAGGCGGACGAGATCATGGCGCTGCTGCCCCCGGAGCCGCTGCTGGAACGCAAGAAGGCGGTCAAGGCGGCGGCGGCCCCTGCGCCCGCTCCTGCGTACCCGGTGGGCCCGGCCGGTCCCGTGCCGGTCCTGCCAGCGCACCTCACGGGGTGGATTGCGCTGGCTGCGCAGGCTGACGCGGAGGGTGATTTCCTGATCAACGCGGCCACGGATGCGGACAATGCCAAGCTGCGACGCCGGGCGACGGTTCGCTCGGGCGACGATGACGGCGCGAAACTGGACGAGGCGATGGCGTGGCACGCGGAGCGGGTCAGCCTCGGCGGACATTACGCCAGCGCGGTCGAGGGCGAGGCCTTCACAGGCGACCGGAGCGCGTGTCTGCTGGCCCAAACCAAGGCCTGCGCCGAGGCAGGGCGGACCTTCCTGCAGTTCGTCCACATCGTCGTCGCTGGCGGCGGCGCGGGCAGGGACCACGCGATGGACCAAGGCGTCGAGCGGAAGCGCGCCCGAGCGCTGCGCCGGGCGTGGGAAACCACCGAGGGCGAGGACTGGGGCATCACTGATCACAGTGGCGTGACCCTGGATTGGGCGCCGGGGCTCGAGGCCTCGCTCACGGCGGCCGCCACGGCCGGAGACGACGCCCCGGTGGAGGACGCTGGGCTGGCCGAGGACGCCCCTGCGGCGGCCCCGTTGACGCCCGAGCAAGAGGTTGCGCTGCGCGACTTGCCTGCGCTGCTCGCCACGACGGACCCGCTGCGCCCGCCGGGCGTCCTCGGCGAGTTGGCGGACTGGGGCTGGAGCATGGGCTTCATGGACAACCGCGAGACAGCGCTCGCTGGCGCGGTCAACGGCGTCGGCGGCTTGGTGGGCAACCACGTCTACATCCGCATCGGCAAGAAGAAATTCACCAGCATGTCCACGTCGATCATGCCGCTGGCTGAGAGCGGCGGCGGCAAGCAGAACGCGGTGGATACGGCTGTCGCGGTGCTGGACGCCTTCGGGCTGGCGGATCGGTTCGTTCGGCCCGCCTCCGAAGCAGGGATGCACGCCGCGATGCTGAAACTCAAGGGGTGCATGGTGATGCACCTCGACGAAGGCGGCGCGTTCATGGCCGCGCTCAAGGGCGAGAATGGCGCCGGGCATAAGAAAGACATCATGGAGTTGGCGAAAATTGTCTGGTCTGGCGGCGCCACCGCCTTGTCGGGCGCCTCGCGGTCGAAGTCCTCGGACAACAAGGCCCCCATGGAGCAGCCCACGCTGGCGCTTCTGAGGGCCTCCACCCTCGAAGCCATGGCCCCGGCGCTGACGGGTCGGCAGACCGCCGACGGGATGCTCAACCGCATGCTGCTCATCCATGCCGAGGGCGAACGGGAGGAGATGGGCGACGAGGACGACGACTACGCCATGATCGACATGGGCGAGGACGACGGCGAGGACGAGGAGGGTGGCGGCCTGCCGGATCGCCTGATCAGGAAGCTGTCGCACTTGTCCCCAACCGCGCTGGACAGCAAGGCCGCCGGGCCGGGGCGCGCCTTGCCCGCAGAGGTGCAGCCCCCGCGGTTCGCCGTTGGCAGGGTCCGCTCGAAGCCGACCATGACCGTAATGATCTCCCCGGATGCGAGGAGGCTGCACGCGGCGCTGGGCCGCTACGCCAAGGCCCGAGGGAAGCGCGCGCTGCCGGTGACGAAGCCGATATGGGTCCGACCCAAGGAGATCGCTCTGCGCCTCGCCGGGCTGGCCGCGGCCGCGGACAACAAGCCCGAGATCGACTTGCCCTCGATGCGGTGGGCGGCGGCGCTGACCCTGCAATCGGTCGAGGCCTTCGTCGTCCTCGCCACCGAGCATATCGCGGACACGCTGGAAGCCGCTGCCGAGCAGCGGATCATGGCGTTCATGTGGAAGGGGACGAACAAGGGCGTGCTGCGCGGGGACGGGAACATAGACCGGCGCACGATCCTCAACGCCTGCAAGGGCGGCCAGATCACCTACAGGCGTGTGGGGCAGGCGATTGCCGACCTCGTCGACGCGGGCCTGATCACGCCGGTGAGGGGCGAGGTCGGTGGGCCGAAGCGGGTCACGCTGACGCCCTTGGGGCGACGAGGGAAGCCCTGATGGACGCCCGAGAGTTTGCCAAAGTTGAGGCGGCGGCGTGGGTTTGCCCACGCCGCCGCCTTTTTCGTCTCTGGCGCGGCCAAGAGGAGGATTGCGGGAAATGAGGGAATAAAAAGGGATGGTTTTTCCCGCGCAGAGGCCCTTGCCAGCAAAGGATTTGACCTCTTAGAG
>JBLIKI010000099.1:0-9122 GCA_047636235.1 Paracoccaceae bacterium | reverse complement strand
GCGCCGCGCGGTGACCAGCGTGGCGATCAGCGTGGCGGCAACCGCGTCCAGACCTCGGCGCAGACCAATGCGCGCCGCGATCGTGGCGGCCGGATCATCGGCATGGGCGACCATGTGCCCGCGTTCATGCAGCAGGAAATCGACGTGCAGGCGCTGATCCGCGCGTCCTCGCGCGCCGACGACAAGGACGAAGTCGCGCCCGCCAGCGACGCCGCCTGATCCAGCCGCGCCTCAGCTACGAAAAAGCCCGCGAACCGCAAGGTCCGCGGGCTTTTTCATGCGCCCGGCCTCAGTAGGGCAGGCCGACATAATTCTCCGCCAGTGAGGTCTGCGCGGCGATGGAATGCTCCAGATAGTCGATCTCCGCCTCCTGCATCCGCTGCTCGAACGCGGTCTGTTCGGGGAAGCGGTGCAAGGTGGCGGTCATCCACCAGGAAAACCGCTCCGCCTTCCACACCCGCGTCAGCGCGCGTTCGGAGTAGCCGTCGATCCCTGCGGGGTCGGCGCCGCGATACCACCGCTCCAACCCCTCGAACAGATAGTGGATGTCCGAGGACGCAAGGTTCAGCCCCTTGGCGCCGGTGGGCGGCACGATATGCGCCGCGTCCCCGGCCAGAAACAGACGGCCCCAGCGCATCGGCTCGGCCACGAAGGACCGCAGCGGCGCGATGGTCTTCTCAATCGACGGGCCGGTGATCAGGCTCGCCGCGGCTTCCTCGGGGATGCGCGCGCGCAATTCGTCCCAGAACCGGGCGTCGGACCAGTCATCCACCGTGTCGGTGATCGGGCATTGCACGTAATAGCGGCTCAGCGTTTCGCTGCGCATCGAGCAGAGCGCAAAGCCGCGTTCGTGGTTGGCGTAGATCAGTTCGTGCGAGACCGGGGGCGTGCGCGACAACACGCCGAACCAGCCGAAGGGATAGACCCGCTCAAATTCCCGGCGCACCGTGTCGGGGATGGTCTTGCGGCTGACGCCATGGAACCCGTCGCAGCCGGCGATGAAATCGCAGTCGAGCCGGTGATCGGCGCCGTTCTTGCAAAAGGTGACATAGGGCGCGTCGGTTTTCAGATCGTGCAGGACCACATCCTCGACCCCGTGATGGATCGTGGCGCCGGACCGGTCATGCGCGTCATAGAGGTCGCGGGTCACTTCGGTCTGGCCATAGACGGTGACGACCTTGCCGGTCAGCGCTTTGAAATCGACCCGGAACCGGCGCCCGCGGGCCGCGAAGAACGTCCCGTCATGGATCAGACCTTCACGCCCGCAGCGATCCCCGACCCCTGCGCGGGTCAGCAGGTCCACCAGCCCGGCCTCGAGCACCCCCGCGCGAACCCGCGACAGCACATAGTCGCGCGATTGACGCTCCAGCACCACGGTCTCCACCCCGATTTGATGGAGCAATTGCGCCAATAGCAGGCCCGACGGCCCGCCGCCGATGATCGCGACTTGAGTGCGCATGGTGGTCCCTCCCAGTTTTACGGGGCCAACTGTAACGGTCAGGGGGTCTGAGGGAATGGAGCCGCGCGACGATAGCTTGTACAAATCGAACATGGACCGAACAGCCCCCTCCCCGCCCGCCATCCCCGCCTATGCGCTTTACGGCGAGGCCGACGGCCCCGGCGGCGCGTTCCCCGACGTGGCTCATGTTGAGACGATATCGGACCGCGCGGCGGGCCATGGCTGGCGCGTCGGTGATCATCGACACGCCGCGCTGGCGCAGTTCCTGTGGATCGAGGCCGGGGGCGGGACCGCGCGGCTTGATGGCGCGGCGCATGATCTGGCGCCGGGGGTGGGGGTGTTCACGCCGCCGCTGACCATCCACGGGTTCGCCTTCGCGCCGGGGACCGAGGGCTGGGTGCTGAGCGTGGAGGCCGCCCGGGTGCGCGCCGACGCGCCCCCCGGCCCGGTGCGGATCGCGCCGGGGGCGGCGGATGCCGCCGCGATCACGGCGCTGTTCCGGCTGACTTTGGGTGAGCATGGCGGCGCCCGCCCAGCCCGCGCGGCCGCGTTGGACCGCCTGTCGGGACTGATCGCACTGAGCTTTGCGCGCGAGGCGGCGGCGGCGCGCCCGACGGCCGCGGCCGAGGCCCCCTCGGCCGCGCTGGTCCGCCGATATCTGGCGCTGCTCGAGGATCAGTTTCGCGATCATCCCCCGGTCGCGACGTCGGCCGCGGCGCTGGGGGTCAGCGCCACGCATCTCAGCCGGGCGTGCCGGGAGGTGACCGGGCGCCCGGCTTCGGCGCTGCTGCACGCGCGGCTGATCCTCGAGGCGCGGCGATTGCTGGTCTATACGCCGCTTGGGGTGGCGGAGGTGTCGTGGGCGCTCGGTTTCACCGATCCGACCTATTTCAGCCGGTTTTTCGCGCAAAAGACCGGGCTGGCCCCGTCGCGGTTTCGCGCCGCCTTCGCCTGAGCGCGCATGGCGGTGGCGCGGCACACGACGTGGGTGTATAATGGTTTTATGCTTTTCGCGTTACGATCGGGAGTCCCGCCATGCCGCTGCCCCTCGCCCTGCCTCCGCTGGCCTTCAAGGTCGGTCAATTCGCCCTCGTCGCCGTGATGGCCTGGAGCGCGGCGCGCCATGTCCACGGGGCCGGGCCGCGGGCCGAGGCGCGCGAGCGTGCGCTGGATGACGTGGAGCTTGGGGCGGATTTCACCCGCGCCACCGTGCCGGGCGCCGCGCGTGTCGATCTGGCGGCGGCGACCCGCCGCGCGGTGCGCCTTGGCCGGAACGGCCCGGGGGTGGAGGCGGACCTGTCGGTGATCGCGCGTCTGCGGATGCGGCGGCTGCACGCCGGAAGCTGAGGGCGGCGCCGTCCGGCTCGGGGGATCGACCCCCTCGCGTCCGGCGACGGGGCCCCCGCCCCGCGGCGCCCGCGGCGTAAGTCAGTCGATGAGGCCGAGGGCGTGAAAGCTCGCCACCCGTTCCTTGCCCACCACGATATGGTCGTGCACCGACAGGCCCACCGCGGTGCAGGCCCGGCATATCCGCACGGTCATGTCGATATCCGCCTGCGACGGGGTCGGGTCCCCCGACGGGTGGTTGTGCACCAGAATGATCGCCGAAGCGTTCAGCACCAGCGCGCGCTTCACCACCTCGCGCGGGTAGACCGGCACATGATCGACGGTGCCGACCTGCTGCGCCTCATCCGCGATCAGGATGTTCTTGCGGTCGAGGAACAGGATGCGGAATTGCTCAATCTCCTCATGCGCCATGCGCTGGCGGCAGTAGGTGACCAGCGCATCCCAGCTTGAAATCGCGTTGCGGCCGATAACCTTGGCCTGCGCGAAGCTGTGGGCGGCGGCCTCGATGATCTTCAGCTCCTGCACCACGGCGTCGCCGACGCCCTCGATCTCCGCCAAGCGGGACGCGGGGGCGGCGACCACGTGGTTGAAATCGCCGAACATGTTGAGCAGACGCTTGGCCAGCGGTTTGACATCGCGCCGCGGGATCGCGCGGAACAGCACCAGCTCCAGCAGCTCATAGTCGTGCAGCGCGACCGCCCCCGCGCGCATGAACTTCTCGCGCAAGCGTTGGCGGTGCTGGGCGTGTTCGGGGATCGGCACGGCGCGGGGGCCGCCGAAGCCATCGTCGTCGGACACGAGCGGCGCCCGTTCGGCGGGACGCGCCATGGCGGCGAGCATCTCGCCCTCCTGCTCAGGCGTCAGCAGGCCGGGCAGCGCCATTTCGCGCATCTCGTCCATCTGCCGCGGGGCGCCGCGGGCCGGCGCCGCGAACCCGCCGGACGCCGGGCCTGCGGGGGCGACGAACACCCGCCCCGTCGGCGGGCAGAGCGGCGATGGCGCCTTGGCCGGCGCGGCGTCGGTGGGAAACAGTCGGTCTGAACGCGGCGGCATGGCGGGCCTCCCTCAAGGTCCGCACCATGCTCCGCGCTCGTGGTTAAGAAACCCTTACGCCACCCAAGGGACCGGGCGCCTCTGCGCCGCCGGACGCGAGGGGGTCAATCCCCCGACCGGACGGCCCCGCCCCGGACCGGACGGCCCCGCCAGCAAGGCCCCGCTCAGTGATCCCACGTCGGGTGGAACCGGCCCGCCGGGGAAAGGGTGAATATCTCCGCCCCCTCCTCGGTGATCCCGATCGAGTGCTCGAACTGCGCCGACAGCGCCCCGTCGCGGGTCACCGCGGTCCAACCGTCATCGGGCACCACCTTTTTGGTGCCATAGACGCCAAGGTTGATCATCGGCTCGATGGTGAAGAACATCCCCGGCCGCAGCACCGGCCCGACCCCGGGGCGACCGTAATGCAGCACATTCGGCGGCTCATGAAAGTCGCGCCCCAGCCCGTGGCCGCAGAAATCACGCACCACCGAGCACCGCTCGCCCTCGGCATAGCTTTGGATCGCGTGGCCGATATCGCCGAAGGTGTTGCCGGGCTTGGCCGCCGCGATGCCGCGCATCAGCGCCTCATGGGTCACGTCGATCAGCCGCAGCGCGAACGGTTTGGGCTTGCCGGCGACGTACATGCGGCTGCTGTCGCCGAACCAGCCGTCCACGATCACGGTGACGTCGATGTTGAGGATGTCACCATCGACCAGCGCATCGTCGACGCGCTTGCGCTTTTCATATTTCGACGTGGGGATCACCGCGCCGGGAATGCCGTGGCACACCACATGGTTGACCGAAATGCAGCTCGCGTGCCGATAGCCGCGATAGCCGATCGTGGCCGACACCGCCCCCGACGCGGTCACGTGGCCCTCAATGATCTTGTCGATCCGCCCGGTGGTCGCCCCCGGCGCGACATGCTCGGCGATCATGTCGAGGATCTCCGCCGCCAGCTTTCCAGCGCGGTGCATTCCGGCGAAATCCGCAGGCGCATAAAGGCGGATGCCTTCCGGGGTGACGGCGGGCGAGGGAGCGTCCATGCCAAAGCTTCCTTATAAATCTGTCGCGCGCATCTTAGCGCGCCGGGGCGCGATGCGCGAGAGGGGCGGCGCCCGGATCGCGCCGGATCGGCAGCGGCCCGGCGACGCGCACGCCGCCAAGGTCGATATCGGTCCCGACCGCGAACGCCTCCACCCCCGCCGCCAGCGCGCGGTCATAGGCGGCGGCATAGGCCGGGTCGATATCGGCGGCCAGATCCACCGCGTCGCAGTCGGTGCGCTGAACCACGAACAGCATCGCGGCGCGCGCGCCCTGCGCCGCCATCGCCGCCAGTTCGTGAAGGTGTTTCGTGCCGCGGGCGGTCACGCAATCGGGGAACTCGGCCAAGGTCCCGGCGCGGCGCAAATGCACGTTCTTGACCTCAAGATACAAATCCGGCAGCCCCGGCTCGGTCAGCAGGAAATCGACGCGGCTGCGGGTTCCATAGGCCGCCTCGGGGCGCACGCCTGAATACATTGCGAACTCGGGCAGCGCGCGGGCGGCCAACGCCTCCCGCACGATCCGGTTGGGGATGCCGGTGTCGATGCCGATCCAGTGGCCGCCGGGGCGCTCGGTCAGCTTCCACGAATGCTTCAGCTTGCGCTTGGGGTCGTCGTTCGGCTCCAGCCACACGGTGTCGCCGGGCTGGCCCACGCCGGTCATCGCGCCGGGGTTGGCGCAATGGGCGGTGACGTCGACGCCGCCGTCCAGCGTGACGTCGGCGAGAAACCGCTTATAACGCTTGATAAGCGTGCCGCGGAGAAGAGGCGCGTCGAATTGCATGGCGCGGCGTAGCGCGCCCCGACCCAAGAGGCAAGCATGACCGACCCTGACGCCGCCCCCCAGCCCACCGCCGCGATGATCGTGATCGGGGATGAGGTCCTGTCCGGCCGCACCCGCGACATCAACACCTGGGTGCTGGCCCAAGCCATGACCGCCATGGGCATCCGGCTGGCCGAGGCGCGGATCGTGCCGGACGAGACCCCGCGCATCGTCGCCGCGGTCCGCGAATTGTCGGCTTCGGTCGATCATGTCTTCACCTCGGGCGGGATCGGCCCGACCCATGACGACATCACCGCCGACGCGATGGCCGAGGCGTTCGGGGCCTCGATCGGCATCCGAGGCGACGCCCGCGCGATCCTCGAGGCGTATTATGAGCCAGGCGCGCTGAATGACGCCCGCCTGCGCATGGCCCGCATCCCGGACGGCGCGACGCTGATCCTGAACCCGGTCAGCCAGGCACCGGGGTTCCGCATCGGCAACGTCCACGTCATGGCGGGGGTTCCGGCGATCTTCGCCGCGATGCTCGACAGCGTGAAGCCGACCCTGACGGGCGGCGCCCCGACGCTGAGCCATGCGTTGCGCGCCCCCCTGCCCGAGGGCGAGATCGCCGTGCCGCTCGGCGCCATCGCCGCCGCGCATCCCCGCGTCAGCGTCGGAAGCTATCCGTTCTTTCGCGGCGGGCTGGGCACGACGCTGGTGGCGCGCGCGACCGACCGCGCCGCGCTGGACGCCGCGGTGGCGGACATCCGAGCCATGTGCGCCACGATGGGCGTAAGCGATATGCAAGAAACCGCGCCCGACTGACCGCTAGCCCGCGTCCAGCAGCGCGCCAAGGCCGAGCGCGTCGAGATGACGGCGCATTTCGCCCGCGTTCTCCACCCCGTCTTCGGGCGGAGCGGGGAACTGGCGCAGCCGGTCGCTGCGCAGGGTGTCGGGCGTCGCCGCGGACCCGAGGAACGCCAGCGCCCGCGCCAGCGCCCCCGGATCGTTCAGATCGCGATAGTCCGCGCGCAAGACCGCGTCCGGCGCCGCCGCCGCGATCGCGTCGCACAACCTGTCGAACCGCGCCGCACCCTCCAGATGCTGCGCGAACTCGGCGGGGTCGAACCGGACCGGCGCGCGCAGGGCGTCGGCGGGGGGCGTCTCGCCCGCTCGCACCGCCCAGATCCCGGTGGCGTGGGCGCGCAGCGCCGACAGATAGGTCGCCAACGGGTTGCGGCGCAGCACTATTCGCCGCCAGTCCGGCCCGAACAGCAGCGCGCTGCGATGCGTCAGCCCGCGCAGTTGCGACGGAAACGCCTTGAACCCCACCGCGCATTCCGGGCTCAGCGCCGCCAGCGTCGACAGCAGCCCCGCCCCCGCCTTGTCGCGCGCCGCCATATCCCCGGGCCTGAGCCCGAGGCAGGCGCGCACCGGGGGCGGCAGCTCCACCCGCTCGCGCTTATAGACCTCGCCATAGCAGACCAGATCCGGCGCGCTGCCGAGCAGGCTGACCAGATGATACGACCCCGACCGCGGCCGCGTCAGGATCACGAAGGGCGGCCGGGTCATCGCAGCGCCGCCGCCATCGCCGCGCGCTGCGGCGCCAATCGATCCGCCAGCGCCGCGCGCACCCAATCGGGGGCGGACATATGCGCCGAGGCATGAACCGCCGCCCCCAGCCCCGCGGGCCGCGGCCCGGGATCAAGGCCCGCGAAACGCTCAACCCTGCCCAGAAACCGCGCGGGATCGCCCGTCAGATCATCGAACGACAGGCGCCGCACCCGCCCCGGCGCGACCTCGTCCCAGACGGCGATGTGGCGGGCGTAATCGCTCCGCTCCGCCAGATCCGCGCCCGCCAGCGCGGCGCGCCAGGCCGCATCATCGGGCGCCGCAAGCTTGGCGCCCGCGAACCCCATGCGCAGTTGCGACAGCGCCCGCTCCACCGGGTCGCGCAGGATGTGCAGGACCTTGACGTCAGGGTTGTCGGCCAGCACCTCCGCCACCCCTTCGGGCGGCAGGCCGGCATATTCGGGGGTGATGTCGACCCGCACCGCCCCCGCCGGCGCCCGGGCGAAGGCGCGCGCATACCAGGCGGGGGTGAACGGATCGCGGTCCGCCAGATCGATCAGATAGTCGATCCACGCCCGGTCGAACGGCGCCGCGTGGTTGACATGCCAACGCAGCGCGCGGCGCACCGCCCGGCGCAGATGCAGCCCCGTCCACGCCCGGTTGGCAGGCGTATGGCGATGGTCATAGTGGTGCAGTTCCTTCACCGGCGGGGTGAACACGCCGGGATGGCGGCGCAGCGCCTCCCACAGCCAGGTGGTTCCGGCTTTTTGCGCGCCGATGCACAGAAAATCCACCATGCCCGCGCGGGATCGCGCCATGCCTCGCCTCCGCCCGATTGCGTCGGGGCGACCCTAGCGCGGGACGGCTAACGCATCGTTACCGCCCCTCGGGGTGCAGGGCGGGCCAGAGAGGCGCCCACAGGGCTGCCGCGATGGGCCGAAGCTGCACCCCGGTGTCAATCCGCGTCCGGCTGCGCCGGCGGCGCCGCGTCCGCGAACGGCGCCAGCGCGTGGCAGGCGTCGAAGATGCGTGTGATCATCGGATACGCCGCCATATCGACCGCAAAGCGCCGGTTGTTGCAGACCTGAGCGTAAAGGCAGATGTCCGCCAGCCCCGGCGTCTCGCCATGCACGAATGTCCCGATGCGCGGGTTCGCCGCCAGCATCGCCTCCAGCGGCGAAAAGGTCACGTCGACCCAATGGCGGAACCAGTCGGCCACCGCCGCCTCATCGGCGCCGAACCGCGTCCCCAGCCCCTTCAGCACCCGAAGGTTGTTGAGCGGATGGATCTCGCACGCCACCGTATAGGCCAGCGCGCGCACCCGCGCCCGGTCGGCGACGCCCTTGAGCAGCAGCGGCGGGGCGGCATGCCTCTCCTCCAGCCATTCGAGGATCGCCATGGATTGGGTCAGCACCTCGGCCCCCGGCCGGGTCAACGCTGGGACCAGCCCTTGCGGACTTGTCGCAAAAAAGGCGGGCGCCAACTGCGCGCCGGTGCGCAGGTCCAGCGGCGCATACCCATACGCCACACCTTTGAGGTTCTGACCTGCTCCCCCGAAATGTTCTGGTCCTGCGGTAAGTCTGTTCTCTATCGAAGGAGACGGACATGAGACGCAGCGGAGTAAGCGAAGAGCAGATCATCGGCATCCGACAGAGCATCAGGCGGGGCTGAGCGCGGCCGAGCGCGACCGAGTTGGGCCGAAAGCACGGCATCAGCGATGCGACGTTCTACAAGTGGCGCTCGGAATATGGCGGCATGGAAGTGTCTGAAGCCAAGCGCCTGAAGCAGCTTGAAGACGACAACGCCAAGCTGAAAAAGCTGTTGGCGGAAGCGATGATGGACGTATCCACGCTGCGCGAGATGCTCGGAAAAAACGTCGAGGGTCTAGGCTCAGGACTCATAACCA
>JBLIKI010000098.1:0-9147 GCA_047636235.1 Paracoccaceae bacterium | reverse complement strand
TGGCGCGCCGATCCAGATGCCATCATCGCAAGCCGGAGCCGAGGGTTCCAAGCGTTGGAGCCAATCCGCTAGATTGCCTATCTGGGCTGGGTTGCCGATCCGGCGGGAGCGGGCATGCGCACCATCGGCGCCGATCTGGATTGAGACGATCCGCGCCGTGGGCGCCGAGCGGATGCCGATCGCCTGAGGCGAGGGCTGCTCGGAGGTGCGGCTTGCCGACATCTATGCGGCCGAGGCCCCGCCGACCGAGATCAGGGCCGACCGCGATCCGGGCCGCCAGGCTTTGTGACGCGATCGCCCAGATCACGCAGACCAGCCACATCCAGTTGGTCGCCGCGCCGGTCGTCCTGGCTGAAACCCGGAATGCGCTGTCACCGCGATGCCGCTCTATCCTGCGTGATCTGGCGGTGGAGAACGGGTGACACGCCTCAGGCGTGACGACCACCGACATGAATCTTGCGCCGTTCAAGGCCGTCGTGGCCACGGTCTGCAAGCCGCTCGACCTCGGCGCCGAGGCCGCCATGGTCCGCAAGATCATCCGCGAGCGATCGCGCCTCGACCCTGAAGGACGGCGCCCGACACGATGCCGGACCACCGAAGGGATACGTCGAGTGGCGACAGGCATCGCCGTCCTGCTTGGAACGATCATTTGGGCGGCCCGCGCGGTCTGCGGTCCGATCAGCCGCGTGGTCGCGGTCGAGCGACTGCGCTTCGTCTGGCGGCGCCTGTTCGCCGCGGGGGCGGCGCTGCAAGGCGAGCGGCAATTCGGGCAGCCGGACCGGATCGGGCGGCCGCCCGATCCGGTCTGGCAAGGCTGGCGCAACATCATCCTGATGCGCCCGTGTCTGATCTGCGCCATGAAGATGCGCGCGTCCGATAGGCGCGCCTTGGCGCCGGTCGGGGTTCGCCTGTTGCTGCGCGCGACGATCTCGCAGACCGATGAAGGCTGGCGCGGGGGGGCGTCCGCCGATAACGACCCCCGTGACATGCTTGTTCTGATCGCAGCGCCGTTGCGGTTGATCGGGTGGCCGGTGGCCCTCGCCGCCGTTTCGGCGTTCGGGCGGACCGGCACGGTGCCGCCCACGGTCGTGTTTCAAAAGACGATCGCTGCCATGCAACGGTCTCCGTTGCCGGCGGCGCCGCTCTTTCTTGTTGCTGGCGGGCTGGCGAAGGTGTCGATCGCGCTGCGGTTGATGATCGCGGATCTGCGCCGTCGCCGTCGCCGTCGCCGTCGCGTTGACGGAGAGCCGCCCGCCAAGCCCCCTCGATGATCACGCAAGGGTTCCCCAAGCCAGCGACGGCGGTGATCCTCGCCCACCGGTCGATCATTCACGGCGTGTGGGATTTCACAGGTCGAAACAGCCGCTTGCAGGCGGGCGCACCTGCCGTTCTTTCTGGCGCGGGCGAGGTTGTTCGGGATCGCCAGAATGGCTCTGGCGCGTTGCACAGCCCTGATGCAGGCGTGTTGACGATAGGTGCTGATCCGAAACGCCGAGCAGATCGATCCGGCGCCC
This sequence comes from Paracoccaceae bacterium, assembly GCA_047636235.1. Taxonomy (GTDB): domain Bacteria; phylum Pseudomonadota; class Alphaproteobacteria; order Rhodobacterales; family Rhodobacteraceae; genus JBOCEF01. The sequence goes on along the minus strand of JBLIKI010000098.1, from coordinate 7,633 downwards.
AAGCTGGACGAGGATGTCCGCCGAGAGCGGTTCAAGACCGCCGGACAAGGCGCGCTCCACGCCGCCATGATCCGGTACAGCCGCCAGATGGCGCGCCTGCGCACCCGCGATCCGCCCGGCGAGGGAGAGCTGGGCTGAGTTGTCGGCGCCCACAAGGCCGTCCCCGACGCGATGCGCGCTCATCTGTCGGGCGCCATCGCGCAGGCGCCGGAAATCATGGCGCGGCCCCCGGGCCATGTCGCCTACGGCGCATCGGGCCGCGCACGGCGCCGATGGGGGCGCATTGATGCGCGCAGCGGTTTCCCCTCGATATCCGCTCCGGTTGCCGCAATGATGGCGGGATGATCGCCCATCACCTCCCGGACATCGGGGCTCGCCACCTCGCCGCCGTTCTGGCCGTCGCCGAGAACCGCAGCTTCGTCGCCGCCGCGGCGCAGCTGCACATGTCGCAGCCCGCGCTGACGCGCACCATCAAGCGGGTCGAGGACGTGCTGGGCGTGCGGCTGTTCGAGCGCACGACCCGCACCGTGCGCCTGACCGAGGCCGGGCGGGAATTCGTCGCCGTCGCGCAGCGCATCGTCAACGACCTGCGCCTGACGGCCGAAAGCATGCGCGACCTTGCCGAGCAGAAACGCGGACAGGTGATCGTCAGCGCGATCATGTCGGTCGCCACCGGCGTGCTGCCCTCCGCGGTCGCCGCCTATCGGCGCGCGCGCCCGGCCATCGAGGTGCATGTCCGCGACGGCGTCCACGGCGGCGTCGTCGACGACGTGAAAAGCGGCGCGGCCGATTTCGGCGTCACCTATCTGCACGACATCCCCGACGGCTTTCGCACCGATCGCCTCGGGCCGGGCTATTTCGACCTCGTCGCCGGACGGGACACGCCGTTCGGCGCGTCGGGCCGAACCTCGATTCGCTTTGAGGAGCTGGAGGGCGTGGCGCTGGTGTCGTTACCGCCCGAATCCCAGACGCGGCGCGTGCTGGACGGCGCCGCGGCGATGCGGGGCGTGGCGCTGACCCATTCGGTCGTGGTCAGCCAGATCCCCACGCTGCTCAGCTTCGTGCGCGCCGGCGTCGGGGTCGGGCTGGCGCCCTCGGCCGCGATCATCGGCGAGACCGGCGACGACCTGGTGCGCCTGACCTTGCGCGACCCGCGCATCTCGCTCGACATCGGGGTGCTGCGCCTGGCGGAGCGGGCGCTGTCGCCCGCGGCCGACGGGCTGCTGGCGCAGATCACGGCGCGCTGGCCCGCCGATTGATGCGTTTAGCGGAATGAATAACGGCATCGGAATGCTTTGGGCATCGACGGGCGTTCCATGCGACGCTGCGCCAGGATCGACACAGGAGCTTCGAGCATGACCCAAGCGGCAACGCTGCATTCCACGCGCACCGGCGCCCCCCTCGGCGACGACGTCGATTTGGTCGAGCTTTATTTCGAGCGCGGCTGGACCGACGGCCTGCCAGTCGTCCCGCCGACCCGCGCCAAGGTCGACGCCATGGTCGCGGCGCTTGGCGGCGGGCCGGACATCCTCGAATGCAAGATCCCGCCGCGCTGGGGCAAGCTGACCCGCGAGGTGCTGGCGATCAACGCCGTGATGGCGGGATGTCGGCCCGACTACGCCCCGGTGGTGCGCGCAGCGATGCTGGCGCTGACCGACCGTCGCTTCAACCTCAACGGCGTGCAGGCGACCACGCACATGGCCTCGCCGCTGGTGATCGTGAACGGGCCGCTGGGGCGCGAGATCGGCATGAACGGCGGCGGCAACGCCTTTGGCTCGGGCAACCGGGCCAATGCCACCATCGGCCGCGCGATCCGGCTGATCATGCTGAATGTCGGCGGCGGGCGGGCGCCGGATCTGGATAAATGCACCTTGGGCAACCCGGCCAAATACAGCTACGCGATCCGCGAGAACGAAGAGGCGAGCCCCTTCGCCCCCTACCATGTCGAGCAAGGCTACGCCGACGACGTCTCCACCGTCTTCGCCATCGCCGCCGAGGCGCCCCATTCGGTCACCGACCACCAGTGCAACGACCCTGAGGGGATACTCGACACCATCGTCGCGTCGATGAGCACGGTGGCGTCGAACACCGCGGTGCTGTCGGGCCACTGCACGTTGGCGCTGGGGCTGGAGCACGCCCGCACCATCGCCAAGCACGGCTGGACCCGCCACGATGTGCGCAGCTATCTGCACCTGCACGCCGGGGTGCCGTTCCGCGCGATTTCGCGCGATCACCGCTATGGGCAGGTCTATAACCGCAACCTGCCGAAATGGTACAAGCGCGGCCCCGACGACCGCATCCCCATCGTCGAGAACCCGGACCGCATCCATCTGTTCGTGGTGGGCGGCGACGCGGGGCGGTTCTCAGCCTTCATCCCCGGCTGGGGGCATATGAGCACGCCGGTGATCCGCCCGGTCGACGACGCCGCCATCGGCGCCGCCGCCGATTGTGCGGACGGCCTTTGCAAGCTTTGAGGAGACGCGCCATGCTTGACACCCGGCCCCCGGCCGAACTGTTCGACCCCTGCGGCGCCATCGACCGCGAGGAACGCCCCCTCGCGCCCCGCAAGACGGCGCTGGCGGGGCTGCGCCTCGGCATTCTCGACAATTCGAAATGGAACGCGAACAAGCTGCTGCGCGGGGCCTCGGCGGCGCTTTCGGACGCGGCGGGGTTCGCGTCGGTCAGCTATTACGTGAAGACGCACGGGTTCTCGACCGACGCCCCGACGGAGCTGATCGCCCGGATCGCGCAAGAATGCGACGTCGTGCTGACGGCCATCGGCGATTGCGGCTCCTGCTGTTCGTGCTGCATCCGCGATGCGGTGGCGCTGGAGGATCTCGGCGTGCCAACGGCGGCCATCGTCACCACCGAATTCGTGAACGAGACCCGTCTGACCCGGCAGGCGGTGGGGATGCCGGGGCTGCGCCCGGTGGTCATCGACCACCCGGTCAGCTCGATCACCGCCGAGGAGGTCGCCGCCCGCGTCGCCGTGATCGCCGTGCAGGCGCGCGAGGTTTGGCTGGGTGAGCGGCCCGATATCTGAGGCGCCCCCCTAGGGCGTCAGCCGCACGGTGGCGCGGTCGCTGCGCCCGGCGGCGTCGATGACCCCGGGCGTGGAGAACCCCTCGCCCGGGCTCGCGACCTCGAATTCGCGGGCGTGCAGCCCGCTCGCCACCGGGCGGCCATCGGCCAGCACCGAAAACGGGGCCGCCCCGCCGCGCAGCTTCAGCGAGATCGGCCCGCCATCGGTTTCCAGCGTCGCCCCATCGGGGGGGAACATCAGCTGCGGCGCATCCTCAGGCGCGGCGAACACGGCGCCGCGCGGGCGGAACCGGCGCAGCGGCTGCGGCAGATCGGCGGCGGCTGCGCGCAAGGTCGCGGGGGGCGGCGGCGGCAGGGGGGGCGAAACCGGGGGCGAGGCGGCCGAACGCCTCGAACAGCACCGGCGCGGCCGGCCCGGCGCCGAACGCGCCCGGCACCGGGGCGCCGTCGGCGCGGCCCATCCAAACCCCGATGACATGGCGCCCTTCATAGCCGATCGCCCACGCATCGCGCCGCCCATAGGACGTGCCGGTCTTATAGGCCACCGCCCCTTCCGGCGCCCCCGTGGGCGGCGTGACACAGATCAGAATGTCGCCGACGTGCCACGCCGCCACCGCCGACATCAGCCGCCCCGCCCGGCGCTTCGGGGCCGCGGCCGTGTCGCGCAGCACCGGCCCGCGCCCGCCTTGCGCCAAGGCCGCGAACAACTGTACCAGATCGCGCAGGTTGATCCCAACGCCGCCCAGCGCGATGGCGAGCCCCGGCGGCGCCGCGCCCTGCAGGCGCGGATCGGCGCCCGACCGGCGCAGCGCCGCCATCACCCGCGCCGGGCCCAGCTCAGACGTCAGCAGCACCGCGGGGATGTTGAGCGACAGGCGCAGCGCCTCGCGCACCGGCACGTCGCCATGGAACCCGCCGTCGAAATTGCGTGGGGCGTAACGCCCGATCATCACCGAGCCGTCATGGATCAGCATCTCGGGGTGCGCCAGCCCCTGATCGAAGGCCATGCCATAGATCAACGGCTTCAGCGTCGATCCGGGGGACCGGATCGCCCGCGTCATATCATTGAACCCTTGCCACCCGCCGCTTGCGTCATAGCCCGGCGAGCCGACCGAGGCGAGCACGTCCCCGGTCCGGTGATCCACCGCCACCAGCGCCGCCGACAGCGCGCCGCCTTGGGCTGCGGCGGCCTCGGCGATCAGACGCTCCATCCGCGCCTGCACCCCGGCGTCGACGGTCAGGTCGATGCGGCGGGCGGTCGGGTCTGCGGCCCGCGCATGGTCCGCCAGATGGGCGGCAAGCTGCGGGAACGGCGCCATGGCGCGCGGGATCGGGGCGCGGCGGGCGGCGGCGGCCTCGGGGCCGGTCAGGGCGCCTTGGACCGCCAGCCGGGTCAGCACCCGATCGCGGGCGGCGCGGGCCGCGTCGGGGTGGCGGTCGGGGCGGCGGCGCTCGGGCGATTGCGGCAGGGCGATCAGCAACGCGGCCTCGGCTTGGGTCAGGCGCGCGGGCTCTTTGCCGAACCAGGCGATGGCCCCTGCGCGAATGCCCTCAAGGTTGCCGTCATAGGGCGTGTGGCTGAGGTAGAGGGCGAGGATCGCGTCCTCGCCCAAGTGCCGCTCCAAGGCCAGCGCCACGCGGATCTGGCGCAGCTTGCCGGCCCAGCGCCCGGTCGGGCCGTTTTCCATCAGCCGCGCCACCTGCATGGTCAGCGTCGATCCGCCCGACACGGCCCGCCCCCGCGCGACCGCCTGCCCCGCCGCGCGCAGCAGCGCGACCGGATCGACGCTGGAATGGCGGCGGAACCGCTTGTCCTCATACTGCAGCAGCATGGCGACAAAGCCGGGGTCCGCCGCGCCCGCGTCCGGCGCCTGCCGCCAGATGCCGTCCTCGACCGGATAGGCGCGCAGCAGATCGCCGTTGCGATCGCGGACCTCGGCCGAGCTCGCAGCCACCACCGGCGGCAGGTCGGTCCGGTCGATCCAGGCGTCCGCCGCGGCGATCCCCGTCGCCGCCCCGCCAGCCAGCAGCCATGCCGCCAGCCAGCGGCGTTTCATGGCCGGATCACCACGCGGCCCGTGCCGATGCGGGCGCGGTATGCGGGGCGATACATATCCTCGACTGAGGCCGCAGGCTCATGAAACGCGCCGGGCGACGCCGCGCGCGCCACATAGGCCGGCGTCACCGGCGCGACCGATCCGGTCAGGGTGACCGCGGCCAGAAATCGGTCGCTGCGAAACTCGACATGCTCGGCCTCCGACAGCGCGAGCCACCCCAAGCCGCCGATGTCGCCCGACCGCAAGAGTTTCGGATTGTCGATCTCAATGCCCGCGGGCAGCGGATCGTCGATCATCAGCCGCGCATTGGCGCGTTCATGGGGCGTGACGGTCAGCACGGTGATGAACCGGTCGCCGACGCCGAGCGGCGCGTCCATCGGCGCGCCGTCCATCGAATAGCTGCGCCGCTCGATGGTGTAGCCAAGGCCGCCCGCGGGCGGGGGCGTCTGCGGCACGCCCATGGTGGTCAGCGTAAGCTGCACCGCCCCGGCGTCCGCGGCGGTGATCCGCCGGTCCTCGCCCGCCCTGACCCGGAGGATCGGCCCCGGCGCCGGGGAGCCGTCGATCCAAAGGCCCGATGGGTCGGACCCCGACAGCAGCGCATGGGCCGCCAGCAGGGACCACGACGCCTCTTGCGGCGACCGCGGTCCGGTGGCGCCGGCGATCCGGGCGGCCAGCGCGCCTTGGTCGACAGCTAAGCTTCCCGCCTGCGCCGCCAGCGCCAGCACGCCCGCCGCATCGCGCAGGTCGGCGCCGCAGTCGGCGCGCCAGACCCGCGGCTCCGCGTCCGGGCGACCAGCCAGCAGCGCCTCGGCCCGGCGGAACATCGCATCGCTGCGCGGCTGATCGCCGTATGACGCCAGCGCGGCGCCCAGTTGCGCCGCCGCCGGCGGGCTGGAGAACGCGTCCCCCTCCACGTCCGCGTAATTGCGCAGATCGCCCATCGTGGCGACGCCCTCACGCGCCAGCACCATCAGCGCATAGGTCAGCACTACGCCGCCGATCCCGAAATCGGCGGCGTAGTCGATTTGGTTGCGCAAGTTGTCCATAGCCTCGCGGAACGCGGCGTCCGGGACCGCGAACCCTTCGGCCCGCGCGCGGTTGAAGAAATCGGCCGCATAGGCCGAAAGCCAGAAATCCGCCTCGCCCGCGTTCCACAGGCCTCCGCCCCCGTTCGGCGCCTGCCGGGTCAGGATGCGGGCGATCGCATCATCGACCCGGCCGCGCAGATCGGCGGCGGAGGCCATGCCCGCGACCTCAGCCACCAACGCCAGATACAAAAGCGGCATCGCCCTAGAGGTCAGCTGTTCGGTGCACCCATAGGGATAGCGGTCGAGCGCCGCCAACAGCCCCGCCGCATCGAACCGCGCCAGCGGACCCGCCGACAGCAATGCCTCTCCGGTTCCCGGCATCATCCCCGCGAACAGCTCGTCATCAAGCCGCAGCGCGTCTCCGGCGTTGAGGCTTAGGCGCCGCGTGCTCGCCACCACCGGGTCATTGGCCCGCACCGGCAGCGTGAGCGTTTGGGTCAGCGCGCGGCCGTCCGGCGTGGTCAGCACCACGTCGATGCGCGCGTCACCGACCGCGCCAGCCGTAACCGGCGCGTCAAAGGCGATCTTGCCGCCGGGCGACAGGGCGAAGCTCATGGGCGGGAAATCAACCGCGAGCCCGGCGCCATAGGGGACCGGCGCAAGGCGCATCTCGCCCGCCGGGCCGCCCGTATGGACGACCGAGAGCCGAATGCGACTGGCATCCCCGGGCGCCATGAACCGCGGCATCGCGGCGGTCACCACCACCGGATCGCGCACCACCATGTCGCGCGCCCCCTGCCAGACGCCCGACACCCGACGCCGACCACGCCACCGCCATCAGCCGCACGGATCCGTTGAAGGCCGAAAGAGCCACCGGCACGGTGACTTCGCCGTTCGCGCCGACCTCCACCACCCCGCTGAACCGGGCCATCAGTTCCTGCGTCGGGGGGCGATTGGCTGCGCATGCCCGCATCGCTGTCGCCGCCCGACCGCACCAGCCCAAGGGCGCCATTCATCCCGTCGATCAGGCGGCCGTAGACGTCGCGCAGCGCAACCCCAAGGCGCCGCTGGCCAAAATAATGGCCCATCGGGTCGGGCGCCTGGAACCCGGTCACGGTCAGGCGCACCGGCTGGACGCCGCGCGGCTCCGCCACCTCGGGCGCGTCGATGGCGACGCTCAGCGCCTTGCCCGCGGGGTCCACCGCCGCATGAGCGACGCCCAAGGCCCGCACCGGGTTGCGCCCGGCGGCCACGTCCATGGGCCGGATCACGGTCGCGACGGCATAGGCGCCCACGCCCCGATCGGCGGTGACCGGGACGTCGATCACGCTTTCCCCTGCGGGAACCGTCACCTCTTGCCGCGCGATCAGTCGGTCCGACATCACCGCGATCAGCGCCTTGCCCCCCGCCCGCGGCACGATGCGAAGCCGCGCGACATCCCCCGCACGATAGCGGGGTTTGTCGAGCGACAACTCCAACCGATCCGGCGACGCGCCGCCGTCC
>JBLIKI010000097.1:0-9247 GCA_047636235.1 Paracoccaceae bacterium | reverse complement strand
GGACCTCAGGGGAAAACTTGGTCGTTGTCGCGGCCATGATGGCTCCATCCCACTCAAGAGTTGGAGCCGCCGGCAAACCCGGGGCGGTTCAGTCCCGCTGTCCGACCGTTCCGTCATAGGTCAGCTCGATGTCCATGTCGCGCTCAGTGCGCCCGGTGGTCGCCACGCAGGCGGCCTTGAACGTGCGGATGTGCTGCGGCGGCGTCATCAGCCCAGGAAGGGGCGGGCGCACGCGACCACAGGGCGGGCACGCGCCGCTCACGCCGTCGCCGCGTGCCTTTGCGGCCCGCCGGGCAGGGCGGGCCGCGGCCCGGTCAGTCGCGCGTCTGCGCCGGGGTTCCCCCCGCGCCGATGTCCCAGAACAGCCCCGCCATCACCCGCAGCGCGTCGCGGCTTAGCGATTTCAACACATGCTCGTTCGGCGCGTGTTGCGAACATCCGCGATAGGAGTGCGGCGCCCAGACCGTCGGCAGCCCAAGAATATCGGTGAAGCAATCGTTCGGCAGCGACCCGGCGAGGTTGGGCAGGATATGCGGCGGGCGGCCCGCGGTCCGCTCAATCGAGGCGGCGACGAAGCCGACCCACGGGTGCTTGGGGTCAAGCCGGGTGGCGGCGAAGAACCCGCGATCATGGGGGCGGATCATCACCGCCTGATACCCGTTCGCGTCCAGATGGCGCCGCAGCGCGGGGATGATGTCCGCCGGATCGGTCCCCACAACATAGCGCAGTTGACAGGTGGCGCGGGCCGACGCCGAGATCGCGTTGACCGGCGCATCCGGCACGCCGCTGGTCATCGCCAGCACCGCGAAACTGTTCCAGCCGTAGACCCGCTCCGCCGGGGTCAGGCTTTCCTCGCCCCAGTCGAGATCCACGCTCGGCCCCTCGCCCCCGGTCACCGGCAGGCCATCAAGGGCGGCGCGCACGTCCCCGGTCAGGCTGGTCGGGCGCCATTCGGGGACCTGGATCTGGCCGCGCCGGTCGGTGATGGTGGCCAGCGCATGGGCCAGGATCATCGCCGGATCGGCCAGCAGCCCGCCCCAGTTGCCGGAATGATGCGCGCCCTCGCGCAAGCTCAGCTCCAGATCGAAGGTCATGCCGCCGCGCGATCCCATGAAGATCGTCGGCACCTCAGGCTGCAAGCGCGGCCCGTCCGACGCGATCAGCACATCGGCGGTCAGGCGGTCTTTGTAGGTGCGGAACACCTCCGCCAGACCGCTAGATCCGACCTCCTCGCTCATCTCCAGCACGATGCGGGTGTTGAAGCCAAGCGCGCCGCGGGCGGCCAGAACCGCCTCCAGCGCTGCAATGTTGATCAGATGCTGGCCCTTATTGTCGGCCGAGCCGCGGCCGTAAAGGCGGTCGCCTTCCTCGATCAGCGTGAACGGCGTCAGCCCGTCGCGCCACATATCGGTTTGCGCGCGGATCACGTCGCCATGGCCATAGGTCAGGATGGTGGGCAGGCCGTCCGCTTCATGCCGCTCTCCGATCAGCAGCGGGCCGCCGCGCGGGTCGGGGTTGGCGATGATCTCGGTGACGAAGCCGAGCGCATCCAGCCGGGGCTGCATCGCCTCGGTCAGGTAGCGCATCAATTCAGGCCCCGCGTCGGGGTTCTGGCTTTCGCTGGGATAGGCGACCAGATCGGCGAGTTCACGCTGGAACGCGCCGTTGTCGAAATAGGCCGATACCGTGTCGATGGCGCTGTCGCGGGTCATGCGTCGTCCTCTTGCTCTAGCGCGGCGTCGCCCCAGGGCGACATGATTTCAGTGCAGCCGGTGTTGATCTCGCCGTCGCGCATCACGCCGGCGGGGCAGGCGAAGGCATAGGGGAACACGGTGCGGCGGGTGGTCACGACGTCGTGGTCCTCGCGCAGGCGGTCCAGCACCTCGGGCGCGTGCGCCTCGTCCGCGACGATCTTGGCGCCGCCCGACACGTCGATGCGCGGGTGGTGGAACGCGCCTTCAAGGTCCATGCCGAAATCGGCGACCAAGGACGATAATTGCGTCACCGCCGACACGATCTTGCGCCCGCCTGACGCGCCGAACGCAAAGCGGCGGGATCCGGACTCGCCGATCACCGGGCAGACGTTCATCAGACAGCGCTTGCCGGGGGCCAGCGAGTTGGGCCGCCCCTGCACCGGATCAAACCACATTATGCCGTTGTTCATCAGCAAGCCGGTGGAGGGCGATACGACCCGGCTGCCAAAGATCGACAGCAGGGTTTGCGTTTGCGCCACCATGTTGCCCGCCCGGTCGACGACCGAGAAATGGGTGGTGCAGCCGGGCGCATCGGGGTGCTCACCCGTGTCGCCCATGCTCGACAGTCGCGCGGCATAGGCCGATTTCAGGGCGTCCGCACAGGCGGCGAACGCCTCGGGCGTATCGGTCAGGTCGCGCTTTTCCATCTCTCCCATCGCGTGGGCGAAGGTCGGCCCGGCGGTCAGCCCGTCCACCAGATGAAAGCGGGCGTTGCGGTAAGGGACTGTCAGCGGCGCCTCGATCCGGGCGCGATAGGCGCGAAGGTCGTCTTGGCTGAGGAACCCGCCCTTGCCCTGCACATCGCGGGCCATCGCGGCCCCCAGATCGCCGTCATAAAGCGCGCGAGCGCCGCCGCGGGCGATCTGGTCCAAACTGTCGGCGACGCGGGACTGGTCGAGCCGCTTTTCCGCCAGCGCGGTCCAGCCGGAGATGGTCGGCCATTGCCCGTCCTCAAGGAAAAGCTTGGCGGCGTCGGGGTCTTTGGCCAGCGCGCGGGTCGACGAAGCGATGATCAGCGCCGCATACCAATCGACCAGCATCCCTTGGCGGGCATGGGCGATGGCGGGCGCCAGCAGATCGGCCCACGGCATCGTGCCAAAGCGGGCGTGGACCTGGCCGAGGCCGTCGACCACACCCGGCACCGCGATGGCCTTGGGGCCTTGGACGTTTACGTCGCCGACCACGCCTTCCCACGGGAACAGATCGCTCGACACCCCCGCGCCTGACAGCGGGTAATCCGCCGGCCGCAGGCCTTTGGGCGCGCACATGCCGTGGTTGACGGCGATCGCCTCGCCCTTGCCTGCGCGCCACAGCATCATGGCGCCGCCGCCCGCGGGGCCGCTCATCCACGGCTCCAAAACCCCGATGGCGAAGGATACCGCGACGGCGGCGTCCACCGCATCGCCGCCGGCGCGCAGCACTTCGGCCCCCGCCTCAGCCGCCAAGCGGTGCTGGGCCGCGACCACGCCGCCCTTGGTTTCGATGACGACCTTGCGGGTCTGCATGGTGCGGGACAGGGACGATGACATGGACGCATCCTTTGAGGATCAAACGGTGAAATCGGCGCGATACATCGGGCTTTGCGGATCGTGGAGGTGACATTCCACATGGCCGTCGGCGCGCGGCACGGGCCGGGGGGCGTGCACGGCGCAATGGCTTTCGGCGAACGGACAGCGCGGGTGGAAATGACAGCCGGACGGCGGCGCGATCGGGTTGGGGAACGCGGCCCCCAGCTCGGTGTCCGGCACGCCAAGGCTTGGGTCCGGGGTCAGCACGGAATTCAGCAGCGCCCGCGTGTAGGGATGGCGCGGCGCGTCGAACAGGGCGCCGACGTCCGCTTCCTCGACAATCCGGCCCAGATACATGACCGCGACGCGGGTCGCGAGATGTTCGACCACCGCCAGATCATGGCTGATGAACAGATAGGTCAGCCCGAATTCGGCCCGCAAATCGTTGAGCAGGTTGAGGATCTGGCTTTGCACCGACACGTCGAGCGCTGAGGTCGGCTCATCGCAGATCACAATCTCGGGGTGCATGATCAGCGCGCGGGCGATGGCGACGCGCTGGCGCTGGCCGCCCGACATCTGGCTGGGATAGGTGTTCAGCACCCGCGCGGGCAAGCCCACCAGATCGAGCGTCTCTCGCACCGCTTTGTCGCGGCTGGCGGCGTCGCCGACGCGGTGGACCCGCAGCGGCAGGGACACGATGTCGGCGATGGTCTTGCGCGGGTTCAGCGACGAATAGGGGTCCTGGAAAATCGGCTGGATGCGGCGCGCGAGCGCGAGGCGATCCTGACCGATGATTTCCTCGCCGTCGACAAGCACTTGGCCCGAGGTCGGCGCCTCCAACCCCAGCAGGATCTTGGCGAGGGTGGATTTGCCGCAGCCCGATTCCCCCACCAGCCCCAGCACCTCGCCCCGTCCCAAGGTCAGCGACACGTCGTTGACGGCGTTCAGCGCCTTGGGTGTGCCGAACAGCCCTTGTTTCACGCGATAGGTCTTGGCGACGTTTTTCAGCTCAAGAACCGGCCTCGGCTCAGCGCTCATGCGGGCTCTCCTTCGGCGGCGCGGGCGCCATCGGTGTGGATGCAGCGGAACCGGTGCGCGCCGGCCTCATGCACCGGGATCGCGCTGCGGCAGGCATCGGCGGCATGGGCGCAGCGCGTGCGGAACGCGCAGCCCGTCACCTCTCCCACCAGCGACGGCACGATGCCGGGGATGGTGCCAAGCTGCCCGCCGCGCGCGGTCTTGCCCGGCTGCGGGATGCACGCCAGCAGCCCGCGGGTGTAGGGGTGCATGGGTTTGCCGAACACTTCGGTCGCGGATCCGGTCTCGACCAATTCGCCCGCATACATCACGCCGACCTTGTCGGCGACGCGGGCGACCACCCCCAGATCATGGGTGATCAGGATCATCGCGACGTCCATCGCCTTGGTCAGATCGACCAGCAGCCGCAGGATCTGCGCCTGAATGGTGACGTCGAGCGCGGTGGTCGGCTCATCCGCGATGATCAATTCCGGCTCGCACATCAGCGCCATGGCGATCACCACGCGCTGGCGCAGCCCCCCCGACAGCTGGTGGGGGTATTGGCCGAGGCGGCTTTCGGCGGCGGTGATGCCGACCTTCTCCAGCAATTCCAGCGCGCGGGTGCGGGCGACGTCGCCGCTCACCTTGCGGTGCAGATGCAGCGCTTCGGTCAACTGATCGCCGATGGTGTAGGCGGGGTTGAGCGAGGTCATCGGCTCTTGGAAAATCATCGCGATCCGGCTGCCGCGCAGGGCGCGCATCTGGCGGGGGGTGGCGCGGGTCAGCTCGGTCCCGTCGAAATCCATCCGGTCGGCGCGGCGCTGGATGTTCTTGTCGAGCAGCCCCATCAGCGCCAGCGAGGTTAGCGATTTGCCGGACCCGGATTCGCCGACGATGCACAGCGTCTCGCCGCGGTGCAGGTCGAAATCGATCCCGCGCACCGCATGCAGCGCGCCGTTCGCCATCGGGATGTCGAGGGTCAGGCCCCGAACGCTCAGCAGCGGCTTGGTCATGTCATCCATAGGTTCAGCCCCGGCTGTCGGGGGCGGTCACGTCGCGCAGCCCGTCGCCCATCAGATTGATCGCCAGCACCAGCACGAACAGCACCACGCCGGGGATCAGCACCAGCCACGGTTCGAACAGCATCATGTTCTTGCCCTCGCTGACCATCAGGCCCCAGCTTGGCGTCGGCGGCTGGACCCCGAGCCCGAGGAACGACAGCGCCGCCTCCAGCAAGATCGCGTGGGCCATTTCCAGGGTGACGATGACGATCAGGTTGTTGACGATGTTCGGCATGATTTCCGACAGGATCACCCGCGGGGTCGACGCGCCGATCGCCTGCGCCGCGGCGACGTATTCGCGCCGCCGCACTTGCAAGGTCGACGCACGCATCACCACCGCGAACCGGTCCCACAGCAACAGCCCCAGCACCCCGATCACCACCGTGAGCGACCCGCCCATGATCGCCACCACCGCCAGCGCCACCAGCACCACCGGCATCGCCAGCCGCACGTTGATGAGGAATGTCACCACCGCATCGACCTTGCCGCCGAAATAGCCCGCGGCAACCCCCATTGCGGTGCCGATCACGCCCGAAATCAGTGCGGCCACCACGCCGATCAGCAAAGATACCCGCGCGCCATAGATCAGCCGCGACAGGTAATCGCGCCCCAGATGGTCGGTGCCGAGGGGATGTTCCCACGTCCCCCCCAGAAACACCGGCAGGACCATGCGGTTCGACAGGGTTTGCGCATAGGGGTCGTGCGGCGCCAGCAGCGGCGCGAACACCGCCACCAGCACCAGAAACAGCACGACCCCGAGGCCGAACAGCAGCCCGGCATGGCCCATCACCCGGCGGCGCAGGATCTGGCGCGGGGTCGGGCCGACGATCTCGTCAAGCAATGGGTCGCTAGCGGTCACGGGGACGGTCACGGGCGCCATGTCAGGAGCTCCTCATCCGGGGGTCGAGCCAGGCGTTCAGCACGTCCGCCAGAAAGGTGAAGATGATGTAGAACATCGAGAAAATCAGAATCAGCGCTTGCACGGTGGGCAGGTCGTTGCGCGAAATGCTCTCCCACGCCAGATACCCGGCGCCGTGGAGCGCGAACACCGATTCCACCACGATCGACCCGCCGAGCATGAAGCCCATCTGCACGGCGGCAAGGCTGACCACCGGGATGATCGCGTTGCGCAGCGCGTGCTTGAACAGCACCCGCCCCTCGCCCGCCCCCTTGGCGCGCGCGGTGCGGATATAGTCCGATCCCATGACCTCAAGCATGCCCGCCCGCGTCAGGCGCATGATCGCGGGCATGGCGTAATAGCCCAGCACGATGGTCGGCATGATGAAATGCCGCCACGTCGACGCGCCCGAGGGCGGCAGCCACCCCAGCTTGATCCCGAACAGCACGATCAGGATCAGACCGAACCAAAAGCTCGGCATCGCCTGGCCCGCCACCGACAGGAACAGCGCGAACCGGTCGATGATCGAATTGGGCCGGATCGCCGCGACCACCCCCAGCGGCACCGCCGTCACCAATGCAAAGGTGATCCCGCAGGCCCCGAGGATCATCGTCACCGACAGCCGGTCGGCGATCAGGCTCGAAACCGGAAGCTTGAAGTAATAGCTTTCGCCAAAATCGCCGCGCACCGCCGACCACAGCCATTCAAAGTATTGCACCAGCATGGGGCGGTCAAAGCCGTATAGGGCGCGGATCGCCTCGACATCCTCGCCGCTGGCGGTTTCCCCGGCCAGCGCGGCCGCCGGATCGCCCGACAGGAACAAGAGCGAAAAGCTGATGAAGCTGACCGTCAGCGCCACCAGCACCGCAAGGCCGAGCCGTTTTAGAATGAATGGCAGCATGTGCCGCGGCCTCCTTGCCGGCTGAGCGGTCGCGGGGATCGGGAAAATGCAACGCCCGCAGGCCCGCGCGGGGCCTCCGGGCGTTGGTGGCGGATCAGTTCCAGCTCATGTCCGTAAAGCGCAGCACCTCGTCCGCCGTGGGGGTGTAGGACACCTCTTTGGTCGAGACATAGTTGGTGTTGTAGCTGAACATCGGCGCCCAGTAGGCCTCGGTCGCGATGCGCTGCAGCGCCTTGCGATAGTATTCGATCCGCTTTTCGGGATCGGTCGCGCTGTCGGCCACGTCAAGATCGGCCAGCACCTGATCGTCGCGGCTGGTGTCAAGGCTGCCATGCTTGAAGAACTGGCTGACCATCGCCGAGGCGTCGTTGATCGAATAGCTGCCCCAGGTCTGGAACGACAGCGGGGCCTCGCCCTTCATGTTCAGATCGCGCAGGGCCGAATATTGCAGCATCCGAAAATCGGTTTTGATGCCGACGGCGTTGAGATAGCTGGTGATCGCCTCGGCATAGGCGCGGTCGCGGTAGGCGTAGAATTCGGTGGTGAAGCCGTCGGGATAGCCGGCTTCGGCCAGCAGCGCTTTGGCCTTGGCGGGGTCGTAGGGGTATTCCTCAACGTCTTGGGCGCAGCCGAACTGGCTGGGGAAGCACGCGGTCCAGACGACCTTGGATTTGCCCTTCAGCAGGTTGTCCACCAGCGCCTTGCGGTCGATGGCGTGGTTGATCGCCTGACGGACCTTGAGGTTGGTGTAGGGGTTCGGGTTCATCGAGGACCGCGCCGCCGCATCCATCGCCAGATAGCCGACGCGCATGGTGGATTCGTTCGACACCGTGAACCGATCGCTCATGGCGGCCATCTTCTCAGCCTGATCCGCGGGCACCTGCCACAGCATGTCGACCGAGCCGGAGAACAATTCAGCCAACTGGGTGTTCACGTCGGGGATGGTGCGGATGTCGACATTGGCGATCGAGGGGCGGCCCTTGGGGCTGTCGTGATAGCCCTCATACCGCTCCAGCACGAAATGCTGGCCGGGAACGACGTCGACCACCTTGTAGGGGCCGGTGCCCACGGGTTTCAGGCCCATGCCCGACGGGCCGACCTTGGCGTAGTATTCGGCCGGATACATCGACACCGGGCCGGACAGGAATTCTATCGCGGCGGGAAACACCTCTTTGGTGATGATCCGCACGGTGAAGGCGTCGATCTTCTCGGCGTGGTCCATCCAGTTGACGTTGCGCTGGGTTTTAACGCCGTTCTCTTCCTTGGCGACGAAGTTGACCGTGGCCACCACGTCGTCGGCGTCAAAATCGTCGCCGTTGTGGAATTTCACGCCCTCGCGCAGCTTCAGCTCAAGGGTCTTTTCGTCGATCCATTTCCAGCTGGTCGCAAGGTTGCCCTTGTATTCGTTGGTCTCAGGGTCGCGATAGATCAGGCCGTCCCAGATCGCGCGCTGCAGCACCACGCCCTCGCGGGATGAGTTGAAGTAGCTGTCGACGTTCTCCAGCTCTTTGGTATAGGCGACCCGCAAGGTGTCGTTGGATTTGTCCGCCAGCGCGACGCCGCCGACCGTCATAGACATGGCCAGCGCCATCGCCGTGGTTTTCAGGAAAGTGGTTTTCATCGGATGTCCTCTCTGCCGAAGGCTCGCCGCGGGCATTCAGATTGCTCGCTTGCGAAAGGAAGTGTATTATATAATGATACCTAACATTGGCATATGATTAAGCAGATACTGTGCCCGACCGGAAATCAAGCCTCAATCGGTGATGGCGCCCGATTCGGTCGCGGGCGTGGAGACCGAGCATGACCCAGCCCAAGCAAGATCCGCTTTTCGTCGGCACCCTTGCCAAGGGGCTGCGCGTGCTGCGCGCCTTTGATGAGGCCCACACCGAATTGTCGCTGGCCGGACTGACCGCGATCACCGGGCTCGACAAAAGCGCGGTGCAACGCCTCGCCCATACGCTTCATGTCGAGGGGATGCTCGACAAGGATCCGGTGACGCGGCGCTATCGGCCCTCACACGCCTGGCTGCGGCTGGCTTATGCTTATTATTGGTCCGATCCGCTGGTGGCGCGGGCGATGCCCAAGCTGATCGATCTGTCGCGGCGCTT
>JBLIKI010000096.1:0-9325 GCA_047636235.1 Paracoccaceae bacterium | reverse complement strand
GGCACTGGTTCCGGCACGGGCACTGGCACGGGCGCCGTTTCCGGCACGGGCGCGGGCGGGAAATCCCCGACGCCGCGCAACACCTCGGGCCGCGGGCGGCGCGATCTGACCGTGCGCGTGAAGACTGCCAAGGGGCGCAAGACCAGCTCCACCCGGTGGCTTGAGCGTCAGTTGAACGACCCCTATGTGATGCGCGCCAAGGCCGACGGCTATCGTGGGCGCGCGGCCTATAAATTGCTGGAGATCGACGATAAATTCGCGCTGCTGAAGCCTGGCATGCGAGTGGTCGATCTGGGCTGCGCGCCCGGCGGCTGGCTTCAGGTCGCGGTCCAGCGGGTCAACGCGATGGGTGAGGGCCGCGGCAAACGCGGCATGGTCCTCGGCGCCGACTTGCAGGAGATGGAGGCGCTGGCCGGCGCCCGCACCATCCAGCTCGACTTTCTGGACGAGGAAGCCGACGCCGCCGTCAAGCGCGCGCTGGGTGGCACGGCGGATATCGTGCTGTCGGACATGGCGGCGTCCGCATCCGGCCACCGCGCGACCGATCACATGCGGATCGTGTTGCTGTGCGAGGCCGCGGCCCTGTTCGCGCGCGACGTGCTGACGCCGGGCGGATCGTTCGTGGCCAAGGTGCTGAACGGCGGGGCCGAGGCGGACCTTTTGGCGATCCTGAAAAAGGATTTCAACAAGGTCCATCACATGAAGCCCCCGGCCAGCCGCAAGGACAGCGCCGAGATGTATCTGGTCGCCACCGGGTTCCGCGGCGTGCCAGGCGACGGCGACGCGACCGAGCCTGAGGACGACCCTGACGCCGGTCCCCTCGGCTGATCCGCTGACCGGCGGGCCCTGATGCGCGGGGTCAGCCGGTCAGCGCGTCCTCCATCGCAGACCGGTTCAGGCGGGCCAATTCCGCCGACAGCATGTCCGTGAGCGCGCGGTTGGCGAACGGGTGGGCGCAGCGCAGCGCCTCATCGGCGAAGGCCGCGGTCATGGTCTGCGCGGCGGTCATGGCCAGCGTCCGGTCCGCGCCCTGCGCGTCGCCAAGCGCACGCAGGGAAGCCGCGCGCAGCAATGCGGGGGGCGCCCAGCCGGGGCGGGCGGCGGCGGCCTCGGCCCCCGCCTGCGCCGCGGCGGCCCAGTCGCGCGCGGCGTATCGCGCCATCGCCCGGGCGTGCAGCCAATCTGGCATCGCCGGATCGTCCGGCCCGGCGGCGGCGGCGCGGGCGGCCCAAGCCTCAGCCTCGGCGTCATCCCCGGCCAGCGCCAGCCCGCGGGCGATCTCTCCCATCGGGGCGGCGAAGCCGGGCGACAGGCGCAGCGCATGCAGATGCTGGCTTTGGGCGGCCAGCGGGTCGTCCTCAAGCGGGGTCGCGGCGCCGAGCGCGTAATGCGGCCATGCCGCCGCCGGGGTGCGCCGCACCGATCGAAGGGCCAGTTCGCGCGCCCGGAACATCGATTCGCGCGGCGTGTCGGTCAGGCCGCGGGTCACCTCGGCCAGATGGACCATCGATAGCAGGCAGGTGGCCTCGCACAGCTCGGGATCGGCGCGCACCGCCTGTTCCAGCATCCGGCGCGCCGCGTCGAGGCCCGCGCCGTCGCCGCCCCGATACAGGCGATGGGCGCGCATCAGCGTCAGCCAGCCATCGGCGCGCGGGGCGCTGTCGCCTGCGGCGTCCTCGGCGGCGTCCTCGGCTGCGGCCTCGGCCTCTGCGGCGGCCATGAACGTTGCGCTCAGCACCGCCGACACCTGCCGGGCCATGGCGATGGCGGGGGCGACCTCGGCCCCCGGATCGGCGATCACGGTGCGGCTGCCCGACATCGCGCCATCGGGGCGGCGCGCGCAGGTGATGTCGGCGCGCAGGCGCCCCTCATCATAGGACAGGCGCACATCGGCGATGCAGCTGGCCCGGTCCATCACGGCGTTGCCCATCACCGCGTTCCCCAGCGCCCCCGCGCCGCCGAGCGCGTCCGGCAGTGTCAGATCGATCCAGCAGCCGGGGCCGAGCTGCGCCAGCACCGCGCTGGCGACCTGATGGGCGATCGGGGCCAGCTCATGCTCCGCCCCCGGCGCGGGGCGCACCGACAGCGCGGCCAGCGGGCGGCGCGGACGATCCATCGCCATCGGCGCGCGGCCGGGCGGGATGCGCGGGGCCTCGGGGATCGCGGCGGCGGCGCGGCGGGTGCGCGCCTCGGGGATCAGCTTGGCCAGCGTGGGGCCGGGGTCTTCGCCCAATTCCTCGATGAACAGGGCGCGGCACCGCTCCAACTGCTGGCGCGCTGCGCCGATGCGCCCGGCGGCGGCGTGGATGCGGATCAGGGCGGCGTGGACGTCCTCTTGAAACGGATCGATGCCCAGCAGCTTGCGCGCCGCCGCCCCGGCGCGGTCGAGCCGCCCCGCCGCCTCATCAAGCAGCATCAGGCGCAGCAGCGCGTCGACGGTGGATTCCTCGAGCCGGCTGTTGGTGGTGGTCACCCAGTCTTGAAACGGGACCTCGCTCACCGCCAGCGGCGCCAGAAACGCCCCGCCATAGATGTCGAGCACTCGCGCCAGCCCGGCGGTGTCGCGCGCCGCCACCGCAAGCTCCAACGCCCGCGCGTCGATCGGAACCGCGCCGGGGCGCAGCGCGACCTGCCCTGACGGCGCGTCGATCGCCGCGTCGAACATCGGCCCGATGCCCTTTTTGATGCGCCGCAATTCCTGGCGCAAGGATGCGCGCCCCTGTTCGGCGTCGCCTCGGGGCCACAGCAGTTCCACCAGCGTGTCGCGCGATGCCGCCTGACCCGGTTGCAGCGCCAGAAACGCCAGCATCGCCACGGATTTGACCCCGAGCTGACCCAACGCGACTCCGTCCGGCCCGCGCACCAAAGATGCGCCCATGGCCGTGATGGTCAGCACCGGCTGCGCGGGCCGCGCGGGCGCGGCGTCGTCGATGCTAGGGGCGGTGGCCACGCCGGACCTCGTCATTGCAGTTGTCGGTAGGGCATCAGACGCATATGTCCCCATGGGTGGCAATCCCTTTGGCCGCTTTCCCGCCCTGCCGTCCCCCGGAGACCTTCATGACCGATACCGCCGCCGTTTCCACCCCCGCGGATGTGTTCGCCGAAGACTGGACCGTTCGTCCGCACGGCCTGCCGCCGTGGGACCGGCTGGCGGGCGTTGATTTCCGCGCCGCCTTCGCAGCCGCGATCAAGGAGCATGGCGAGGAGGTCGACGCGATCTCCGCCAATCCCGCAGCCCCTGATTACGACAATGTGATCCGCGCGCTGGAGCGGTCGGGCCGCCGCCTGTCGCGGGTCGGGTCCGCGTTCTGGACGCTGGCGGGGACCTGTTCCGACGACGACATTCGCGCGGTGGAGCGGGAGGTTGCGCCCAAGCTCGCCCGCCATTCCGCCGCCGT
Source organism: Paracoccaceae bacterium (assembly GCA_047636235.1). GTDB lineage: Bacteria > Pseudomonadota > Alphaproteobacteria > Rhodobacterales > Rhodobacteraceae > JBOCEF01. The sequence goes on along the minus strand of JBLIKI010000096.1, from coordinate 5,927 downwards.
TTGGATGGATGCGCGGCTGGCGACGCGGGCGGGCGAGGTTAGCGGCGACGGGCTGGACGACGAAGAGGCGCGGGTGCTGATGCTCTATCGCCAAGGCTTCGCGCGGTCGGGCGCGACGCTGGCCGGCGCCCCCCGCGCGCGGATGGCGGAGATTGCGGCGGAATTGGCCGAGCTTGGCGCCTGCTTCGGCCAGAACGTGCTGGCGAACGAGGCCGAGTGGCGCCTGCCGCTGGCGGCTGAGGCCGATCTGGCGGGCCTCCCGGATTTCGTGCGCGACGCGGCGGCCCGCGCGGCGGCGGACCGGGGCATGGACGGGCATGTGGTGACGCTGGCGCGGTCGTTGATCACGCCGTTCCTGACGTTTTCGTCGCGCGCTGACTTGCGCGAAACCGCCTGGCGCGCCTGGATCGGGCGCGGCACCGGCGCGCCGCTGTTCGATGCCGCCACCGACAACCGCCCCCTGATCGCGCGGATCCTGCGCCTGAGGGCGGAGAAAGCCCGGCTGCTCGGCTTCAAGACCTTCGCTGATTTCAAGCTGGCGCCGCAGATGGCGAAAACCCCGGGCGCGGTGCGCGACCTGCTGGACCGCGTGCGCGGCCCCGCGCTGGCCCGCGCTGGCGAAGAAGAGGCCGACCTGCGCGCGCTGGCCGCTGAGATGACCGGGAATGAGGGCGCCACCATCGACCCGTGGGACTGGCGGTTCTATGCCGAGATCCAGCGCAAGCGCCGCCATGACGTGGATGAGGCCGAGGTTAAGCCGTATCTGCGCCTGTCGGCGGTGCAGGACGCGGCGTTCGATGCGGCCTCGCGCCTCTTCGGCCTCTCGTTCGCGCGGATCGAGGGTGCGGCCCTCCATCACGGTCAGGCCGAGGCGTTCGCGGTCAGCAAAGATGGCCGCCCGGTCGGCACCTTCGTGGCGGATTACTTCGCGCGGTCCTCCAAACGCTCTGGCGCGTGGATGAGCGCGCTCGCCTCGCAAGAGCGGTTGGGCAACGAGGATGTGCGCCCCGTCATCATCAACGTGATGAACTTCGCCGAGGGCGCGGCGGGCGGCCCGTCGCTGTTGACCTTGGATGACGCCCACACCCTGTTCCACGAATTCGGCCATGCGCTGCACGGGCTGATGTCGGAGGTGAAGCATCCGTTCGTGTCCGGCACCTCGGTCGCGCGCGATTTCGTGGAACTGCCGAGCCAGCTGTTCGAACGCTGGCTGCTGACGCCCGAAATCCTGTCGGCTCACATGACCCACTATAAGACCGGCGAGACGATGCCCGAGGAATTGGCGACGCGGATCCGCGGGGCGGAGAATTTCGGGCAGGGGTTCTCAACCGTCGAATACCTCGCCAGCGCCTATGTCGACCTTGAGGCGCATCTGCTGGGCGCGGCTGCGTTGGAAGATTTCGACGCGCGCGCCTTCGAGGCCGAGGTGCTGGCCAAGATCGGCATGCCCGCCGCGATCGTGTCGCGCCATGCCGCGCCGCATTTCCTGCACGTGTTTTCGGGGGATGGCTATTCGGCGGGGTATTACAGCTATCTTTGGGCGGAGGTGATGGACGCCGACGCCTTTGGCGCGTTCGAGGAGGCGGGCGGGCCGTTCGCCGCCGGGCCCGCCGCGCTGCTGGCCGAGCATGTGCTGAGCGCGGGCGGACGCCAAGACCCCGCCGACGCGTACCGCGCGTTCCGCGGGCGCGATCCGGCGCCGGGGGCGCTGTTGGTGGCGCGGGGGTTGGTTCCCGCCTGAGTGGGGGGCGCTCTGGGGGCGTTCGCACGCCCGCTTGGCGGGGGGGCGCCCCTTGCCCAGCCGTCCCTTGTCGTTTGCTGTCGGTCGCTTTTGTGATGGCCGCGCCTCTCGGCGCGGCCATGGCGATCTTGCAGGGCAAAGCGGTGGATGTATCGATCGCCGTGGCGCGCGCCCTTCAACGCTAGCCCCACCGCTGAACCAAGCGCGGCGAGGTCGGTGAGCCCCTTCCGCCTGCGCCGTCGCTGTCAGCTCGACGCCACGGACCAGCGCCGACAGATGCTCGTTCGCCTGTGCGGCGGCATCCGGGCGACCGAGCGAAGCTTCCAGATCATCCACCGCTTGAGTGAAGACCGCAGGGATGTCAGGCGCAGGCTGCTCTCGCGCGGCCTGCCCCGCCTTCGGCTCTGCAATCCGAGCCGCCAGAGCCATCTCCCCCGCCTTGTCCCGGCTGCTGAAGGCGGCGGCGTCGACGCCATGCTCGATCACGGCCATGATCCTGCGCCTTGCGGTTTTTGCCAACCGTTCGCCCGCGGTTTTGAGGGTATCTTCGCCCTCCGGGCGTCGCATCTCGGCCGCGAACGTGACCTCGAACTGGTCGATCAGGTCATCGCCGCGCAGAATGCGCCCAAGGCCATCCGGGACCCCGTATCTCGACCCGGGATCGCTTGATGATGGTTCTGGCATTGCGGGCCTGCTTGCGCCCCGCACGGTGGCCAAGCCGGCCCCCCCCCCCCCGACCATAAACGGGGGTCATGAGTGGCCTTTTCGCGCCTGCCGGATTGAGCGGCTGAAGCGGATTTATGCGGACCTCAGCATGCAGCCTGACGCGCTTGAAGAGGCGCTGGGAAAAAATGACGCGGCCATCCATCGCCGGGACGTGCCGCGAGTGCGGTGGTGAGGCGAGGGGGCGGCATCGCGCCGGCCTGCCGGGCCTTCGGCGTCAGCGAGACCTGCCATCGCTTCTGCCCGCAGCCGGGCGGCGAGAACGACGAAATCGCCGATCTGCCGATCAGGCTGATCAACGCCCGGAAGACCTGCGGGTGCTGCCGGTGTTTTCCATACCTTCGCTACGTTCGAGGGTGCGTCTGGAACCACACAAGGGTTTGCCGGATCACCCGCGGGCTGGAACTGAATCGCAGGATCAAATCCCGAACGCGGTCTGGCCGATGGACTTCATGGCGGATCATCTCGGCGATGGCCGGGCGTTCCGGCTGCTGAACATCCTCGATGACTTCAACCGTGAGGGGGCTGGGCATCGAAGTCGACCGTTCGCTGCCGGCCGAGCGGGTCATCCGCAGCCTGAATCGGTTAATCGAGGCGGCCCGGGACTTCGTCACGCAAGGGCTATGAACTTACAACAACGACCGCCTGAACACGGGGCCCGGCGGGATGCGCCCCGCGCCCCCTCGCCACCCCTACGCGCGAACGGCCCCGCAGCGGGGGCTGCGGGGCCGTTTCAGGGGCGGTCTTCGGCGTCAGCCGCGGCGGCGCTTGCGGACCGGACGGTCGGGGCCGCCGGGGGCGCCGCCATGCAAAAGCTCCATCGTCGTGCCGGTCACGTCGCCAAGCGCGGCGATGATCTGATCCGCCGTCGGGCGCGGGCCTCTGGGGCGCGTTTCCAACGCCTCGCGCATCGCGCGGACATGGGCCGGGGTGGTGCCGCAGCAGCCGCCGATCACCGAAGCCCCCAGATCGCGCGCCAGGCAGGCATAGTCGGCCATCAGCGCCTCGGTGCCGGAATAGCGGATCTCACCATCCGCCCATTCGGGCACGCCGCAATTGGCCTTGCAGATCAACAGATCATCGGCGGTGATTTCCGCCTGCGCCGACATCAACCCGATCAGCAGGTCCGGCGCGCCGGTGCCGCAATTGCCGCCCCAACCCGCAGGCTTGTGGTCGCACGTGTGGACCAGTTGGCCCATCTGGCTTGGCGTCACGCCCATCATCGAGCGCCCGTTGGTGTCGAACGACATCGTGGTCACCGCGTCGATCCCGACCCGGGCGGCGGCGTCGAGGGCGGCGTTGATCTCCTCGGTCGAGGACATCGTCTCGATCCACACCAGATCGGCGCCGCCGTCTTTCAGCCCCTGCATCTGCGCTTGGAACGACGCGACCCCGTCCTCATGGCTGAGCGGGCCGATAGGCAGGAACAGATCCCCCGTGGGTCCGACCGAGCCGGCACAGACCACCTGGCGGCCGCTGCGGGCCTTTTCGGCGGCGATTTCCTCGCACAGCAGGGCTGCGGCGCTGCGGTTCACCTCATGCACTTGGTCGGCCATGTCATGGAGTTTCAGCCGGTTCGGGGTGCCGCCGAAGCTGTTGGTCAGCACGATGTCCGACCCCGCTTCGATGAAGTCGCGGTAGTGGCCGCGCACCAGATCGGGTTTGTGCAGGTTCCACCCCTCGGGCGAATCGCCCGATTGCAGGCCGCGCGCGAACAGGTTGGTGCCGGTGGCGCCGTCGGCCAGCAGCCAGTCGCGGGTTTGCAGCATGCGGTGAAGAATGTCGGTCATGTGCCGGAGGCTCCCGTTCGTCGGAGGCGCGCGCCCGAACTTTCCGAACGAGCGTGCGCGCGAGGGCGCCGTGATCGGGCGCGAGCATGCGCCTCCTTTGCCCCAAAGCGGTGCGGGGCGCAACCGGGGCGCGGTTGCCGCCGCAACCGTTTCAGCGCCTGACACGCATCGCCGCAGCGCGGGCGCGGGGCCGGGGGGGCGGGGGCGTGCTAGGGTCGCGCGCGCCCCTTGGCTATTGCAGGAGCCGTCCATGCCTGACCGCCGCATCCTAACGATCAACGCCGGGTCGTCGTCGTTGAAATTCGGGCTTTATGGCGCGGATGGCGCAGGGGCGCCGCTGGCGACGGGGCAGGTGTCCGGCATCGGCGGCCCGGCGGCGATGTTGGAGATGCGCGGGGCGGATCCGGTTCCGGCGGCGGCCCCGACCCCCGCCGCGGCGCTGGCCTGCGCGCTGGCGGCGGTGACGGGCGCGCTGGGTGGCGCGCGGGTCGCCGCGGTCGGCCACCGGATCGTCCATGGTGGCGAGGGGTATGGCGCCCCGGTCCTCCTCACCCCCGACGCCATGGCGACGCTGGCGGGATATGAGCGATTCGCGCCGCTCCATCAGCCGCACAACCTGGCGGGGGTGCGCGCGGCGGCGGCGGCGTTTCCGAACGCAGTGCAGGTCGGCTGCTTTGACACCGCGTTTCACCGCACCATGGCGTTCGAGGTCGAAAGCTATGGCCTGCCGCGCGCCATGCACGCCCGCGGCATCCACCGCTATGGCTTTCACGGGCTGAGCTATCAGGCGATCGCGCGGGTGCTGGCGGCGGAGCGCCCGGACCTGCTGGCCGGACGGGTGATCGTGGCGCATCTCGGCTCTGGCGCGTCGATGTGCGCGATGCAGGCGGGGCGGTCGGTGGCGACGACCATGGGTTTCTCGCCGCTCGACGGGCTGGTGATGGCGACGCGGTGCGGGCATCTCGACCCCGGGGTGCTGCTGCATCTGATGGAGGCCGAGGGGATGACCGCGCATCAGGTCTCGGACCTGTTGTATCGCGGGTCGGGCCTGAAGGGGCTGAGCGGCGAAACCGGCGACATGCGCGCGCTGCTGGCGTCCGGCTCGGACGCCGCGCGGGATGCGCTTGCGGTGTGGGTCTACCGCGCGCGGCGCGAGGTCGGGAGCCTGGCGGCGGCGTTGCAAGGCGTCGACGCGGTGGTGTTCACCGCCGGGATCGGCGAGCGATCGGCGGAGATCCGCGCGCGGATTTGCGGCGGGCTGGGCTGGCTCGGGGCGGTTTTGGACCCGGCGCGCAACGAGGCGGGGGCGCAGGTGATCTCCGCCGACGGGTCGGCGGTGGCGCTGCTGGCGATCCCGACCGATGAGGAGGGGGTGATCGCGCGGGCGGCGGCGGGGGTGCTGGAGGGGTGAGCGGCTCTCCCGCCCGGCGGCGGCCGGGGGGCCGCCTTCCGTTGGGCCGGGCGCCGCGCGCAGGCGTGGCGCGTGAGGCGGGCGGGACGCTTGCGCGGCGGGGCGATGGCCGGGGCGCGTGGCGGGCGTGTGGTCGGCGCGTGGCGGGCGTGTGGTCGGCGCGTGGCGGGACGATTGAGGGGATGGTGCGAATCTGATAGGAACAAAGATAGAACAAACATCCGCCCACCTTGATGGAGACTGACGCCATGCCGCCGGAGGA
>JBLIKI010000095.1:0-9465 GCA_047636235.1 Paracoccaceae bacterium | reverse complement strand
CGGCCAAGGCCCCGGCCTCGAACCGTGCGACCCCCTCGGCCATGGGGCGCGCAAAGCGTAGATGGCTTGCGTGCGGCGTCGCCACCGCGCGCAGATCCAGCCCCGCAAGATCGAACGCCGCGACCCGGCAGCCGTCTTCGGTGATCAAAAGCGCGGTGGGCGGGCCCGGTCGCGGCGCCTGAGGGGTGCGAAGGGGCTGCACGGGCGGCAGGCCGTCCGGCTCGGTATGCTCGCGCCCCAACGCCTCGGCGGCCAGATCCCCGGGCAGCGGGGCGAAGCGACCGTCAGTGAACGTGGCGATGTTCGACGCCAGCGCCTGATACGCCTTGCCGCAGGTGTGCAGCCCCGCCACCCAGCGCCAGCCCAAGGTGTTGGACGCCGGGTCGCCATCGAGCAGATGGCGCAAAAAGAAGTCCGCCCCGATCCGCCACGGCAGCCCCAGCGTGAAGATCCAGATCGAGGCGAACCACATCCGCGCGTGGTTGTGCAGATAGCCGGTGTCGGTCAGCTCGCTCGCCCACGCGTCGAAACAGTCGATCCCGGTGGCGCCCGCCTCGGCGACGGCGACCGCGCGGTCACGGGCGGGGGCGGCGGCCAATCCCGCCAGATCGTCCCGCAGGCCGTCCCGATAGCTCGCCCAGACCTGTGGGCGATGCTCCAACCAGCCTTTGTAGCAGCCGCGCCAGGGGCGTCGAGGGCGGCGGCCACTACCTCGGCTTCCGTCACCAGGCGCCGCCGGATATCGGGCGACAGCGTTGAGACATCGACATGCCGGCCCGGCCCGCGGTCGGTATTGCGCCGCTCAGCATAGCGGCGGCCCAGGCGCGGCGCGAAGGCGTGGATCAGCGCCAGCCCTTCGGCCCGGGTGGCGGGGCGGTCAGGGGCGGAGGCGGAGGCGGAGGCGGAGGCGGAGGCGGTCACCGATACCGCTCCAGCATCGGGCGCAGCGCGACGCGGGCGCGCAGCCGGGTCGCCATCAGATACATGCCCGCAATTTTCCGGTGCAGGAACAGCGTCGCTGCGGGGGGGACATGGCTCAGCTCCCGCTCCCGCCCGATGGCGAGGCCCATGTCCCGAAGACGCTCCAGCACGTCCGAGCGGCCGAAATCAAACAGCCCCTCGGCGCGAAAAGGGGCTGTGGCGACGGCGAACATCGCCTCGATCAGGTCTTGGTGGCGCTCGGCGGTGGCGCCATCGAAGTAGCCGATCCGCAGCATCGCCGCCCGCCGCACCGCCCCGTCGCCATCCAGCGCGGCATGCAACAGCGCGCGAAAATTCGCGGCCAGCGGCGGCGGAACCGCCTGCACCGCGCCGAAATCCAAAAGCACGATACGGTCGGCGCCGGGGTCATAGCGATAGTTGGCGAGGTTGGGATCGGTCTGCATCGCGCCGAATTCGAACAGCTCGCGCAGCACCAGATCGATCAGCCGCGCCGCCACCCGGTCGCGCAGGTCTTGGGGCGCGTCCTCCAACGCGTCCAGCGGGCGGCTTTCCAGAAACGTCATGGCGAGGATCTGCGGCGTGCTCAGATCAGCATGAAATTCTGGCACAGCGAAAATATCAGACCCCGCCATCAGCCGCCCGAAATGCGCCAGATGCCGGGCCTCGGCGGCATAGTCGGCCTCGGCGTGCAGCTGGCGTTTCGCCTCGGCCAACAGCGGCGCGACAACCATGTCCCGCGGCATCAGGCCCGGCAGGCGCAGCAGCGTGGCGATGTTGTCGACGTCGCTGTCGATGCTGGCGCGCACCCCGGGATACTGCACCTTGATCGCCAGATCGCGGCCATCGCGCGTGGTCGCGCGGTGCACCTGCCCGATCGAGGCCGCCGCGAAGGGCCGCGCATCGAACCGCGCGAAGCCCGATCGCCAGCCATCGCCCCACTGCGCGACCAGCACGGCCTGCACTTGCGCGGGCGGCATGGGCGACGCGTCGCTGCGCAGCCGCGCGAGGATCTGCGCCACCTCGGGCGGCAGCACCGCGCCGCTGTCCATCGACAGCATCTGCCCCAGTTTCAGCGCCGCGCCGCGCATCCGCGACAGCCCGTCGGCGACGCGCCGGGCGTTGGCGGGGGTCATCAGCAGCGCCGCCATATCCGGGCGCCGCCCTTGCGCCAGACTGCGCAGCCCGGTGACGGCCATGCCCCCGGCGATGCCGCCCGCGATGCCGCCCAGATGGCCAAGCCTCGCCAGCCGCCCGCCCGGCACCGCCACGCCCTTGTCGCGCAAATGCTCGTCCGCCATGGAATCGCCCCCGTCGGCGGAACCTTCTTCGCCGCTCGGGGCTATTTAGCGCACGGGGGGGCTGCGTCGACCCGCCCGCGGGTCAGGCCTACGCCTTGGCTTCGGCTTCGGCTTCGGCCTGCGCTTCGGCTTTGGCTTCGGCAACAACCTCGGCCTCGGCCTCACGCCCGGCCTCGGCGTTCTCAACGGCCCATTCGCTCGCCGCCTCCACCGCCACCGGCGAGGCGGTGGGCATCACGTTCAGATAGCTCTCGGTCTCATCCACCGGCACGGTGGCGCGCTGGGTCATGCGATAGAGCGCATAGAGCGCGATCGCCGAGAACGTCGCCGCCAGCACCAGCCAGAACGCGAAGGGGTTGACCGCCTCCATCGCCCAGCCCGACGCCAGCGGGCCCGCGATGGCGCCCAGCCCGAAGGTGAACACCAGCCCGCCCGACGCCCCCGGCATGTCCGCCGCAGAGAGCGAGTCGTTGGTATAGGCCAGAAACAGCGAATAGAGCGGCGCCGTCACCCCGCCCGCCACAAAGGCCGCCGCCATCAAGGGCGGCAGACCGCTCCCCGCCAGCCAGCCCAGCCCGCACGCCACCGCTCCGACCGAAGACGCCCCGAAGATCAGCTTGCGCCGATCCATTCGGTCCGACAGCCAGCCGATCGGGTATTGCATCACCAGCGCCCCCGCGAACAGCATCGCCACGAACAGCGCGATCTGGCCCGAGGTCATGCCGATCTGCGTGCCGAACACCGCGCCCATGCCCGCCTGCGTCGCATAGACCCCGCCCAGCAGGAACACCCCCACGGTGCCCAGCGGCGAGCCGCGAAACAGCGCCGACATCGGCATCGGTCTGGCGACCGCAACCACCGGCGCCGCGGCCACCGACAGAAGAATAGGTGCGAACGAAATCGACACCAGGATCGACGCGCAGATGAACAGCACCGACGTGCCCGCATCTCCAAGGCTGAGCAGCCCCTGCGCCCCGATCAGGCCCAGCGTCTGCGCCATCATATAGGCCGACAGGACCTGACCGCGGGTTTGATTGGTAGCGGCGTTATTGAGCCAGCTTTCCGCGGTGACATAGACCCCGGACATGCAGAAACCGACCAGCACGCGCAAGACGGTCCAGACCCACGGGTCGGTCACCAACGGGAACGCGATCAGCCCCGCGGACATGAAGCTGCCCAGCGCCGCAAACACCCGCACGTGGCCGACCCGCTGGATCAACCGAGGGGCCAGCCGCGCCCCCGACAGGAAGCCCATGAAATAGCCCGAGGTGACGATGGCCAGCTCAGCCGAGGAGAACCCCTCGATTCCGCCGCGCAAGCCGATCAGGGTGAAATGCATGCCGTTGCCGAGCATGATCAGCACCACGCCGAGCAGAAGGGCCCAAACCCCGGACAACACTGTGATCATGGAATGGCCTTTGGCGTCCGAGGTCGAGATATCCTTTGCATGCTTTCGCACGGACCGCGCGCGCCCACCGCACCGCCAGCGGCGGATGCGGGCCTGATTGCGACGCGCTGGCGCGGCCGAATAGCGCGACCGAGCGTCTGCCCCGCCCGCGCGGCGCCTCTAGCCGCCCGCGCGGCGCACGATCAGACGCCCACGCAGTCGGCGAAGTAGCTGACCGCGCCGTCGGGGCCGGTTTCTTGGACCAATCCGTGAATATCTGTTTCAAACCCAGGACATTCGCGGGCGAAAGCGCGGTTGAATTTCAGGTATTCGACGATCTTCTCATTGAACACCTCGCCGGGGATCAGCAGCGGGATGCCCGGCGGATAGGGTGTCACGAGGCTGGTTGTGATCCGCCCCTCCAGCTCGTCGATCGGCACGCGCTGGGTGGTGCGGCGCGCGATGTGGCTGAACGCGTCGCTGGGCTTCATCGCCGGGGTATGGTCGCTCAGGTACATGTCGGTCGATAGGATCGCGACGTCATATTTGGCGTACAGCGAATGGACGTGCTGGCACAGATCGCGCAGGCCCATGGCTTCGTACCGCGGATGCTTTTTGCAAAACTCGGACATAGTGCGCCATAACGGCCGGTTCTTGGCGTGGTCGTCCTTGAACTGCAACAGCGCCGTCAACAGCGTGTTCCATCGTCCCTTGGTGATGCCGATCGTGAACATGATGAAGAAACTATAGAGGCCGGTTTTTTCGACCACCACGCCATGTTCCGCCAGATATTTGGTGACGATCGACGCGGGGATGCCCGTCGGTTCGAACCGCCCGTCGAGGTTGAGGCCCGGCGTGACGATGGTCGCCTTGATCGGGTCCAGCATGTTGAACCCCGGCGCCATGTGGCCGAAGCCGTGCCAGCTGTCCTCGCCATCCGAGGCGTGCACGCCGTCTTCGTCGGTCTTTTGCAGCACCCAGTCCTTGGACCGGCCGATGCCCTCTTCCTCGAGCTCCTCGGGTCCCCAGACCTGGAACCACCAATCGCCCTCGCCAAACTCCAGATCGACCTTGCGCATCGCGCGGCGGAAATCGAGCGCCTCGGCGATGCTTTCCTCCACCAGCGCGGTGCCGCCCGGCGGCTCCATCATCGCGGCGGCCACGTCGCAGCTGGCGATGATCGAGTATTGCGGGCTGGTGCTGGAGTGCATCAGGTAGGCTTCGTTGAAGAGATGTCGGTCGAGTTTCGTGTCTTGGCTGTCCTGCACCAGCACATGGCTGGCCTGGCTGATGCCCGCCAGCAGCTTGTGGATCGACTGGGTTGCGTAGGTCACCGAATGGCGCGGGCGCTCGCGCTTCAGTCCCATGGAATGGAACGTGCCATAGAACGGGTGGAAGGCGGCGTGGGGCAGCCACGCCTCGTCGAAATGCAAGTTCTCAACATAGCCGTCGAGCACGTTCTTGATCGTCTCGGTGTTATAGAGCACGCCGTCATAGGTCGACTGCGTCAGCGTCATGATCCGCGGCTTGACGGCGTCGGCGTCGACGCCCGCCAACAGCGGGTTGGCGCGGATCTTGGCCTTGATCGCCTCGATCTCGAACTCCGCCCGCGGGATCGGGCCGATGATGCCGTAATGGTTGCGCGTGGGCTTCAGGAACACCGGAATCGCGGCGGTCATGATGATGGCTTGCAGGATCGACTTGTGGCAGTTGCGGTCCACCACCACCACGTCGCCGGGCGCGACCGTGTGGTGCCAGACCATCTTGTTAGAGGTGCTGGTGCCGTTGGTCACGAAGAAACAGTGATCGGCGTTGAAGATCCGCGCGGCGTTGCGCTCGGACGCGCCGATGGCGCCGTTGTGGTCCAGCAGCTGGCCCAGTTCCTCGACCGCGTTGCACACATCGGCGCGCAGCATGTTCTCACCATAGAACTGGTGATACATCTGGCCGATCGGACTTTTCAGAAACGCGACGCCGCCCGAATGGCCAGGGCAATGCCATGAATAGGACCCATCCTCGGCATAATCCAGCAGCGCCTTGAAGAAGGGGGGCTGAATGCCTTCGATATAGTTCTTCGCCTCACGAATGATGTGACGCGCAACAAATTCAGGCGTATCCTCAAACATGTGTATGAAGCCGTGCAATTCGCGCAGAATGTCATTGGGAAGATGACGGCTGGTCTTGGTCTCACCATAGACATAAATCGGCACGTCGGCGTTCTTCCACCGCACCTCTTCGATGAATTTGCGCAGGTTCAGCACGACCGGGTCGACGTCAGGACCGGGGCTGAATTCCTCATCATCGATCGAAAGCACGAAGGCGCTGGCGCGCGACTGCTGCTGCGCGAATTGCGACAGGTCTCCATAGCTGGTGACGCCGAGCACTTCGAAGCCTTCTTCCTCAATGGCTTGGGCCATCGCGCGGATCCCAAGGCCAGAGGAGTTCTCAGACCGGAAATCTTCGTCGATGATCACAATCGGGAAGTGAAACTTCATGACGCTCTCCTGCCGGGGAATAGGGGGCGGATGGCGTCGGCGCGGCGCGCCAGACCTGACCTGATCCGCCGATCCGCGCCGTGCGGCGCGACCAGGCCCTGCTTTTCCCTCAGGGGTCCGGGTGCAGTCAAGGCCCGCTGAGGCCGCGCCCCAACCGCCATGGGACATCCCCATGGCCGGCGTTTGCGGCGCGCATCCACGCGGCGAAGCCGTCGCGCCCCACAACCGGACGCCCCCGAAAGGGGACGCCCGCCTGCCGCCGCACGCGCCCCCGCCCCCGCCCCGCAGGCGTTAGGCTGGGGCCATCATCGCGTCGAGCGCGGTATGCGCGAGGTCGAACATCTCGTCGATCTGCTCGGACGTGATGATCAGCGGCGGGCAGAAGCAGATCGCATCCCCCGACGCGCGCAGGATCAACCCGGCATTGAGCGCCGCCGCGGCGCCCGCCGCCCCCGCGGCCCCGAATTTCTCGCGGGGGACCAGCTCCAACGCGCCGATCAGCCCGACGCCGCGGGACGCGATCGCGGCGGGGTGATCGGCCAGCGCCGCCAGCCGCGCCTGAAACTGCGGCGCAAGGCGGCGGACATTGCCGACCAGATCCATCTCTTCGATGATCTTGAGGTTTTCCAGCGCCACCGCCGCCGCGACCGGATGGCCCGACGCAGTGAACCCATGGCCCCAGACGCCGAGGCGGTGCGATTCCTCGGCGATCGGGCGGAAGAACGCCTCCGACACCAGAATGGCGGAAATCGGCATGTAAGAGGAGCTGAGCGCCTTGGAGCAGGTTATGACATCCGGCGTCATCTCATAGGTCGTGCTGCCGAACCAATTGCCGGTGCGCCCGAAGCCGCAGATCACCTCATCAGCCACCAGCAGCACGTCGTATTTGCGAAGCACCGCCTGAATCGCGGCCCAATAGCCGTCAGGGGGCACGATCACGCCGCCGGCGCCCATCACCGGCTCGCCATACATGGCGGCGACGGTCTCGGGGCCTTCGCGCAGGATCAGGTCCTCCAGCTCTTGCGCCAGACGGACGACGAAATCGGCCTCGGTCTCCCCCTCCTGCGCGCCGGTGCGGTAATCGGGGCACGCGGTGTGGAACATCCGGTCCAGCGGCAGGTCGAACGAGCCGTGGTTGCGCGGAATGCCGGTGATCGAGCCCGACGCGATGGTCACCCCGTGATAGCCCTTGATCCGCCCGATGATCTTTTTCTTGGCCGGACGGCCCATGGCGTTGGACCGATACCAGATCATCTTCGCGACCACGTCGTTCGCCTCGGACCCCGACGAGGTGAAGTGCACCTTGGACATCGGCACAGGCGCGAGCGAGATCAGCTTTTCCGCCAGCATCGCGGCGGGGCCGTTGGTTTTGTCGGAAAACGTATGATAAAACGGCAGCTTGCGCATCTGCTTATAGGCGGCGTCGGCCAGCCGTTCTTCGGAAAAGCCCACGGCGACGGACCACAGGCCCGCCAGCCCTTCGAGGTATTTTCGCCCGTCATTGTCATAGACATAGATGCCTTCGCCCCGCTCGATCACCAGGCCGCCGCGGGTCTCATAGGCTTCGAGATCGGTGTAGGCGTGCAGATGATGCGCAGCGTCGCGCGCTTCAATCGAATTGGGGGCGTGGGACATCGGGGAGCTCCTGATTTCGGCGGCGATGGCGCGGATCGAATCAGGTTTAGGGCAGCGCCGGTCGATTGTCGACGGATTGCGCGTCGCGGCCCCGGACATGGCCGACATGCGGCGGAGCGGAGCGCCCCCGCCCATCCCGTGACCCGGCTTGCGGCCGGCGCCGGGCGATATCTTGGGCAGGTCCGCCGCGCCGATCGTGATCCTTCGGGTTGATCCCAGCGGTTCAAGATCATCAGCGACACTCGCGGTCGCGCCGCGGTCGCGGGGGCGGCGCGTCGAGGGCCGCCACCTTGCCCCGCCGTCATGGCAATGGCTTAGCGGCCGCTCTTGTAAGGCGACAGCAGCGCATAGAGCGCCGCGTTGATCGGCGCCGCCAGCCCCGCCTTACGCGCCAGGCGCACCACCGCCCCGGACACCCAGTCGATCTCCAGCGGCCGGCCATGCTCCAGATCGATCGCGGTCGACGCGCGCATGGCGGGGGGCAGCGAGGTCACCGTCGCCCAGCTTCTGGCCTCGATGTCATCCCCCAGCGCGACGCCCATTTCGCGCCCGATGGCGGCGGTCTCGGCGATCGCCTGCCGGAACAGATCGCTCAGCTCCGGGCTGGCCAGAACGTCGGCGATCGTGCATCGGGCCGCGGCGGTCACTCCGGACGCCGCTGAGAACATGACGAATTTCGACCACAGGTCGCGCTCGATATCGGCGGTCACAGGGGCGTCCACCCCGGCGTCGGTCAGCGCGGCGCGCAGCGCATCGATGCGCGCCGAAGGGCGGCTGTCGCGCTCTGCGAACACAAAGCGGCTGAACACGCCGGTCTGGGTGATGACCCCCGGCGCGGAGATCGTCGTCGACACTTGCGCCATCCCGTTCGCGACATTGCGCGCGGGCAGGATGTCGAGCAAGCGCGACGCCGCCTCGACCCCGTTCAGGAACGGCACGACGACGGTGTCGTCCCCCAGCATCGGGATGCAGGCCCGCGCGGCATCCGCCAGCGCGTCGCCCTTGACGCCGAAGATGATCGCATCGACGGGGCCGACCTGCGCCGGGTCGTCGGTGGCGATCCAGGGGCGCACGACATCAATGCCCGACGGACCATGCAGCGCAAGGCCGTTCGCCCGGATCGCGGCCAGATGGGCGCCCCGCGCGATGGTGGCCACCTGACACCCGTTTCGGGCCAGCTTGACCGCGAGATACCCGCCGATGCCGCCCGTCGCCATGACCGCTATGCGCATGTCGTCGCCCTCCGCTGTCACGCGCGCCATCGGACAGGATGGCGCTGGATCGTCATTCAACACGCGCGAGGGCGGATGTGCAAGCAGGTGGCCAGTCGGCAGGCGCCAGTCGGCAGGCGCCAGTTAGCAGGCGGCGGTCACTATGATCTCGACCTTCAACTCCGCCCGCGCCAGCCGGGCTTCGCCGCAGGCGCGGGCGGGGGCGTGGGCGTGGCATTCGGGCGTCCACGCATCCCAAACCGCGTTCATCTCAGCGAAATCGGCCATGTCGGCCAGCCAGATCACCATCTGAAGCATCCGGTCGCGCGAAGACCCGGCCTTGGTCAGCAGCGCGTCGACGCGCGACAGGCAATCGCGGGTTTGCTCCGCCACCGTTGCGCCGTCGCCTACCTGGCCGCACAGATAGGCGACGCCATTGTGCCTGACGATCTTGCTCATGCGCGGGCCAGTGTCGATCCGTTCGATCATGTCTCTCT
>JBLIKI010000094.1:0-9588 GCA_047636235.1 Paracoccaceae bacterium | reverse complement strand
GCGAAGGCCCGACAGCTCCACCATCACTCGGTCGTTCCCCTGCGCCGCGCAATGCAGCATGGTTTTGGAGCCGAGATGCATCACATCGATCAGGCGGGCCTCGATGCGGTTGTCGTCAGGGCCGGGGGTCAGGCCGATCAGTTCGGGGCGCACGCCCACGGTGACGGCGGCGCCAAGCGGCAGATCGGCGCGCGCGCGCATCGGACCGTGGGCGGTGTCGACGGTGACCACCCCGGCCTCGGCGCCCGTAACGCGCCCCGACAGCCGCGTCGACAGGCCGACGAAATCCATCACGAACGGCGTCGCGGGGCGGGCATAGAGGGTCGAGGGGTCGGCGAACTGCTCGATCCGGCCCGCATTCATCACCGCGATGCGGTCCGAGACGCCCAGCGCCTCTTCCTGGTCATGGGTGACGAAAATCGCGGTGATGCCGCGGTCGCGCAGCAGGGATTTCAGCTCCACCTGCATCGTCTCGCGCAATTTGCGGTCGAGCGCCGAGAACGGCTCGTCCAGCAGCACCAGATCGGGGCGCACCGCCAGCGCGCGCGCCACCGCGACGCGCTGCTGCTGGCCGCCCGACAGCGCCGTGACGGGGCGATCGGCGAAATCGGCCATGCGGACCAGATCCAGCGCCTCGGCCACCGGGGCGGCGGTGTCGGCGCGCGCCATGCCGCGGGCGCGCAGGCCGAAGGCGACGTTCTCCGCCACGTTCAGATGCGGGAACAGCGCATAGTTCTGGAACACCACCGAGATGTTGCGCTTGTGCGCGGGCACCTTGGTGATCGCCCGCCCGCCCAGCACGACATCGCCATCGTCGGCGCTTTCCAGCCCGGCGATGATCCGCAGCAACGTGGTCTTGCCGCAGCCCGAGGGGCCGAGGAGCGAGACCAGCTCGCCCCTCGCCACCCGAAAGTTCATGCCGTCCATCACGACCGTGCCGCGAAACGCCTTGCGCACGCCCGCGACGTCAAGATGCGCGGTCGGGGTCGGCGTGGTCTGATCGTGCCGGACCTGCATGATCGCTCTCACGCCGACATGAGCTTGTCGAAGCGCTCGATCCACCCCTTGCGATTTGCCGCGACGAAGGCCCAGTCGGGCGAGAAGATCGGCACGCCCGGAGGGGTCTGCGCGCCCGCCTTGACGGTGGTGTTGGCCGGCACCGCCGAGGAGAAGTCGGCCACCGCCGTCTGCATCGCAGCGCCCAGCATCTCGTTCACATAGGCTTGGGCGAGGTCGGGGTTCGGGCCGCCCTTGACCAGACAGATGCCCGACGGCATCGCGAAGATCCCCTCGGCCGGGGCCGCCAGATCGACCGGCGCGCCAGCGTCCTTGCGCGGCAAGGTGTAGGACGAGAAGTTGCCCGCGAGCATGGTGATCTCGCCCTGCTCCATCAGGTTGAACGCCTGGCTCATCACCGAATAGGTGGTCAGGATGTTGCCCTTGAGGCCCGCCAGCTTGTCGAAGGCCGCGTCGATTTCATACTGCGCCTCAGCGAACGGCTTGCCGGACCCGAGCATCGCGGCGGCGAACAGCGTCCACATGCCTTCGGTGTTCTGCAGCGACGGGATGATCACCTTGCCTGCGTTCTCCGGCGCCCAAAGCTCCGCCCACGACGCGACGCCGGTCCTGAGGCCGCTGTTGTAGGCGATGCCCGCCCACGGCTGGACATAGTTGCACCACATCCCGTCCATGTGCACCGCGTCGGGGCGCAGGTCGGTCATGTTCGGCACGGCGTCGGCGGTGATCGGGACCAGCAGGCCTTCGTCCACGGCCTGGATCATCACCGGGTCGTCCATCTGCACGACCGACAGATACTGCGCGTCCTTGTTGGCGCTCATCTTGGACAGGTTGACCGAGGACTTGGTACCCTCGAACAGGATGTCGGCGCCGATCGCGGACTTCATGTGAGGGGCGACGATCGCCTCCATCCAAGAGCTGTGGCTGCCGGCGCAGCCGATCACCAGCTCGGACGTGGCGGCGCGCAGGATCGAGGGGGCTGCCAGCGCGCCGATCGCGGCGACGACGGTGGTTTTCAAAAAGCGGCGACGCGATGCGGCGGTGGTCTTCAAAGAGCCACGCCGTGGGACGGCGGCCGAGGCGATGGGGAGGGTCATGGTCATTCTCGCTGACTTGCAGGTTTGACCGGCTCACGCGCCGGCGACGCCAAAATGGCATTCCATTTCCCGAAAAGGGCAGAGGCCGCCAGCGAGGTCCACAAAAATCGCTCAATTTTGCATAGGATTCCGTAAATTGCGTAACATTTAGGCTAAGAGGCAGATCAAAGATCGCACATTGCACTTTTGATGAAATGACATGGCATCCCATCGGGCGCGCGCCCTTCGCCACCGCGCACGGCGGATTCCCCTTGGGGGCCGGGGCCGGGGGCGACGGGCCGGGGGCGGTCACGCGACAAACGGCGCGCGGCTCGCAATGGGGGGGATCGGCGGGCGCCTCAGCCGGTCGGCGCGGCGCTCAGCAACGCGGCGACGGAATCGCCGGTGTGGCGCAGATGGGTGTTCCAAATGTCCATGGCGGCGGCGGCATCGCGCGCACGTAAGGCCTCCATCAAGATCTCATGCTCTCGCACCGCCTGCGCCCAGCGCGCGCCGTCCATGATGGCGAGGAACCGCCCACGGCGCGCGCGCATCATCAGCCGCCGATGGCTGTCGGCCAGCGCCAGGTTGCCGCATTCCTCGATCACCAGGTCATGGATCGCAGAGTTCACGTCGAAATAGGCGTCGACGTCGCCGCGGCGGTGGTGGCGCAGCATCCGGGAGTGCAGGTCTTCGAGGCGGTCGGCCACCGGATCGGTCAGCGTTTCGGCCAGACGCCGGGCGGCCAACCCCTCCAGCGAGGCGATCACGTCGAACAGGTCGACCGCCTCACGGCTGGAATACTGGGTGACTTGGGCGCCGCGATTGCGCGAAATCTCGATCAACCCGTCGGCGCGCAGCAGCTTCAGCGCTTCGCGGATCGGAGTGCGCGAGACGCTGAGCTCCGACGACAGCTTGCGCTCCACGATCCGCGCGCCGGGGGGCAGGTCGCCCTTGATGATCCGCGCGCGTAATATGTCCGCGACCCATTCGGCGGCGGCGGTGATCGACCCCTCGCGCGCGTCGGCCTGCGGCGCGGGGTCGGCCTGCTGCGCGGGGTCGACCTGCTGCGCGGGGTCGGCCTGCTGCGCGGGGGCGGCCTGCTGCGCGGGGGCGTCGTTGAAATCCTCGTCCGCGGCCACTTTCATTCCCGACACCTGATCCTTACCGAGACCCCCGCGCGGCGCGGCGTCGTCGTTCGGCTGAGCAAGTAACGCTATGGCATTCCATCGCAGGTTTCGAGGGGTAAGTCGCGAGGCCGGCGATTGGGCGCGCGGGGGGTGGGGTGGGGATGTACGGGGGCGGAGGCAGCCGGGCGTCGGGCCGACGATCGCGCACGGACAGGCGGACAGGCCCTTGCGTTCGGGGTGGTGTAGATCGAAGCGATAGCGGCGCATCATGGCGCTCATGACGAGGAAGACCTCAGTCATGTCGAAATGCCACCCCCACACGGCCAGCACGGCCCGCGCCTCCGGGTCCGCGGCGGTCTTGCGCGGGCGCGGGGGGCGCTGTTTCAGGGTCATGGGCGATGCCCTCAGGGCGCGGCTTGATGCGAAACTCGGTCGGCCCGGGCGCGGGGGGCGCGCCCGGGGGCCGCGGCCCGAATTCGTTGGCATCACTCCGTGCAGCCCGGAACATCCGCCGCAGCGCGAGATCAATTCGTCTCCATCAATTCCCCCCCAGCGAGGCCCGCATGCATCTTGCCGCCCCGGTTCCTGCCATGGCGCTGGCGCCGGCCGCCAACGCGGCCAGCCTCGGATCCGCATCAACGCCTGCGTATTGTGCCGAACAGATCCTGAGGCACGAGCCGTTCGCCACCGACGACATCTATTGGATCGACCCGGATGGCGCAGGCGGCGCCGCCGCGTTTCAAAACATCGCCGACATGACCATGGCGGGCGGCGGCTGGACCATGGGGCTGCAAAGCTTCAGCGGCACTGTCGCCGCGACCACCGACATGGCGTCCGAAACCGGCACGGTCGGTTCGACCGACAGCCACACCCGCGACATGTCAGACCTTGCGATCAACCAGAGCGCCCGGATCCGCCATCGGATGGTCGACGGCGGCGTGGTGATCTTCGACGGCGACCACATCAGACCCTATCATGAGACGGTGGGGGCGCTGAGCGGCTGGACTTTGCCGACCGGATCGGCCGCCATGTTCGGATCTAATCTGGATCGCGCGCGGTCGGCCTCCGCAAGCGATGTCGACTGCGTTGCCGCAAACCGCCCCAACGATTATGACAGCTCCCCTTGGTGTTACGATGCGTGCTGGGAGGTGCGTCCCGGCTATGCCGACCTCGGCGCCCCGGCGACCGGCGCCGGAAACTCAATCGACAGCTACCGGATCCTTGTCCGAGAGTTGACTCCGCCTGATCTGCCGGGCGCACGGGCGCCGCCGCCGACCCCGACGCTCCTGTTGGTCGCGGGTATGGCCAGCCTCGGGGCCATACGGGCGGCAAGTCGCGCCGCTCATTGACGGCGCCTGACATGCGCGGCCCCGCGCAGACCGGGCACGGCCGGGGGCGGCGCGCCCAGTCGGTCGCCCAGTCAGTCGCCCGGCCATGCCCGATCAGCCGCGCGGTCAGTCGCCGGGGCCGCGGCCCGCCCCCTTGCGGCGGATCGCGGCGCGCCCGGCACGCTGAGGCTCGGCGCGGGCCTCGGTCGCCTCCAGCTCCGCGCGCATCCAGTCGACGAAACCGCGCACGATCGGGGCGCGCTGCATCTCGGTCCGGCAGGCGAAGAAAAAGCTGTCGCTGGCGGGCACCGCGCGGTCGAACGGCGCCAATAGCGTGCCGCGGCTGAGGAAGTCCGCCGCCGTCAGCGTATCCCCCAGCGCCACCCCGAACCCATGGCTGGCGGCTTGGATCGCAAGGCTCGCGTCCGACAGGAAATGCTGGCGCCCCTTGATCGGCGCCGATGCATCGACCGAGGCGAGCCAGCTTTGCCATTCGCGCCCCTCGTCGCCGTGCAGCACGGTATGCTCGGACAGATCGGCGACCGAGCGCAGCGGCAGGGCGTTGATCACCCCGGGGCTGACCACCGGGAACAGGTCGAGCTTGGACCACAGCGACACCCATGCGTCGCCCCACGACCCGTCGCCGTAAAGGATGCACAGATCGGCGCGCCGCCCGTGGATCTCGGCGGGGTCGTTGGCGCCGAACAGGGTCAGGCGCACCTCGGGGAACGCGGCGCTGAACCGGCCGATCCGCGGCAGCAGCCAGAACGACAAAAGCGCGGGGACGCAGGCGATCCGCAGATCGCCCCGCGCGCCGGGACGGGTCAATTGCGCGGTGGCGCCGGCGATGCTCTCGAACGCGCCCGACACCGACGCTAGGAACGCCGCCGCCTGCGCGGCGGGGCGCAGGCGGCGGCCATGACGCTCAAACAAGGTGACGCCCAAGGTCGCTTCCAGCGCGCGGATCTGGTGGCTGATCGCGCCATGGGTCACATTCAATTCGCGCGCGGCGGCGGCGACGCTGCCATGGCGGGCGGTCGCCTCGACCGCCCGCAAGGGGTTGAGAGGCGGCAGGCGGCTGGACAAGGGCGCTCTCCGATACCGGGATAGGTGAGAAATTTTCTCCATTCATCGCGCAAGCTTGTCAATTGACTTGTTAGGGTGAGGCCATACACTCCCGGCACGCCCACCAAACGGGCGCCGCGGCGCACATGCGCGGGATGATTGCAACGACGAGGGCGAAAATGGCGTTTTCACAGGCAGATCTTGACCGCCTCCGGGCCCGCTATGCCGACCGGCCGAGCGGCGAGACCCACGACCCCGCCTTCGCCAAGGTCGCGGCCAAGATCTTCTCCAAGGGCCGCCGCCTTGCGCCCTATGCCGGGATGCCGACGTTCCTGACCGCGCCCTACCGCCCGGTGGACCCTGAGGCCCCCGATTTCGGCGATTTGCAGGTGGCGATCACCGGCGCGCCGATGGATCTGGGCGTCACCAACCGCCCCGGATCGCGCTTCGGCCCCCGCGCCCTGCGCACGATCGAGCGGGTCGGCCCCTATCACCATGTCCTTGAATGCGCGCCGATCTTTGACATGAAGGTCGCGGATATCGGCGACATCCCCCTTTCCACGCGCTATTTCCTTGAGGATTGCCACAAGGACATCGAGGCGTGGATCGGCAAGCTGATGGACGCCGGGATCGCGCCGCTGACCGTGGGGGGGGACCATTCGATCACCCACCCGATCCTGCGTGCGCTTGGGCGCGACGCCCCGGTGGGGATGATCCATATCGACGCGCATTCCGACACCGGCGGGCCGTTCGACGGGCAGAAGTTCCACCATGGCGGGCCGTTCCGCAACGCGGTGCTAGATGGCGTGCTGGACCCGACGCGCACGGTGCAGATCGGCCTGCGCGGCCCGGCGGAATACATGTACGAATTCGCCACCGAAAGCGGCATGACCTGCATCCATGCCGAGGAAATCGATACGATGGGCATCGAGGCGGTGATCGCCAAGGCCCGCGCGATCGTCGGCGACGGCCCCACGTACCTGTCGTTCGACATCGACAGCTTGGACCCGGCCTTCGCCCCCGGCACCGGCACGCCGGAGATCGGCGGCCTGACCACGCGCGAGGCGCAGGCGATCCTGCGCGGCATGAAGGGCGTCAACCTGATCGGCGGCGACGTGGTCGAGGTGGCGCCGCAATATGACAGCACCACCAACACGGCGCTTGCAGGCGCGCAGATGCTGTTCGAAATTCTCAGCCTGATGGTGTTCTCGCCCTCGATCGGCGCGAAGCCCTGACCTGACCAATCGTGAACCCAACGCAAGGATGACCAAGCCATGATCAAGACGCCTCAGTTCAGCCGCCGCGCCGTGCTTGCGGGCGGGGTCGCGGGCGCCGCCCTGCTCGCCTCGCCGTCCGTGCTCCGCGCCGCCGACCGATCCATCAAGGTCGGCGTCTATGGCGGCTATTTCAAAGACAGCTTCGACGGCAACATCTTCCCCGACTTCACCGCAGCCACCGGCATCACCGTGGAATCGGTCGCGGAACCCACCGGCGAGGCATGGCTGGTGCAGCTCGAGCAAGCCGCGCGCGCGGGCCAGGCGCCCGCCGATCTGTCGATGATGTCCCAGGTCGCGATGCTGAAGGGCGGATCGGCGAACCTGTGGGCCAAGCTGGACGAATCCAAGCTGTCCAACCTTGGCAACCTGCTGCCGCAGTTCGTTAACCGCTATCCCGATGGCTCGCTTTCGGGCGTAGGCGCGGTGGCGTGGTACATCACGCTGGTCACCAACACCGACGCCTATCCGGCGGCGCCGACCAGCTGGGCCGCGCTGTGGGACCCGGTCAACGCCGACAAGCTCGGGCTGCTGGCGCTGGTGTCGAACAGCTTCCTGCTGGAAGTCGCCGCGACCACCTGGTTCGGCGGCACCGACATGCTGTCGACCGACGAGGGCATCGCCAAGGCGATGGCCAAGCTGGCGGAGCTGAAGCCCAACGTCCGCCTGTGGTATCGCGACGAGGCGCAGTTCGAACAGGCGCTGAAATCGGGCGAGATCCCGATGGGTCAGTATTACCACGACGTCACCGGCCTCGCGGTCGCCGACGGGCACCCGGTGCGCTCCACCTTCCCGAAAGAGGGCGGGATTTCCGATAGCGGCGCCTGGGCGCTGACCCGCGCGAGCAAGAAGATCGACGAGGCGCATGTCTTCATCGACTACATGAGCCAGCCGTCGATCCAGGCCCTGATGTCGCGCAAGGTCGGCACCGCGCCGACCATCGCGCGCAGCCTCACCGACCTGACCGACGAGGAATTCGCCGCCGTGTCGTCGGACATCGCGCCGATCCTGCCGCGCTATGACCTCTACTCCGCCAAGGCCGACCAGCTCAGCCAGATGTGGATGGAGATGATCGCCAGCTGATCGTCTTGGCCCCCGCCCCGCGGCGGGGGCCGCCATGACAAAGGACGCCTCGATGACCGGATTGCAGCTGCAAGGCCTGACGCGACGCTATGGCAAGGTTCGGGCGGTGGACGACGTGTCCCTGTCGGTGCCGGACGGGCGCTTCGTGTGCCTGCTCGGCCCGTCGGGCTGCGGCAAGACCACCTTGCTGCGGATGATCGCAGGGCTTGAAGACCCGGATGCCGGGCGGGTGCTTTTGGGCGGCGAGGATATGACCGACGTGCCGACCCATCTGCGCGGGCTTGGCATGGTGTTCCAATCGCTGGCGCTGTTCCCGCATCTGAACGTTGGGGATAACATCGCCTATCCGCTGCGCTTGCGCGGCACGTCGCGCGCGAATCGCGCCGCGCGAGTGGCGGAGTTGCTCGCGCTGGTGCGCCTGCCGGGGATTGAGGACCGCCCCGTCGCCAAGCTATCGGGCGGTCAGCGCCAACGCGTCGCCATCGCCCGCGCGCTGGCGCTGTCGCCGAAATTATTCCTGCTCGATGAGCCGCTGTCGGCCTTGGACGCCAAGCTGCGCGAGGCGATGCAGATTGAACTCCGACAACTGCAGCGCAGCCTCGGCATCACCACCATCGTCGTGACCCATGACCAGCGCGAAGCCATGACCATGGCCGATCTGGTGGTGGTGATGGGCGAGGGGCGGATTCGCCAAGCCGCCCCCCCAGTTGAGATTTACCGCAACCCCGCCGACAGCTTCGTGGCGGATTTCATCGGCTCGACCAACCTGATCCCGGTCCATGCAGGGCTGGTGCTGGGCCACGCGGTCGAAGGCGCAACCGCGGGCGTAGTGTCGATCCGGCCTGAGGATATCACGCTCACCGCCCCCGGCGCCGCTGCGCGCACCGGTCGGGTCGCGTTCATCCGCGATCTGGGCGCGACGGTGGAGACGTTCATTGAGATCGACGGCCAGACCCTGACCGCCGTCTGCGCCCCCCGCGACCGGATCGCGCTGGCGGTCGGCGACGACGTGGGCGTGGACCTGCCCGCCTCAGCCTGCGTGGCGCTGGCGTCATGAAGCCGGAGCCGCCGCGGACCCTGACCGACTACGCCCCCATCGCGTTCCCCGCGGTGATGCTGGCGGTGTTCTTCGTGATCCCGTTCGCGACCATGATCGCGGTCAGCTTTTTCCAGCGCGACGCGGGGGCGTTCTATTCCCCCGCCTTCGTGTTCGACAACTATCAACGGTTCTTCAGCGCGTTCTTCGGCAAAGCGCTGGGGTTTTCCTTGTGGCTGGCGTTTCTGGTGGCCGCGGTGGCGGTGGCCATCGCGTTTCCGTTCACCTGGTCGCTGGCCCGCCTGCCGCGGCGCGCGCAGGTGCTGTGGCTGGTCGCCCTGCTCAGCGTGCTGTCGCTGTCCGAAGTGATCATCGGCTTCGCGTGGTCGACGCTATTTTCGCGCACCGCCGGGATCACCAACCTGCTGGTCGCGGTGGGCGTGATGGAGGCCCCGCAGGCGCTCACCCCCGGTTTCGGCGCGGTGCTGACGGCGATGGTCTATCAGGCGCTGCCCTATGCGGTGCTGGTGCTCTATCCCGCGCTGGCGCGGCTCGACCCGGCGCTGACCGAGGCGGCGC
>JBLIKI010000093.1:0-9681 GCA_047636235.1 Paracoccaceae bacterium | reverse complement strand
GCTGGCCCCCGGCTATGCCCAAGCCACCTATCCCGACGTCGTTCAGACGCAGGCGCACCCGTCTTTTGCGTTCGCGCTGGCGCATCTGCATGGCCACGCAGTGTCGAATCGCGCCCGGACCCGACCGTGCGTGCTCGACATCGGCTGCAATCGCGGGGCGCAGCTGCGCTGGATCGCGCGGACGCTGCCGGGCGCCGCGTGCCTCGGGCTTGACGCGCTGCCCGCGGCGATCGCCGAGGCGCGCGCCGCGGACAACCCCGCCAATCTTGCGTTCGAACTGGGCGACCTGACCACGTGGGACCCGGGCGCGCGGCGCTTCGATCTGATCATCGCCTACGGGATGCTGTCCTGGCTGCCGGACCCGGCGCGCGAGGCGTTGCTGCGTCTGGTGGCGCGCGCGCTCGCCCCCGGCGGCGTCGCGCTGATCTGCTGGATCGCGCTGCCCGGCGGCGCCGCGACCGAGGCGCTTGGTCAATTGCTGCGTCTTGAACAGGCCCGCCAACCAGGTGCCTCCGAGGGCGGGATCGGTCGCGGCCCTGCCGAGGCGCTGCGGCGGCTGGCCGCCGGGATGGCCCCGGCGCTTGCCGGGCCGTCCATGGCCGGCGCCCTGCACGGCGTGCTGCGCAAGGACCCCGGCCAGCTGACCGCGGATGAGCTTCACCCCGATCGCCGCGCCTTTTACCTGATGGAGGTTCTGGACGCGGCGGCCCAAAGCGGTCTGGCCTATATGGGGGACGCGGGCCTCGGACCGGACTGGATCGCGGGCGGCCCCGGGTCGCTGGCCCCGGCGCTGGACGGGCTGCCGCATCTGGTCGCCCTGCAGTATCGCGATTACCTTCTGCATGTGGGGTTCCGACGCTCGCTGTTCGTGCGCGCGCAAGATGCCGGGCCTTTGCGGACGGAACCCGACGCCGCGGCAGCCTTGTCGCTGCACGCCGCGCTTGCCGCCCCGTTGGCGGCGGCCGTCCGGCCGTACACCGATCCGCCGGGCGAGGACGGCGACGCCCTGCTCGCCGCCATCCGCGCCGCGGGTCAGGCGGCGCCGCTGTCAGCGGTGGTCGCGCGCTCCGATCTGCCTGTGCGCAACGATACCGCGCGTTGGGGGCTTGCCGCACTGCGACTGGCGGCGAACAACCGGATCGCGCTCAGCCTCGGGCCGCCGCCGCCGCCAGACACGGCCCATCGCGCGGTTCCGGCGTAGCTCCGCGAAAGCGGCGCTGTCGACCGGGATGGTCGTGTCTCGCTGCGCGGCGGCCGAAGGATGGCCGGGCTGCGAAGCAGGACGGGCTAGATCGTGGGTAGGCCGCGCACCGCCAAGGCGCCGTGCGCCACCGACGTTCGCCCTCCGAAAATGCCGCGCCTTTGATCAACGTCCGGTTCGGTGGCTGGCATGCGAAAAATCTGGGGCACATGGATGGCGGCAATGGGCCGAAATCCGGAGCCGGCGACCGCGCCGGGCGAAGAGCGGCCGTTCGCTGCAAGATGCACCAAGGTCTGGTGGACGGAGATTCTGACGAAAAACGCCTCAAAGAAGCGGTGCATGCCTGCGGTCAGACATGCTTCAATCCTTCCGCTCAGGCCGGAGCTAGGATCAGCTTCGCCAGCTCCCTGAGGTTTTGCACGGCGGCGGCGAGGTCGACCTCGTCCCGTGCGCCGTTCGGTGCTCGCAGGCGCAGCCGCGACAGTCCCATGATCCGCGTCAGGCGGGCGACCGGCATCTCGACCTTCTGGCGTGCGTGCCGCGACGCGATATCGGCGTCGGTGCGCATGATCCCTCGGGCCAAATCCCGTAAGCCCTCGTGAACCGAGCGCTGGTCTTCCATGCCAGAGCCTTCGGGCAGCCCTGCCCTTCCGCAAGGTTCCAGACGGAACCGAGGTCATGGTCGCTGAGCACGCGGCTCCTCGGCTCGGAGCTGAGGCTGAGCGCGGGCGCAGCCTCGATGATCCCAGCTTGCGGCGCCGGTTCATCGTCGTGCGGATGGCGGCGAAGGCGCGCCTCTGCTCGGAAGGCGTGTTGCGGATCGCCTCGATCGCGGCAGGGATTGACGCACGGCTGATGTTGCCGATGGACTTTTCGGACGAAAACTGGCTTTAGGATAGACACCCGAGCTCCGCTGCTGTCGGCGGCTTGATCAGCGCCGCACGCTCCGGGTCGCGCGCAGTCATTGAGAACCCCGGCATGCATCTCCCCAAAAAGTCCCAGATCAACGCCGCCGCGATGCTCATCAAGGCGCGGATTTCGCGCAAGATCCTGCCACCGGGCAATCTTGCGCGACTGGATGTAATCGAACGCAGCGATCGCACCGCGCTGATCGACCGCGGGGCGCGTCTGGGCCCGATCTTCAAGGGGCTGATGGAGGATCGGCTGGCGATCTTCGTGCTCGGCAACGCTCGTGGGCGGGCTTTGCTGCGCGAGCAAGCCGCCGCGCTGCGCCCGGTCTCGATCAAAGTCGACACGCTGTTCCCCAAAGGCTTCATGCGCCAGATGGACGGCGCGACCCACCGCGCCTATCGCGGCGACCTGGTGCGGGGGCTGGCATCGGTCGATATGACCGCCTGGGCGCCGAGGTTGCAGGGCGTCGTCGAGGCCGGGCTGGCCGCCCATGCCCGAGCGGCGCCGAGCGGCCCGCAATCGGATCTGTCGGGGGGGCGCCGCTGGTCCGAGGCGCTGTCGCGCATCGCCACCGGGATGTTGATCTGCCTCGTCTTCGGGGTCGGCCCCGAGGACCGCGCCCATGACCGGTTGGCGCGCGGATTTCGCGACCTTGGCCCGCACGGCCTCGCCTGGACGATAGGCGACGCCCAGATCAAGGCGTTCGCCCGTTTGCGGCAGGAAGCGTCGACCCTCGGCCCCTCGCGGATCGCGCCCGGCGTGATGCAGGCTCTGGCGGCGCGCGGGCCGGTCGATGACGCCATGCTGGGCAACCTGATCTACATGGTGGAGCAGGGACGCTACGATCTGCGCGGCCTGCTGCGCTGGATCTCGGTCTATGGCATGCGCGAGCCGCAATGGCTGGCCCGGATCGCAGACGCCCGCGACACCGGCGCCGGATCTCTGGCGCAGGCCTTCGTGCAGGAGGTTCTGCGCCTCGAACAAAGCGAGCGCTTGATGCGCAACGTGCTTCGCGGGTTCGACTTCGAGGGCTTTCATTTCCCCAAGGGCGCGCTGCTCCGCATCTGCATGTGGGAAAATCACAAGGACGGAACCGTGTTCGACCGGCCCTTCGCCTTCGACCCCTCGCGGTTCATGAAGGGCGATCCGGGCGGCGACCGTTTCTCGCCCTTCGGGCTCGACCATCACCTTTGCCCGTTCGCCTTCGCCACGATGAAGCTCGCGGCGCTTTTTACCCAAACGCTCGCCAGCGGCTACAGGCTGGAGGCGAGCGGCTCAATCGCGCCCGTTCGCGGCCCCTATCATTGGGAACCCTCGCCCGATTTCGCGCCCCGTCTGGCCAGGATCGACCCGATTGCGCGATGATCGACAAGGCGAACTGAATTTTGGAAAGATCTGACGTGCAAGACAACATTTTCACCTTGTTCGAACGGCAAGCCGCCGCGGCCCCGGACCGGATCGCGGCGATCGACGGCGCGGGCGCCGTCACCTACGGCGCGTTGCGCGCGCGCGCCGAGGCGATCAGCCATTTCCTGACCGAGCGTGGGCTGGCGCCCGAACAGCCCGTCGGCGTGCTGATGGGGCGTCGCACGCAATTGCTCGCCGCGCTGTTGGGGATCATGCGGGCGGGGGGCGCCTATGTGCCCTTCGATCCCGACGATCCGGCGGCACGGGTGCGTGCGATGATGGCGTCGTCCGGGTCACGCTTGGTGATCGGCGACGCCGCCCTGATCGCGCAGATGCGGGAGGGCGGCCCGGACGGCGGCTCGGACGGTGGCGCGCTCGAATGCATCGGCGTCGACGACATCCCCGATCTGACGCAGGGCGAGCTTCTGGCCGCCACGGCGCCGGGCGGGGATCGGCTGGCCTATCTGCTGTTCACCTCCGGCAGCACCGGCGCGCCCAAGGCGGTCGAGGTTGAGCACCGCAACGTGCTGCATCTTCTCGCCTCTGTGGGCCCGCTGCTGGGGTTCACGGCGCAGGATCGGTATCTGGCCAGTTCGACCATCGCGTTCGACGGCTCGATCACCGAGATGTTCCTGCCCTTGGTGACCGGCGCCAGCATGTTGATCCGCGACCGTGATCGGTTGCTGGAACCGGCGCTGCTGGCGCGGGACGTCGCCGAATTCGGCGTGACCATGATCCAGACCGGCCCGTCGGTCTGGGCGACGCTGCTGTCACGCATGCCCGATTTTCCGCGCATTCGCGTGGCGATCACCCATGGCGAGGCTGCGGGCGATGATATCGCCCGGCGCCTTTGCGACCATGCGGACGAGGCGTGGAACCTCTATGGCCCGACCGAGGCGACGGTCTGGGCGACGGGCCAGCGGCTTTTGGCCGAGGATTTCGCGGCGCCCTCGGCCCATGGCGCGCCGATCGGCCGGCCGCTGGCCCATGCCCATGTCCATGTGGTCGGCGCAGACGGGCGCGAAGTGGCGGATGGCGAGGAGGGAGAGCTCTGGCTCGGCGGGCCGGGGGTCGCGCGCGGCTATCGCGGCAACCCGGCCCTGACCGAGGAGCGCTTCACCACCCTCGACGGCGCCCGGGTCTACCGGAGCGGCGATCTCGCGATCCGGCGCGCCGACGGCGTGGTCCTTTACCTAGGGCGCATCGACGACCAGATGCAGATCCGCGGCGTGCGGGTGGAGCCGGGCGAGGTGGAACAGGCGATCGAGGCCGATCCGCGCGTGGCGCAGGCCGCCGTCACATGGTATCCGGCCCGGTCGGGCGCGCGCGCGATCGTCGCGGCGGTGGTGCTGAAGCCGGGCGCGACCGCGCGCGCGCAGGACATTCACGAGGCGCTGGCCGCCCGGCTGCCGCGGCCGATGATCCCGTCGCGGTTCCTGTTCGTGCCGTGGCTGCCGATGACCCCCAGCGGCAAGGTCGACCGCAAGGTGCTGCGCCAGGCGGTCGAAACCGCGCCCGAGGCCGAGGCCGCCGCCCCTGAACCGGCAATCGCGCTTTCGGAGACGGAGCGCGTTCTGGCCGATATCTGGCGGCGGGCCTTGGGGCTGGGCGCCGTCGGCCCGCAGGATCACTTTTTTTCCATCGGCGGGGATTCGCTGTCCGCCGTGCAGATGATCATCGAGGTCGAAAGTGTCTTCGCGCTGACGCTACCGGTCCATCTTGCGTTCGAGGCGCCGACGCTGGGCGCGCTCGCCCGCCGGGTCGATGCCGCGCTGGCGCAGAAGCAGCAGGTGAACGACAAGGGTTACGTGTTCCACTTGGCTGGGGACGGCGACGAAACTCCGATCTTTTTCAGCAACATCGACCTCTCCCTGGCGCGCCGGGGCATGTGGACGCCGCCGCTTCCGGTTTATGCGCTGGCCTATTGGGCCAAGGGCAGCGGGCTGCTTAAGGCGAGCTCGATCGAGGCTCTCGCCGCGGCCCACTTGGCGAAGATCACCGAGTTCCAGCCCAAGGGGCCCTATCGGCTCGGCGGGTATTCGCTGGGCGGGCTGATCGCGTACGAGATGGCGCAGCAGCTCAAGCTCGCGGGCGAGGAGGTGGATCTGTTGTTCCTGCTCGACCCTACGCCGCCGCTTCAAGCATCAGTCGAGGCCGCGACCGGGCGGATCGCGGAAATGCGCGCGCGGCGACCGCTTCGCGACCGCCTGCGCAACCGGATGCAGGCCCTGGCCGAGGGACCGCGGGTTCACGGCTGGGCCGGATTGGCGGCCAAGCTGATGCCGGCGCCCCCGGTGATCGGCGAGAAGATGCAGCTGGCGGCCTGGATCCACTACACTTTGGTGAACTGGCACCTCAAAAACCCGAACAGGGCGACCCAGCTTTTACTGCCCAAAAATAGATGGCGTGCTTTCTGGTACAGCGCGCGCCGCTTGATCGGGGATTACGTCGCCGATCCCTATGACGGGCGGGTGATCATGGTGCTGTGCGAGGGCAACGGCGCCTCGGGCGACATCTACAAGGCGCTGATCGGGCAGGGGGTGGAAATCAGCTCCATCCCGACCGATCACCTCAATCTGTTCAAACGACCCGCGTTGGACGATTGGATGGACGTGCTTGGGGAGGCCGTGCTGAACCGGCCGCGCACGCCATCGGCGCCAAAGCATTCGAAGGTATGACTGCGCCGCGCGAGGCCTGTCAGAGCAAACCGAGTTGAGCCGGGCAGGATGCCGACCTAGCGTTGCCGGGTGAAAAAACGCTCCCCATTTCGCTAGTTCAAGATGAGCCTCGCGATCATCCACCTGGCGGTGATCATGGATGCCCGGTTCCCGCTGTCGCTCCGCCATGTCGAGGACCTGCTGCACGAGCGCGACATTGACGTGAGCCATGAGACTGTGGCGGCGCAGGTTCCCAGAGGAAATCCGCTCCTTCGACGCGGCGGCTTAGCCGCCGTCAGCCACGTCAAGCATCAAGGTCCGCAATGGGCCGTCCGCCGCCACCTCCGACCGCACGAAGCCCGCCAAGCGAGGCGGCTACCCCGCCCATTGTCCGCCGCCGTCCAGATCGATCACCGTTCCCGACAGATAGTGCACCTGCGGCGCGCAGAGCATCGCCGCGAGCGCGCCGACCTCGTCCGGCCGCTTGATCCGGCCGAAGGGCATCTTGGACTGGTCGAGAACCTCCTCCCAGCGCTCGGCATCCCCGAACTTCTCCGAGGCCCAGACGCGCGCCATGGTCTGGATCCGGTCGGTCAGCGTTGCCGACGGGTTGATCCCGAAGACGCGGACGTTGTCTTTCGGCGTGCCCGCCCCGAGCGCCTGGGTGAAGCCGATCAGCGCCGCGTTCCCCGACGCCCCCGCGATATAGCCCGGGCGCACGGCGCGCCCGCCCATGCCGATGATGTTGACGATGGTTCCCGCACGGCGTCCGGCCATGGCCCCGACGAAGAGCTTGCACAGGTGGATGTAGCCCCAGACCTTCAACTCCCAGCCCGCGCGCCAGGCCTCCATCGTCATGGCCGAGATGTCGCCGGCCGGGATCGCGCCTGCATTGTTCACCAGAATGTCGGCGTCGCCGTGAGCGCTGAAGAGCCGCTCGCGCTCTGCGCCCCCGGACAGGTCGGCCACGAAAGGCGTGATGGCGCGCCCGGTCTCGCGCAGCGCCTCGGCCGCCGCGTCCAGCGTTTGTGCGTCGCGGCCCGCGATCACCACGTCGGCGCCTTCCTCGGCGAAAGCGCGCGCGATCGCGAGCCCGATCCCCTTCGATCCGCCCGTCACAACAACCTTCTTGTTCGTTAATCCCAGGTCCATCGCGCGCCTCCCTCGTCGCTCCGGCGCAACGGTCGCACGCCGGTCCCAAGCTCGGATCGGGACCTCGCGAGGGGGCCCTTTCCGTTAATCTCCAAACGCTATCACGAACCGCGTCTCGGTCTCTTGGCGTCTGCGCCGGTCCGACGATCTTCTTGGGCCCGCGCTTCCCGCCGCCTCGGGTCCACGTACTAACCGTCGCCGGCGATAGAATGCCTGCGAAAAGCGGCTGGGTGGCCGAGGGATGGCTGCACCTCCTCCATCGGGCGGTCCCGGTTCAAGTCGGCGAACGACAGCTACGTTCCGTACCTGCGGTCAGCGACCGTCGACGCTCTCGATCGAGCGGAAGATCATCCGTCCGTCGCCCGCAGCGCCGGATCTTTGGGCCGTCCGCCTACCGGATCATGCCGGCGGGCTCGAAGCCGTCCTTCGCTGCGCCAGGTGCCGGCGACCGCTTTGGGCCGAATGCATTCACTTGCCCAACGCCCGCGCCTCGCCTTTCGCCAGCGCGGCCAACACCGGCATCAAGTTCGCCGGTGGCGTGTCCAACCGCGACGCCCGGGCGCTGGCGCCGATGCTCGGCGGCGAGCCGGGGCTGATCGAGGCGCAGCCGAAGTTCAGCTTCGCCGCCTCGATCCGCGGCGTCACCAAGGGCGCGCTGCCGCTGCAGTTTCCGCCCGGCAATCTCGAGGCGATGGCGCGGATGACGGCCGAGGAGAGCGCTGCGGTGAAGGACGCGATGCGGGCGCGTTACGCCGTACATTATACGGAGCTGATGGGGCTGGAGCCTGGGGATGCGCCCGAGACCGTCCCATCGGCGGGGAAAGGAAGCGCGCGTGGTAACATAAAAGTGTTGCGCCGACCTGTTTAAACCACACACAAAAAATGTTATACATAAGATGTAAAACTGTTATACAAAAGATCTTTTGATTTATGTAAAAAATAAGTGCCTTCTGCGCTTCAGTTAATGATCCCCCATGATGGTTAATCTACCAGCAAGCAGATGGTGCATGCCATTCAATAAATTAAAATGTAAAGGAAACGTGTCAGCATGAATACACCAGTAGCTGCGCTTCCATTTCTCGCCACGCTCATTTCCGTTCCGCTGCCGATCCTCGCCGCCCCGATTCTGGGTTCGGATCTGTCAACCTTCACCGTGCTGGGCGCCGAAACCGTCACCAACGTTCCCGTGAGCACCGTCGACGGCAATATCGGCGTCTGGGCCGGTACGTCGATCACGGGCTTTCTCAGCACGTCCGGCACCACCGCCACTGATCCTAATGTGACCAACGGGCTGGTGCAGTCGGCGACCCCGCTGGCGCAATCGGCCCAAGCCCAGCTCACGCAGGCGAGGAACGATCTCTGGTCGATGGGGACCGGAACGGTGCTTGGGCCCAATCTGACCGGCTTGACGCTTGCGCCGGGCGTCTACACGGTTTCGGCCGCAGCAACCAACCTCGCGGGCACGCTGACCCTCGACGGCGGCGGCGACGTCAACGCGGCTTGGGTGTTCAACATGACGAGCACGCTGATCACGTCGTCATACTCGGTGGTGAACATGATCAACGCCAGTTCGGTCGCCGGCCTTTTCTGGAATGTCGCGAGCTCTGCGACCATCGGCACCTATTCGACGTTTATGGGCAACGTCCTCGCGCTGACCTCGATCAGCGTGAATACCGGCGCGACCAATGCTTGCGGTCGGTTCTTCGCGGACACAGCCGCGGTGACGCTGCAGATGAACACCCTCTCGCGCACGTGCTTCGGCGACCTCGCGGGCAGCGACGGTCTGAGCGGCGGGCTTGACGTTACGGATGACGGGGAGGGAGGGCGCACAGTGGCATTCGTTCCTGCTTACGGGGAGGGCGGGCAATGGGTGGAATTGGTTTCTGCTGACGAGGAGGGCGAGGGCACGGTGGCACTCGTTTCTGCGGCTGTTTCGGCGGTGTCTCTGCCTGGCGCCCTCGGTCTGCTCGGGCTCGGGGTTGCGGGCTTGATCGCGGTTCGCCGCAAGCCCTCCACAGTCTGAAAGATGGCGCTGCCGCCGGCCCGTCGGGCTGGCGGCAGCGCCGATTTTGCCAATTGATACCACCACTCATCGATCAAAACCTATCGGCTCAGCGTTGCGAGCGAAGCTTGCGATCGTTGTATTGCAGCTCTGACGGAGTGCGTGGTCGTGGCGCTCCCGTGACGAACCTGGCCCATAATGCTTCCTTCCATTCCTGTGAAAGGATCGCACCATCAAACCATGGGATCAAACACCTAGGGTGCTTGACGATCAGGGACGGGCCGTCCTCGGTCTGGCGCAAGGGCATTTCAGGGGCCGCGGCGCGATGCTTGGCGAGGCGGCGCAGAACC
>JBLIKI010000092.1:0-9732 GCA_047636235.1 Paracoccaceae bacterium | reverse complement strand
CGGCGTGGTGATGTATGGCGACACCGGCGACGGGTCGTGGTTCTTCGGCCAGATGAAGGACGCCGCGGACGTGTCGGAGATGCGCGACACGCTGATCTTCGGGCCCGCCTATGCGGGGGGCGCCTTTTCGGACCCTATGGCGGCCGTTGCAGCATTGCCCGACAGCGCGGAGATTTGCGGCTGCAACGGCGTGTGCAAGGGTCGGATCGTAACGGCGATCAAGGCGGGCGCCGGGGATCTGGATGCGGTCCGCGCGGTCACCAAGGCGTCCGGGTCCTGCGGCACTTGCTCCGGGTTGGTGGAGCAGGTTCTGGCGCTGACGCTGGGCGATGATTTCAAGGCGCCCAGCGCAAAGCCAATCTGCAAATGCTCGGACCTGACGCACGAAGACATCCGCCTGCTGATCAAGTCGCAAGAGCTGAAATCCATGCCCGCGGTGATGCAGCGGCTTGGGTGGAAGACGTCGTGCGGTTGCCATGTCTGCCGTCCCGCTCTCAACTTCTACCTGCTGGCCGACTGGCCGCTGGAATATAAAGATGACCCGCAGTCGCGTTTCATCAATGAACGCGCCCACGCCAACATCCAAAAGGACGGCACCTTCAGCGTCGTGCCGCGGATGTGGGGCGGGCTGACCACGCCGGACGAATTGCGCGCCATCGCAGACGCCGCCGACAAATACGGCGTCCCGACGGTGAAGGTGACCGGCGGGCAGCGGATCGATCTGCTAGGCGTCAAGAAACAGGACCTGCCCGCGATCTGGGCCGATCTCAACGCCGCCGGGATGGTGTCGGGCCACGCCTACACCAAGGGGCTGCGGACGGTGAAAACCTGCGTCGGGACCGATTGGTGCCGGTTCGGGACGCAAGACAGCACCGGCCTTGGCATCAAGCTGGAAAAGCTGCTGTGGGGCTCGTGGACGCCGCACAAGGTCAAGCTGGCGGTATCCGGCTGCCCCCGCAACTGCGCCGAGGCGACCTGCAAGGACATCGGCGTGATCTGCGTCGACAGCGGCTATCAGGTTAGCGTCGCAGGGGCCGCGGGCATGGACCTGAAGGAAACCGAGGCCCTCGCCCAGGTCGCCACCGAGGAAGAGGCGATCGAGCTGGTCGCCGCCTTCGTCCAGATCTATCGTGAGAACGCCAAGTATCTGGACCGCGCCTATAAATGGGTCGCCAAGGTCGGGATCGATTGGGTGAAACAGCAGGTCGTCGACGATATGGACAACCGCAAGGCGCTGGCCACGCGGTTCGAGGTCTCGCAATCGGTGTATCGCAAGGACCCGTGGGCCGAACGGGCGGTCGCGTCCGAGGCCAAGCGGTTCCACCCACTCGCAACCATTGGCATGGAGGCCGCGGAATGACCGGCTGGATCGACATCGGGGCGCTGGCCGACATCCCCGCCCGCGGCGCCCGAGTGGTGAAAACCGCGCGAGGCTGCATCGCGGTGTTCCGCACCTTTGATGATCAGGTGTTCGCGCTTGATGACCGCTGTCCGCACAAGGGCGGGCCGCTGTCGGACGGGATCGTGCATGGCCATGCGGTGACCTGCCCGTTGCACAACTGGGTGTTCGGGCTGAACGACGGTCTGGCCAAAGGCGCCGACAGCGGCGCGGTCCGCACCCATCCCGCAAAGGTCGAGGACGGGCGCGTCCTGCTCGACCCCGCCGCGCTGATGGCTGAGCGCGCCGCATGACCGCCCCGGATGGCGGACCGATGGCGGTCGTCGCCGGAGTGGCCACCGCCTGCCCCTATTGCGGCGTCGGCTGCGGCGTGATCGCGACCCCGGACGGGCGCGGCGGGGCCGCCATCCGGGGCGATGCCGACCATCCGGCGAACTACGGGCGGCTCTGCTCCAAGGGATCGGCCTTGGGCGAGACGATTGACCTTGATGGGCGCCTGCTGACCCCGATGATCGACGGCGCCCCCGCCGAATGGGACGACGCGACCCGGCTGATCGCGGACAAATTCGCCGCCGCGATCCGCGATCACGGGCCGGATTCGGTGGCGTTCTATGTCTCCGGCCAATTGCTGACCGAGGATTATTACGTCGCCAACAAGCTGATGAAGGGCTATTTCGGCTCGGCCAACATCGACACCAATTCGCGGCTGTGCATGGCGTCCTCGGTCGCGGGCCACAAGCGCGCCTTCGGGGCCGACAGCGTGCCGGGCTGTTATGAGGATGTCGAGCAGGCCGATCTGGTCGTGCTGGTCGGGTCGAACCTCGCGTGGTGCCATCCGGTGCTCTATCAGCGGCTTGTCGCCGCCAAGACCGCGCGGCCCGGCCTTCGGGTGGTGACCATCGACCCGCGCCGCACCGCCACCGCCGATCTGGCGGATATGCATCTGCCGATCCGCCCCGGCGCCGATGTGGCGCTGTGGAACGGCCTGCTGGCGCGGATCGACGAGGCGGGCGCGGTCGACGCCGCTTATGTGGCCGCCCATGTTGACGGCCTGCACGCCGCCATCGCCGCCGCCCACGGCGCGACGGTGGACGCGGTGGCGGCAGAGGCGGGGCTGCCCGAACCCGACGTCGCCGCGTTCTATGACCTGTGGATCGGATCGCCAAAGGTGGTGACGATCTGGTCGCAGGGGGTCAACCAATCCTCGGCCGGGACCGACAAGGTCAACGCGATCACCAATTGCCACCTCGCCACCGGGCGGATCGGCAAGCCCGGCATGGGGCCGTTCAGCGTTACCGGCCAGCCCAACGCCATGGGCGGGAGAGAGGTCGGCGGGCTGGCCAACATGCTCGCCTGCCATCTCGATATCGAGGATGCGGGGCACCGGGGCGCCGTGCAGGGGTTCTGGGGATCGCCGGTCATCTGCGCGGCCGCGGGCCTGAAGGCGGTGGACATGTTCCGCGCCTGCTCGGACGGGCGGATCAAGGCGCTGTGGATCATGTCCACCAATCCCGCCGTATCCTTGCCCGACGCGGGCGCCGTGCGGGGCGCCATCGCCGCCTGCCCGTTCGTGGTGGTGTCCGACATCATCGCGCACACCGACACGACGCGGCTGGCGCAGGTGGTGCTGCCCGCCACCGGCTGGGGCGAGAAATCGGGGACCGTCACCAATTCCGACCGCACGATATCGCGCCAGCGCGCGTTCCTGCCCGCCCCCGGTCAGGCGCGCCCCGACTGGCGGATCATCTGCGATGTCGCCGCGGCGATGGGCTGGCGCGACGCGTTCGCCTATGACGGCCCCGCCGCGGTGTTCCGCGAATATGCGGCGCTTTCGGGGATCGCGGGCGATCTGGGCCGGGCGTTCGACATTTCCGACCACGCCGCGATCAGCGACGCCGCCTATGACGCGCTGGTCCCGTTCAAATGGCCCGCCGAGGGCGCGCGCCAAGGCGGGCGGCTGTTCGCAGATGGTGGGTTCTTCACGCCGTCGGGCCGGGCGCGTATGCTGCCGCTTACCCCGCGCCCCCCGGCGCAGCAGCTGTCGGCGGCCTATCCGCTGCGCTTCAACACCGGGCGCACCCGTGATCATTGGCACACCATGACCCGCACCGCGAAATCGCCGCGCCTCTCGCAGCACATGGCCGAGCCGTGGCTTGAAATCCATCCCGACGAC
Organism: Paracoccaceae bacterium; assembly: GCA_047636235.1. GTDB lineage: Bacteria > Pseudomonadota > Alphaproteobacteria > Rhodobacterales > Rhodobacteraceae > JBOCEF01. The sequence goes on along the minus strand of JBLIKI010000092.1, from coordinate 6,160 downwards.
GCCGCCGCCTGCGGCCTGCGTCCCGCCGACATCGCCGAGGTTCAAAGCGAAAACGGCGGCGCGCTCCTGCGCGTGCTGGTGTCGGACAAGACCCGCCCCGGCGTGGTGTTCGCGCCGATGCATTGGAGCGCGGAGACGTCCTCGGGCGGGCTGGTGAATGCGATCGCGCAGGCGCATGTCGACCCGGTGTCGGGCCAGCCCGAGCTGAAGGGCGGCGCGGTGCAGGTGCGCCGCTGGCGCGCGGCATGGCATGGCTTCGCCGCCGCCGCGGCCGAATTCCGCCCCACCAGCCTCTATTGGGCCCGCGCGCGCACCAAAACCGGCTGGCGCGCCGAATTGGCGGATCTGGAGGCGCCCGGCGATTGGGAGGCGTATGCCCGCGATCTGTTCTCTCTGCCCCACGCCGACTGCGCGACCGTCACCGACCCGTCGCGCGGAACCGCCCGCGTGGCGCTGATGCAGGGCGGGCGCGTGGCGGGCGCGCTGTTCGTGGCCCGCGATCCGGTGGCCGTATCGCGCGGCCATGTGGTGGCGCAATTGGCCGAGATCGCCGCCGCCCCGGGCCGGATGCTGGCCGGGCGTGCGGGCGCCGACCGGCCCGATCCGGGCGCGATCCTGTGCGCGTGTTTCGACGTCGGGGTGAACACGATCCTCGCCGCGATCGCGAACCAGGGGCTGGCGGACGTCGCCGGCATCGGCGCCGCCTTGCAGGCCGGGACCAATTGCGGATCGTGCCGCCCCGAATTGCAGGCGCTGCTGGCCGCCGCCCGCGCGCCCGAGGCGGCGCAATGACCGCGCCCCGCGACGCGCTCGCGCACCATGTCCGCACCCTTGGGCGCGGGCCGGGCCGGTCGCGCAACCTCACGCGGGCCGAGGCCGGGGACGCCATGGCCCTGATCCTTGCGGGCGATGCGGCGCCAGAGGCGGTCGGCGCCATCCTGATGCTGCTGCGGTTTCGCGGCGAAAGCGCGGACGAGATCGCCGGTTTCGTCGATGCGATGCGCGCCCGGGTCGCGGATTGGGCCGATATCGGCGCGGCCCTCGATTGGCCGAGCTATGCCGCGGGCCGGTCGCGCGGGCTGCCATGGTTCCTGCTGTCGGCGAAACTGGTGGCGCGGGCCGGGTTCCCGGTGCTGTTGCACGGTTGGAACAGCCATCCCGGCATGGCCGACCCGCGCGAATCCTTGGCCGCCGCAGGCATCCCCACGGTGACCGACGCCATCGCCGCCCGCGAAGCCTTGGCCACGGGCGCGATCGCCTATGCGCCGCTGGAATCGCTAGACCCCGCGGCGCTGGAATTGCTGCGGCTGCGCGAGGTGCTGGGCCTGCGCTCTCCGGTCAACACCGCACTTCGGGCGTGGAACCCGAGCGTTGCTCGCGCCTCGGTCCAGGGCGTGTTCCATCCGCCCTATCGCCCGCTGGCGCAGGCCGCCGCCGCCGCGCTCGGCCAACCTGCGATGACTGCGATCAAGGGCGGGGGCGGTGAGTTCGAGCGCCATCCCGGCAAGACGGTCACCCTGTCGACGCTGCGGGGCGGCGAGGCGTCCGAGGCCACGGCCCCCCCGCTGCTCGATGAAACCCGCCGCCTGAACGACGGCGCCGACACCGACCCGTCGCGCCTGCCCGATCTTTGGTCCGGCGCGATCACCGACGATTTCGCCGCGGCCATCGTCACCGGCACCGCGGCGCTGGCGCTGCTGACCTTGGGCGCCGCCCCCGATCTGACCGAGGCGGACCGCATGGCCGCCGCGCTGTGGCACGACCGGCGCGACGCGCTCCAACTGAAAGGCTGAGATCATGGCCCGCACCCTCTCCCCCACCGGCCCGCTGGCGCTGTTGCGCCGCGCCGTCGCCCGCGTGGCGCCGTGGTCCGCCGCTGACATCTTGCGGCTGGCGCGGCGCGTCGCGGCGCCGCCCCAAAAGGGTATGGTCAGCTTGGTCGGGGCCGGGCCCGGGTCGGCCGATCTGATCACGCTGCGCGGCGCGCGGCGGATCGAGGCGGCGGAGGTCATCCTTTACGACCGGCTGATCGATATGCGGCTGCTGGATCTGGCCTCGCCTTCGGCGGCGCTGGTCCATGTCGGCAAAGACCCGAACGGCCCGGCGTGGAAACAGGCGCGGATCGACGCGCTGCTGGTCGATCTGGCCAAAGCGGGCAAGCGGGTGGTGCGCCTGAAATGCGGCGATCCGGGCGTGTTCGCCCGCGGGGCGGAGGAAGCCGCCGCGCTGTCCGCCGCCGGCGAGGCGTGGGAGATCGTGCCCGGCGTCACCGCCGCCAGCGCCGCCAGCGCCGCCGCGGGCGGGTTCCTGACCGAGCGCGGCGCGCTCGACACGCTGGTGCTGGCCACCGGCCATGTCGCCGAGGGCGCCCCCGCCCCCGATTGGGCCGGTCATCTGCGGCCCGGCGCGACGCTTGCGCTGTACATGGGGGTGCGCAACGCCCCGGCGATTCAGGCCGCGCTGCTGGGCGCAGGCCATTCGCCCGACCTGCCGGTCGACGTGGTGGCCGAGGCCGAAACCCCCCGCCAGCAAGTGCTGCGCACCAGCCTGGGCCGGATGGCGGCGGACATCGCAAGCGCCGGGATCCGCAATCCGGCGCTGATCTTGATCAAGCGCCGCAAAAGCCCGGCGCCGGTTCTGGCCGCCACGGTCCCGGCGCAGGCGGTGTCCGGTTGAGAGCGACGGACAGGTCCCTTGACCTTCCCGTGACTGGAAGCATTATATGAAGGCGGAACTCTTGAATTCGGAGACCGTCTCATGGCCCTGCGCGACCCCGCCGCCACGCCCGAACCGCATCCCGACGCCGCGCCGCCGACCCTGACCCTGCCGGTTGCGGGCATGACCTGCGGCAACTGCGCCGGGCGGGTGGAACGCGCGCTCGCCGCCCTGCCCGGCGTCGGGCAGGCCTCGGTGAACCTGGCGCTGGAACGCGCGACGCTGACGCTGAACCCCGGCGCCTCGCTGACCTTGGGGGATGCCGCGCAGGCGGTGCGGGGCGCCGGCTATGCGGCGCGCGAGGTTCGGGTGACGCTGTCGCTGCTCGGGATGACCTGCGCGGGCTGCGCGGGTCGGGTGGAACGTTCGCTGGCGGGGGCCAAGGGCGTGATCGCCGCCACCGTGAACCTTGCGACCGAAACCGCCGACATCCGCATCGCAGTCGGGGAAACCGACGCGCCCGCCCTGATCGCCGCGGTGCGCGCCGCAGGCTATGACGCGCGCATCGATGGCGACGACACGGCGGAGACGGAGGCCGCCGACGCCGCCGCCGCCCGCCGCGACCGGATCGAGCTTATCGCCGCCGCCGTGCTGACCGCGCCCTTGGTGGGGCAGATGATCGCCATGACGCTCGGCGTCGGGCTGCATCTGCCGGTGTGGGGGGAAGTCGCGCTCGCCGCCCCGGTGCAATTCTGGATCGGGCGGCGGTTCTATCGCGGCGCTTATGCGGCGATCCGCGCCGGAGCGGGCAACATGGACGTGCTGGTGGCGCTGGGGTCGTCGGCAGCGTTCTTCTATTCGCTGGCGCTGGTGCTGATGCGCGGCGATGCGGCGGCGGGGCATCTGTATTTCGAAGCCTCAGCGGTGATCATCACGCTGGTGCTGTTCGGCAAGTGGCTGGAAAGCCGAGCCAAACGCTCGGCCGCCGCCGCCTTGCGCGCGCTGATGGCGCTGCGCCCCGACCGCGCCACCGTGCTGCGCGCCGGGACCGAGACCGAGGTCGCCATCGCCGAGGTGGCGCGCGGCGACGTCGTGGTGGTCCGCCCTGGCGAGCGGATCGCGGTCGACGGCATCATCCTCCGCGGCGAGACGGAGATCGACGAAAGCCTGGTGACCGGAGAGCCGTTGCCGGTCCTGCGCCGCAAGGGCGACCCGGCGATCGCGGGGTCCATCAACGGCCCCGGCCTGATCCGGATCCGCGCCGAGGCGGTGGGCGCTGACAGCACCGTCGCCAAGATCGCCCGCATGGTGGCCGACGCCCAGACCGGCAAGGCCCCGATCCAGCGGCTGGTGGACCGGGTCTCCGCCATCTTCGTGCCTGCGGTGCTGGTGCTGGCGCTGCTGACCTTGGGCGCCTGGCTGGCGGCGGGAGCGACGTTTGAGTTCGCCTTCACCGCCGCGGTGTCGGTGCTGGTGATCGCATGCCCCTGCGCGCTCGGCCTCGCCACCCCGACCGCGCTGGTGGCGGGCACCGGGGCGGCGGCGCGGGCGGGCATTCTGATCAAGGACATCGAGACCTTGGAACGCGCGGGCCAAGTCGACACGGTGATCTTCGATAAGACCGGCACGCTGACCGCTGGCAAGCCGGAGCTGCAAGAAATCTGCGCCCTGACCTCGACCGATGAATGCGATCTGCTTGGTCTGGCCGCCGCCGCGCAGGCCGGGTCCGAGCATCCGCTGGGCCGCGCCATCGTCGCCGCCGCCAAGGGCCGCGACATCGCGGCGTCTGAGGCATCCGCCTTTCGCGCCGAGATCGGCGCCGGCATCGCCGCCACCATCGACGGCGAGGAGGTCCGCATGGGCCGCCACGATTTCGCAGCCCCGGACGCGACGCCCGAGGCGCTCGCCGCCGCCGAGGCGCTATCGGCGGGCGGCCGCACCGTGGTCTGGCTGGCCCATCGCGGGAAGGCGATCGCCCTGTTCGCGCTGGCCGATGCGGTGCGCCCGGACGCGGCGGCGGCGGTGGCGGCGCTGCAGGCGCGCGGGCTGCGGGTGATGCTGCTGACCGGCGACAACCGCGCCACCGCGGACCGGATCGCAACGCAGCTCGGCATCACGGAGGTCGAGGCCGAGGTCCGTCCCGCCGAAAAGGCCGCCATCATCAATCGTCTGACCGAACAGGGCCGCCGCGTCGCCATGGTCGGCGATGGCGTCAACGACGCGCCTGCGCTGGCGGCGGCGGAGCTGGGCATCGCCATGGGCGGCGGCGCCGACGTGGCGATGGAGACCGCAGGCGTCGCCCTGATGCGCCCGCGCCCAAGCCTTGTGCCCGATGCGCTGGCGGTGGCGGCGGCGACCGCGCGCAAGATCCGCCAGAACTTGGTCGCAGCCTTCGCCTATAATGTGGTGTGCCTGCCGATCGCGGCGCTTGGCTACCTTGATCCGTCGGTGGCGGGGGCGGCGATGGCGCTAAGCTCGGTGTCGGTGGCCGGGAACGCGCTGCTGCTGAAAGGCTGGCGCCCAACGGCGGATGCGCAGGCATGAACATCGGAGCCGTCGCCCGCGCCTCCGGCCTGCCCGCCAAGACGATCCGGTATTATGAGGATATCGGCCTGATCACGCCCCAGCGCAGCGCCAACGGCTATCGCGACTTCGCGGAATCGGACCTGCATCTGCTGGCCTTCCTCGGGCGCGCGCGCGGGCTTGGCTTTTCCATCGAGGAATGCCGCGCCCTGCTGTCGCTGTGGCAGGACCGCGACCGCGCCAGCGCCGATGTCAAGCAGGTCGCCGCCCAGCATCTGGCCGAGATCGACGTCAAGATGGCGGAGCTTTCGCGAATGCGCGCCCTGCTGGCCGGATTGATGGAGACATGCCACGGCGACGATCGTCCCGACTGTCCGATTTTGGCGGGCCTGGCGGGTCAGGCCGGCCCCGCGGCCTAGGGCGCCGGTTCATATCCCAGCGGTCCACGTCTTGGGATAAATGCGAGGCTTAGGGCTGCAAGGTGGGTTGCGGGCATTGATCTTGCCTCCGTTTCAACGGACACGCATTCGGCTGCGGTTTTGGCTACGATGAACTCGCGTGGCGAGCGCATCCTCAGCCCCGAGTGCGGGTGGTTCTCGTTGTAGTCGTGGATCCATCCGCCGATCAAGCCGAGCACGGTTGCAGCGTCAGGCAGCGAGGTGACGCGCACGTAGTCGCGCTTCAGCGTGTTGACGAAGGCTTCCGAGATTCCGTTGCTTTGCGGGCTTCTACTCGGCGTGAAGCAGGGCTTCAGGCCGAGTTGGCCGCGAAGATGCGTGTCTCCATCGCGATGTATGGCGATCCGTTGTCGCTCAGAGAGAGGTGGCTCGGGAAAACTGAACACCCGGGATAAGTGGATTTTCCGCGCCACGGCGGCATGATTGCCGCGAGCGAGGAGATGACCTTGGCAAGACGACCGCGCCGGAACCACGAGCCCGGCCTTCAAGGGAGAGCTCGCTGTAGCGGCGATCAAGGGCGAGAA
>JBLIKI010000091.1:0-9926 GCA_047636235.1 Paracoccaceae bacterium | reverse complement strand
GCGACCCACAGATCGCCCTCGCGCCGCGCGCTGTCGAGCTTGGTGCGCGTCAGCACGCTCGCGCCCATATCGGCGGCGGCGCGGGCGTTGAGCGCGACCAACCGGCTGTCCTCGACCCAGCAGTCCGAATATTCGAAGCCCTTGGAAAAACCCGGCTTCAGCGGCCGCCCCGCCGGATCGGTCGTCAGATCCAACGTGCGCGCGGCGGGCAGGAACTTACGGCCGCCCAAATGATCATAGATGAACAGGCCGAGCCGCAGCAGCCAAGCGGGCCGCAGCCCCTTGCTGTGCGGCAGCACGAACCGCAGCGGCCAAGAGATATGCGGCATCGCCTTCAGCAACGTCTCCCGCTCCACCAACGCTTCGCGCACCAAGCGGAACTCATAGTACTCCAAATACCGCAGCCCGCCATGGAACAGCTTGGTAGAGGCCGAAGACGTGGCCTGCGCAAGGTCTCCTTGCTCCACCAACGTCACCGACAGACCGCGGCCCGCCGCATCGCGTGCGATGCCGCAGCCGTTCACTCCGCCGCCGACGATAAGCAGGTCCGAGACCATGTGCCGTGTCCTTTCGATTCCGTTGACGCGAAAATGCGCGACCTTGGGCCGTTTTGTCAATACCGCGCGTAAGTGAAAGTTAAAGCGAAGCATGTCGCAACTGCGTTTCGCAATTGCAGCATTGCTATCGGTGAATTTTGCTGACGCAGCGACTTTCTTTTGCGTCATGTCGCGGTAAGAATGCGCGGCGCGCTTTTGACCGCCCTGACCAAAAACGAACGGACCCGAACGCATGGCCATCTCGATCCGACAGATGCAGATCCTCGACCTTGCGCGTGAGGCGGGGCATGTCACCGTCGATGATTTGTCGACCCGGTTCAGCGTCAGCGCCCAGACCATCCGCCGCGATCTGACCGATCTGTGCGACCGCCATGAACTGGCGCGCACCCATGGCGGGGCGATGCTGCCCTCGGGCGCGATCAACCTCGCCTATGACGCGCGCCGCGATCACGCGCGCGACGAAAAGGAACGGATCGCCCGCGCCTGCGCCGCCGCGATCCCCGACGGCTGTTCGTTGTTCATGAACATCGGCACCACGACCGAGGCGGTGGCCCGCGCCCTGCTGCACCACCAGGACCTGATGGTGATCACCAACAATCTGAACGTCGCGATGACCCTGTCGGCGAACGAGGGCTGCGAGGTGGTGCTGGCGGGCGGCGTGCTGCGCCGCGCCGATTACGCGCTGGTGGGCGAGGCGACCACGGATTTCATCCGCCAGTTCAAAGTCGACATGGCGATCATCGGCGCCTCGGCGATCGACCCGGACGGCAGCTTGCTGGACTATGACTATCGCGAAGTTCGGGTGGCGCAGGCGATCATCCAAAACGCGCGGCGGGTGTGTCTGGCAGCCGACGCCAGCAAGTTCACCCGCACCGCGCCGGTCAGAATCGCCAGCTTGCGCGAATTGGACATGTTCGTCACCGACGCGCCGCCCCCCGCCGCAGCGGCAGCGCTGTGCGCCGAGACCAACGTGGATCTGGTGATCGCGCCGAGGTGACGCCGCCTCTTTCCATCTAGCGGATCGCACGCCGCTGGACGAAACCGGCGCGAAGGCGCAGGAACGGGGCCGAACCCCCGGCGCAGGAGAGACCCGTCATGACCCCGGACCTTATGCACGTCCTTCCGCTTTTGCTGTTCTTGATGGTCGTCGGCGCGGGGGCGGGGGTTCTCGCCGGTCTGCTCGGGGTCGGCGGGGGCATCGTGCTGGTGCCGGCTTTCTATCACCTGTTCTCGGGCATGGGCTATGAGCCGCCGCAGCTGATGCAGATCTGCGTGGCGACGTCGTTGGCGACGATCGTGTTCACGTCGCTGCGGTCCATGGGCGGGCACCGCAAAAAGGCTGCGGTGGATGACGCGATCCTGAAAAGCTGGGGTCCGGGCATCGTGATCGGCGCGGTGCTTGGGATGTTCGCGGCGTCGTCGCTGAAATCGGACGCGCTGATGGCGATCTTCGGCGTGCTCGGCTTCGCCGTGGGCCTGTGGATGGCGTTCGGCAAGGCCCATTGGCGGCTGGGGAGCGAGATGCCCAAGGGCGTGCGGCGCGGGGTGCTGTCGCCGCTGCTGGGGTTCTTTTCGGTGCTGATGGGGATCGGGGGCGGGTCGCTCGGCACCCCGATCATGACGCTTTATAATACGCCGATCCATCGCGCGGTCGGGACGGCGGCGGGCTTCGGCCTGTTCATCGCGGCGCCGGCGGTGATCGGGTTCCTGTTCACCGGCTGGGACATGGCGGACAAGCCCCCCTACACGGTCGGCCTGGTGAACATCCCGGCGTTCCTGGTGATCATCGCCATGACCTTCGTGACCACGCCGCTGGGGGTCAAGCTGGCCCACGCGGTGGACGCGAAAGCGCTGCGCCGGATCTTCGCGGTGTTCCTGTCGATCATCGCGCTGCGGATGCTGCTGAAGGCGTTCGGCATCCTGTGACCCGCATCCTGTGACCTGTGACCTCTGACCCAAGCGGGCGGCCGACGTCGAGGAGGGGCCAAGAGGCCCCTCCCGCTCCGCCATCCGCGGCGCAGTCGCGCCGGGCGGGCCGCTTGGCCGGGCTTGGAGCAAGACACGCGGGCGCGCTAGGATCGCGCGTCCCTGACCGGAGTGTCCGCCCGTGCCCAATACCCCCCTCGCCCGCCATGCGTTGATCACCGGCGGATCGTCCGGCATCGGGCTGGCGCTGGCGCAGGCGCTGTCCGGGCGGGGGGCTGCGGTGACGCTGGTGGCGCGCGGGCGCGAGCGGCTGTCGGACGCCCACGAGGCGGTGCTGCGCGCCCATCCCGGCGCCCGGGTTCGCACCATGGCCTGCGATGTCACCGACGGCCCCGCGCTGGCGGCGCTGATCGAAGCGGCGGAGCGCGGGGCCGGCCCCGTGGACCTCGCCATCGCCTCGGCGGGCATGGCCGCGCCGGGACGGTTCGAGGACATGACCGACGCGACCGCCCGCGCCGCGATGGAGGTCAATTATTTCGGCGCCCTGTCGCTCGCGCGCCCGACCTTGCGCCGGATGCGCGCGCGCGGGCGGGGCAAGCTGCTGATGATCGGGTCGGCCGCAGGGCTGGCCGGATTGTTCGGCCACAGCGCCTATGCGCCGGGCAAGTTCGCGCTGCGCGGGCTTGGCCAAGCGCTGCGCGCGGAATGCGCGCCGGATGGGGTGCACGTTTCGGTCGCGTTCCCGCCCGATGTCGACACGCCGATGCTGGCGGCCGAGCGCCAACTTATGCCGCCTGAGCTGCGCGCGCTGTCGGCTTTGGGCGGGGTGATGTCCGCCGACCGCGCCGCCACGCTGATCCTGCGTGGGCTGGCGCGGGGGCGATCCGAGATCTTGATGACCCCGCAGGTCTGGGCGTTGGCGCGGCTGGCGCCGATGGTCTGGCCGGTGATGGAGCGGATCGCCGACCGCCTCGCCGCCAAGGCCGCGGCGAAGTCGGCCGCGCAGCTTCCCGTGATCCGAAGCGACGAGGGACGCTAGCGCGGCGCGGCCCGCTTCGCCGCCGCAGATCGCCTGCCGCCCGTGCGTCCGTCGCGGAACCTAAGGGCGATGCAAACCGCCTAGGGTTTGCGCGATCCCGGTTCATGTACCCCGCGTCGCGTCGCTGACCGGTCGGGCGGATCGCCATCGGGCGAAAACCGCGCCCTCCGAGACGCCACCCAACCGCGCCCCTCAGTCGCGCGCCGTCAGGGCGCGACCGCCCGCACATAAAGATGCCACGTCGCGTGCCCCAGCACCGGCAGCGTCACGATCAGCCCGACAAACCCGAACGCGATCGACCCCATCACCGCCGCCGTCACCATTGCCCCCCAGGCCAGCATCGGGACCGGGCTGCGGATCACCACCTGCCACGACGTGATCACTGCGGTCACGAAATCGCGGTCGCGGTCCAGCAGCAGCGGAATCGCCACGACGGTCGAGGCGAACAGCACCAGGCTCAGCACTGCGCCGACCCCGGTTCCAACGAACAGGAACGTCCATCCCTCAACCGTGCTGACCAGCAGATCAAGAAACCGCGACACGCTGCTGAACGATAGATGCCCCATGATCACCGCCAAAAGCAGCCGCACCTGATAGACCCAGATCCAAAATATAAACAGCGTCACGAACGCCATCCACCCCAGTTCGCGCTTTCGCTGCGCCGCGATCACCCCCAGCACCTGACCCCAGCGCAACTTGTCGCCGCGGGCCAGCCGCCGCGACACGTCATAAAGCCCCGCCGCCACGAACGGACCCAACAGCGGAAACCCCATCGCCAGCGGCAGCATCAGCCACGGCATGTCCCAGCGCGTCAGCAGCAGCCACAGCGCCAGCCCGCCGAACGCATAGACGCTGCCGAAAAACAGCCCGAACCCCGGCGCGCAGCGGAAATCTCGCCAGCCAAGGGAAAGCACCTCGCGCAGATCGTCAAAGCTGATCTCCCGCACCGTGGGCATCGGCGGCAGGGCGGGCTTGGCGGCGTCGGTCATGGGCGGCGTCCTTGATTGCTGTCGCAGCGATGGTTTCACGCCAGCGCGGGGGCGACAAATGTAAACCATGGAAACCGACCGCGGACACGGGGTTGGCGTGATCGGCGCCCCGGTCTATCGTCGCGCAAGCCAAGATCCGCAGAGGACGTCATGATATGACCAAGACAACCGCTTTCGCCACCCATTGGGGCACCTACCGCGTCGAGACGAAGGACGGTCGCCTCGTCGCGCTGCATGATTGGGAGGGGGACCCCGATCCCTCCGCCATCGGGCGCAACTGGCTGGACGCGCTGGATCATCCGACCCGGGTGCATCGCCCCTCGATCCGCAGATCTTTTTTGGAACACGGCCATAAGGCGGGCGGCGAGGGGCGCGGGCGCGAGCCCTTCGTCGAAGTGCCTTGGGACGAAGCGCTCGACATCGCGGCTGCGGAAATGGCGCGGATTCGCGCCGCGCACGGGGATGAGGCGATCTATGGCGGGTCCTATGGCTGGGCCTCTGCCGGCCGGTTCCACCATGCGCAAAGTCAGATCCACCGGTTTCTGAACTGCGGCGGCGGGTATACCGCGTCGATCGGCAATTATTCCTATGCGGCGGTCAACGCGCTGTCGCCCCATGTGGTCGGGCCGTTCCAAGATCTGGTGCTGAACGGCGCGACCTCATGGCCGATGATCGTGGCGCACACCGATCTGGTGGTGGCGTTCGGCGGGCTGCCGCGCAAAAACGCTCAAGTCACCTCGGGCGGGGTCGGGCGGCACGTGCTGCGCGAGGCGCTGCGCGATGCGCGCGCGGCGGGCTGCGCGTTCGTCAATGTCTCGCCGATCCGGTCCGATCTGGCGGCGGAGATCGAGGCCGAGCATCTGGCGATCCGCCCCGGCGCCGACACTGCGTTGATGCTGGCGCTGTGCTCGGCGTTGATCGAAGGGGGCCTGCAGGATGATGGGTTCCTTGCGTCGCATACCCATGGCTGGGACCGGTTCCGCGCCTATCTGGCCGGCGCGGCGGACCGGACGCCGAAAACCCCCGATTGGGCCGCGCCGATCTGCGAGATCCCGGCGGAGGACATCCGCGCATTGGCCCGCCGCATGGCTGCGGGCCGCACGCTGATCACCGTCGCTTGGTCGCTGCAACGCGCCGACAATGGTGAGCAGCCGTGCTGGGCGGCGATCGCGCTGGCCGCCATGCTGGGTCAGATCGGCCTGCCGGGGGGCGGCTTCGGCATCGGCTATGCATCAGAAAACGGCATCGGCAATTCGGTCCGCCCGTTCAAATTCCCCGCCGTGCCGCAGGGCGAGAACCCAGTGCGCAGCCACATTCCGGTGGCCCGCATCTCCGACGCGCTGCTGCACCCCGGCGAGGCGTATCGCTTCGACGGGCAGACCCGCATCTACCCGGACCTGCGCATGGTGGTCTGGGCCGGGGGCAACCCGTTCCACCACCACCAGGACATCGGGCGCCTGACCCGCGCGCTGCGCCGCCCCGACTGCGTGATGGTCAATGAGATCCACTGGACCGGCCTTGCGCGCCATGCCGACATCGTGCTGCCCGCCACCGCGCCGCTCGAGCGGGACGACATCGCCATGACCCATTGGGAGCCGCTGATCGTCGCCAACACCCAGGCCACCAAGCCGGTCGGCGAGGCGCGCGACGACTATGCGATCTATGCCGGGATGGCGGAGCGGCTGGGCTTTGGCGCCGCCTTCACCGAAGGCCGCGACGCCGAGGATTGGATCCGCCACCTGTGGGACCAGTCGCGCCAGCGCGCCGCCGAGGCGGGGTTCGAACTGCCGACCCTCGACGGTTTGCGCGAGGCGGGGATGATCACCCTGCCGGACCCGGTCAGCGAACCGGTGCTGATGGACGCGTTCCGCGCCGATCCGGCGGGGGCGCCGCTGCCGACGCCGTCGGGCAAGATCCACCTGTTCTCCGACGCGATCGCCGCGATGGGCGGCGCGCAAACCGGCCATCCGACGTGGATCGCGCCGGTCGAATGGCTCGGCGCCGCAGAGGAAGGGGAGCTGCACCTGATCACCAACCAGCCCGAGACGCGGCTTCATTCGCAGCTCGACCCAGGGCGGGTCAGCATGGCGGCGAAAGTGGCGGGGCGCGAACCGGTGACGATCAACCCCGGCGATGCCGCCGCGCGCGGCATCGCGGCGGGGGACCTTGTGCGGCTGTGGAACGCGCGCGGGGCCTGCATCGCCGGCGCGGTGGTGTCGGACGACGTGCGTCCCGGAGTGCTGCGCCTGCCGACCGGCGCGTGGTATGACCCGGCGGATGCGGACGCCGCCATACCGCTGTGCAAGCACGGCTCGGCCAATGTGCTGACCCGCGATCAGGGCACGTCGGAGATCGGGCAGGGCGCCTCAGCCCAGTCGACCTTGGTGCGGCTTGAGAAATGGGTGGGCGAGGCCCCGAGCGTCACCGCTTTTGATCCGCCCATCTTCGTGTGATGAATCAGGATCACAGCGCAACGTGCTGCGATCCTGTCACTTTCACCCTTTAAAATTGGCGAGTCGGGGCAGGTCAGCCCCCGCTCGCCCGCAGGTGATCGCCGCGGCGCGGGCGGCGCCGGCCAGCAGATCTCCGACCGCCTTGGCATCCAGACCTGCCAGCGCCGCGCGGTCCTTGGACCCGCGCGCCGCCAGCCCTGCGATCAGCGCCGCCATGAAGCTGCCGCAAGCCCCGACCGTATCGACAACCGCCACCTTGCGGCCCGGCACGGCGACATGGCCGAACGGCCCGAACGGCCCGAACGCCTCGGCGGCATGGGTCACCACACCAGCGCCGCGCCGCCCGAGATCCAAGCCGCGGCGATGTCCGCGGTCGCCTCGCCTGGCCACAGAATCCCCAGATCCTCGGCGCTGACCTTCACCAGATCGGCATGGCCCGCAAAGGCCGCCACGCGATCGCGCCACACGCCCGCATCCGGCTCCACATTCAGGCGCACATTGGGGTCGAGCGTGACCAGCCTGCGCCCGGCCTCGCGCGCCGCCATATCCAGCAGCGCGTCGCCAACCGGCTGCACCACCGAGGAAAAGCCGCCCATGTGCACGCCCCACACCTCAAGCGCGAACGCGGACACGGCCGATACCGCGTGATCGGCCGCGCCGTCGCCCTAGACCACAAAAGACGGACTGCCATCCTAGACGATGTCCACCAAGCTGAGCGTCGTGTGCGCCGCCACGCGCTGCAGCAGGTCGCGCGATACGCCTTCTTCCGCCAAGGCTGCGTCCAACCGCGCCCCCAGCCGGTCGGCGGACAGGCCGGTCATCAGCGCAGACGCCGCCCCCAACCGCGCCAACCCCACCGCCACGTTGAACGGCGACCCGCCAATCCGCGCGCGGAACGACAGCCCCGCGCCGCTTTCATCCGCGAACAGGTCCAACAGCGCCTCGCCGCACACTACGAACATCACACGGCTCCTACAGGGGGCTCCATCGCCCCGGTCATGATCGCCTTGGGGTCGGACATGCCGAACTCCGAAGGCTTGATCACCGCATGGCGCTTGCCAAGGCGGTGGATATGGATGCGGTCGACCACTTGCGGCATGTTGTGACTGATCCGCACGATCGGCAGCCCGCGCGACCGCACGTCCTGGATCAGGTCCAACACCCGGCGGCTTTCCTTGACGCCCAGCGCCGCGGTCGGCTAATCCAAAATCACCAAGCGGGACCCGAACGCGCAGGCCCGCACCACCGCCACGCCTTGGCGCTGGCCGCCTGACAGCGTCTCGACCGCTTGGTCGATGTTCTGGATGGTCAGCAGGCCCAATTCGGACAGCTTGTCGCGCGCGATCTGGCGCATCGCCTTTTTATCAAGCTTGCGGAACACCTTGCCAGCGATCCCGTCGCGCAGCATTTCGCGCCCGAGGAACATGTTGGCGACGATCGACAGGGCCGGCGACAGGGCGAGCGTCTGATAGACGGTGTCTATCCCGGCGGTGCGCGCCTCCATCGGGTTGGTGTAGGTGACGGGATTGCCGTCCAGCAGGATCTCGCCGCCATCGGGCTGCACCGCGCCTGACAGCGCTTTGATGAGCGGGGTTTTTCCCGCCCCGTTGCCGCGGATCACCGCCAGAATCTCTCCGGGCATCAGATCGAAATCGGCGTGGTCGATGGCCGCCACGCGGCCATAGCGCTTCACCAGCCCCCGGACCCGAAGCACCGGAGTGATCGCGGTCATGCCGACACCTTTCTGATCCACTGGTCCACCGCCTCGGCGATGATGATCAAAAGCCTGACGGTGAATTGCTGCCAAAGCACATTGACCTCGGCCAATTTCAGGCCCGATCGGAACACGCCCACGATCAGCGCGCCGACCAGCGCCCTCATGATCGACCCGCGCCCGCCGAACAGCGAGCAGCCGCCGATCACCACCGCGGTGATCGCATCGAGGTTGCCGTTGTAAAAGCTTTGCGGGCTGACCGAACCGAGCCGCCCGATGGCGATCCAGCCCGCGATGGCGCAGACCGCGCCCGCGCCGATATAGACGCTGTGCAGCACCTTGTCGGTGCGGATGCCCGCCAATTCAGCCGCGTCCTTGTCATCGCCGATGGCATGGACCGCGCGGCCCCGCGGCGCCTTGTTCAGCAAATACCAGCCAACGCTGAACATCGCGATCATCAGGAACGACCCGGTGGTGAACTGCGCGCCCATCAGCGGCGCCCGCTCGCCCCAGATTTTCAGCAGCGGCGCGGCGGCGTCGATGTCTTGGCTGCGCACGGTCTGCGCCTCGGAATACCATTGCGTCAGCGCTAAAAAGATCGACCGGGCGCCCAAGGTGGCGATGAACGGGGGCAGGCGCAGCCGGGTGATCAGCGCGCCGTTGATCGCGCCTGCCGCCATCCCGACCGCAAGCCCGAGCAGCAGCGCGAACCCGATCGGCAGCCCCATCGTGACCCCGAGCCGCCCCATCACCACCGAAGATGGCACCATGATCGCCGCCACCGACAGATCGACGCCCGCGGTCAGGATCACCAGCGTCTGCGCGATGCCAAGCACGCCGATCACCGTGACCTGCTGGACGATCAGCGAGAAGTTGAACGCAGTGAGGAAGTTGTCCGCGATGCTGCCGAACTCAACCAGCGACAGCGCCGGCACGATCAACGGCGCGGCGGTGGGATTGGCATGCAGAAAGTGGTGCAGGCGTTCGATAGGCGGGCGGCCGTACTGATCGAACGAGGCGACCTGGTCCGCGCGGGACGCCGCCTTTTCAAACCTCGCGGGCATGAGCCATCCGTTCGCAGCGCAGGGTCGCCCCGGCGCGCGGGGCGCCGCACGGGGGGCGAGCCCCGAGGGTCCGCGTCGCCGCGCGGCAGGGCGGGGGCGAGGGAGGCGCGCGTCCGTCCTCGGACCATGCGCCATGATATCAGATCAACAGAAAATGCGCGAAGGGGCGGCGCCCGCCGGTGGC
>JBLIKI010000090.1:0-9989 GCA_047636235.1 Paracoccaceae bacterium | reverse complement strand
CCGAAGATCACCCCGAGCCGCACTTCGTTCTGCAACTCAGCGCTCTCAAAGCTCAGCCCGCCGATGAACAGCGACATGGTGAACCCGATGCCCGCCAGCAGCGACAGGCCATGCAGTTGCGCCCAGCTCATGCCATCGGGCATCCGCGCGATCCCCGCCTTGACCGTCGCCCAGGCGAAGCTGAACACGCCGATCTGCTTGCCGAAGAACAGCCCTGCCGCGATGCCCAGCGGCACCGGGTCCATCAGGCTGCCGAAGGTCATGCCCTCAAAGCTGACGCCCGCGTTGGCGAAGGCGAACACCGGCAGGATGAAGAACGCCGACCACGGGTGTATCGCATGCTCAAGGCTATGAAGCGGCGACTTGCCCCAGCGGTCGGTCAGCGGGATGAAGAACGCCGTGACAACGCCCGCCACCGTGGCGTGAACGCCCGACTTCAGCACCAGGAACCACAGCGCCGCGCCGATCAGCAGATAGGGCGCGATACGGTGCGCGCCGCGCCAGTTGAGCCATGCCAGCAAACCCAGCGGGATCAGCGCCATCTGCAAATACTCGATCTTGAGGTCTGCGGTGTAGAACCCCGCGATGATCAAGATCGCCGCCAGATCGTCGAGGATCGCCAGCGTCAGCAAGAAGATTTTCAGCGACGGATGCACCCGCGATCCCAAAAGCGCCAGCACGCCGAGCGCGAAGGCGATGTCGGTCGCCGCCGGGATCGCCCAGCCTTGCAACGTGATCGGATCGGTCCAGTTGATCCATGCATAAATCATCGCAGGGGCTGCCACGCCGCCGATCGCCGCGATGCCGGGCAGGGCGATCGAGGACGGGGTCTTGAGCCGGCCTTCGAGCATCTCGCGCTTGAGCTCGAGGCCGATGAGCAGAAAGAACACGGCCATCAGGCCGTCATTGATCCACAGCAGCAGCGGCTTGGCCACGCCTTGGCCCTCGATGGTCATGGAGACCTGAAGGTTCAAAAGCGCGGCGTAATCGGGCGCGTAGGACGAATTGCTGACGATCATCGCCGCGGTCGCGGCGAGAGCGAGCACGATGCCGCCGGAGGCCTCGTGCGAGATGAAACGGTCGAGCGTGCGCTCGATCATGGGCGAAATCTCCTGTCGTTGAAGCTGCGGCGTCTGAACCGGGGCGCGATAAACGCAATGCTCATCATCGCGCACATAAGGTGTCGGTTCCCAGCCGCAACCAAGGGCGGCGCCGCGGCGCCCCTTGCGCTCCCGCGCCGCGGGAGAGCCGCGATGACCGAAACCGTCCTGCGGGGGGGCCGCCCTGCCGCGGCCGCTCCTGCCCGCCGCAACCTGCTGTCGTCCGAAGGGGTCCCTGTAGGCGCGCTGAACGCCCCGTGGAACGCGTTCGCGCCGCTCTCTGAAGACGTCCCTAGGTCGGGGCGACCCCGCCTCGAAGGCCCGCTCAGCGGCGCTGGCGCGAAAGGCCTCGGCCGGACCGATCCGGGCGCCGCAGGGCGCGCGGCGCTCGGATCGGGGCCATTGGCGTCCGCGATGCCGCAGGGGTGCGACAATGCGCCTCAGACGCTTGCGGGCGATCCGGCGGACTGGTCCGACGCCGCCGTCGCGCAACTGGCCTTGCAGCGCAGCGGGTCGATCCCGGGACGCTTGGTCAAGGCGTGGGCCGCCGGCGACGACGCCCCCTTGATGGCGGAGGTGGCGCGCCGCCGCGCTGAGATCCTGACCGCGATCATGGCGGAGGCCGAGGCCGAGGCTGACGCGTTGGCCCCCCACCTGACGTGCTGCACCGGGGGGGTGCTGGTGGACATCGGCTGCGGCCACGGCCTGATCGCCGCCGCGCTGGCGCGCCGTCTGCGCCCGGCGCAGGTGGTGCTGATCGACATCGAGGACACCGCCCATCGCGGCCACCACTGGGGGGCCGAGGGAGCGGGCTATGGCTCGTTGTCGCTGGCCGCCGCACTGGCGGAGGCGACCGGGACGCCCGCGCGCTTGATCAACCCGCGCAAGGATCCGCTGCCGGACATTCGGTTCGACGCCGCGATTTCGATCCTGTCGTGCGGCTTTCACTATCCGACCGAGACCTATTGCGAATTCCTGACCCGCGGCATCGCCCATGGCGGCGCTGTCGCGCTGGACCTTCGGGCCACGCGGGCCGAGGCTGGGCTGGAGGGGCTCGCGTCGCTCACGCGTATTGCGCCGGGCGTGGAAATCGGCAGAACACGCAAAGCCCGGCGGATGCTATTCCGGCGCGCCTCCCCCCCTAGGTGACGCTTGGGCGCCAGACCCATGGGCGCCCGCCCGATGATGCAGAGCCCGCAAAGGGCCGCCCAGATGAAAGACAGGAAACGGCCATGAGCGTTGAGGACGACAAATCCCAGGCGACCCGCCAGGCGGCGCTGGACTATCACCGCCATCCCAAGCCCGGCAAGCTGGAGATCCGCGCCACCAAGCCGCTTGCGAACCAGCGCGACCTGAGCCGCGCTTATTCGCCCGGCGTGGCCGAAGCCTGCCTTGAGATCGCTCGCGATCCGACCGCCGCGTTCGACTACACCATCCGCGGCAATCTGGTGGCGGTGATCACCAACGGCACCGCGGTGCTGGGCCTTGGCAACATCGGGGCGGCGGCGTCCAAGCCGGTGATGGAGGGCAAGGCGGTCCTCTTCAAGAAATTCGCCAACATCGATTGCTTTGACATCGAGGTGAACGAACCCGATCCCTACAAGCTGGCTGAGATCGTGATCGCGCTGGAGCCGACCTTCGGCGCCGTGAACCTTGAGGACATCAAGGCCCCGGATTGCTTCATCGTCGAGGCCGAGTGCCGCCGCCGCATGAACATCCCGGTGTTCCACGACGATCAGCACGGCACCGCGATCGTGGTTGGCGCGGCGCTGGTCAACGCGCTGCGGGTCGCGGGCAAGCGGATCGAGGACATCAAGATCGTCTCCACCGGCGGTGGGGCGGCGGGGATCGCGTGCCTCAATTTGCTGCTGAGCCTTGGGGCCAAGCGCGAGAACGTGTTCCTGTTCGACCTGCACGGCCTCGTGCATGAGGGCCGCGAAATCGACATGAACCCGCAGAAATCGGCCTATGCGCAGCCGGTCGGCGGGCATGTGCCGCAGCTCGGGGATATGTTCGACGGGGCTGACATGTTCCTCGGCCTGTCGGCGGCGGGGATCTTGAAGCCGGAGATGGTCGCCAAGATGGCTGACAAGCCGATCATCTTCGCGCTCGCCAACCCCGCGCCGGAAATCACGCCAGAGGATGCGCGGTCGGTGAAGCCCGACGTGATCATGGCCACAGGCCGGTCGGATTATCCCAACCAGGTCAACAACGTGCTGTGCTTTCCGTTCATCTTCCGCGGCGCGCTCGACTGCGGCGCGACCACGATCAACGAGGAGATGAAGCTGGCTTGCGTGCGCGCGGTGGCGGATCTGGCGATGCAGGCGTCGTCCGCCGAGGCGGCCGCGGCCTATCAGGGGGAGCGTCTGGTGTTCGGCCCCGAATACCTGATCCCCAAGCCCTTCGATCCGCGCCTGCTGGCCGCCGTCGCCTCCGCCGTCGCGCAGGCGGCGATGGAATCGGGCGTGGCCGCGCGCCCGATCGAGGATCTCGCCGCCTATCGCGACAAGCTGGAGCATTCGGTGTTCCGCTCCGCCCTCGTGATGCGCCCGGTGTTCGAGGCCGCCGCCAAGGCCGACCGCCGCATCGTCTTCGCCGAGGGCGAGGATGAGCGCGTGCTGCGCGCCGCCCACGCGATGCTGGAGGAAACCACAGACAAGCCGATCCTGATCGGCCGTCCGCGGATCATCGAGCAGCGGTTGGAGCGGTTCGGCCTGCCGGTCAAGGCGGGCCGCGATTTCGAGGTGGTGAACCCCGAGGACGATCCCCGGTATCGCGACTATTGGGAGACGTATCACACCATCATGGCCCGGCGCGGCGTGACCCCGGCGCTGGCGCAAGCCATCATGCGCACCAACACCACCGCCATCGCCGCGGTGATGGTCCGGCGCGATGAGGCCGACAGCATGATCTGCGGCACGTTCGGGCAGTATCTGTGGCACCTCAACTATGTCAGCCAGCTTTTGGGCACTGACGGGCTGCGCCCGATCGGCGCGGTGTCGCTGATGTTGATGGAGACCGCGCTGGTGTTCATCACCGACACCCATGTCCACCCGGACCCGACCGCCGAAGAGGTCGCCGAGATATCCATCGCCGCCGCCCGCCATGCCCGCCGCTTCGGGCTGGAGCCGAAGGTGGCGCTGCTGTCGCACAGCCAGTTCGGCAACCTCGATACGGAATCGGGCCGCAAGATGCGCAAGGCGTTGGAGATCCTCGACGCCCGCAATCCCGGTTTCCAGTATGAGGGCGAGATGCACGCGGACGCCGCCCTCAACCCCGACCTGCGCGCGCGGATCTTCCCGCAAAGCCGGATCGACGGCGCGGCGAACATTCTGGTGCTGCCCAACGCCGATGCCGCCTCGGGTATGCGCAACATCCTCAAGGTCATGGCGGGTGCGCTGGAAATCGGGCCGATCCTGATGGGGATGGGCAACCGAGTGCACATCGTGACGCCTTCGATCACCGCGCGCGGCCTGCTGAACATCTCAGCGCTCGCAGGCACGCCGACGCACACATACGCCTGATCCCCGGCCCGGGATCGGCGCATTCAGGGCCGCGTGCGCAACGACGCGCCGGGACCTCACGCAAACGGCCGCCCCCAACGCGGCCATCGGAGGAAAACATCTGATGGGTTACAAGGAGATCTACGAGGGCTGGCGCGCCGATCCGGAACGGTTCTGGATGGACGCGGCCGGGGCCGTCGACTGGGTGTCGCCGCCGACCAAGGCGCTCGATGACAGCGCGGCGCCGATGTATACGTGGTTCGCGGATGCAACCTGCAACACCTGCTATAACGCCGTGGACCGCCATGTCGCGGCGGGGCGCGGCGATCAGGTGGCGATCATCCACGACAGCCCGGTGACCGGCACGGTGCACCGCCTGACCTTCAATGAACTGCAAGCCCGCGTCGCATCCTTGGCGGGCGCCCTGCGCGCCAAGGGCATTGAGAAAGGCGACCGCGTCATCATCTACATGCCGATGGTGCCCGAGGCGCTGGAGGCGATGCTGGCCTGCGCGCGCATCGGCGCGGTGCATTCGGTGGTGTTCGGCGGGTTCGCCGCGCACGAGTTGGCGGTGCGGATCGACGATTGCACCCCCAAAGCGATCATCGCCGCGTCCTGCGGAATCGAGCCGGGCAGGGTGGTCCATTACAAGCCGCTGGTGGACGGCGCCATCGCGCAGTCCAAGCACAAGCCTGAGTTCTGCGTGATCTTACAGCGAGAGCAAGAGATCGCCAGCCTGATCGAAGGCCGCGATTTCGACTGGCACGGGTTCCAGTATGGCGTGGAACCGGCGAACTGCGTGGCGGTGGGCGGGAATGACCCGCTCTATATCCTCTACACCTCCGGCACCACCGGCCAGCCCAAGGGGGTGATCCGCGCAAATGGCGGGCACATGGTGGCGCTGATCTGGTCGATGAAGAACATCTACAATGTCGGCGTCGGAGACGTGTTCTGGGCGGCCTCGGATGTGGGCTGGGTCGTGGGGCATTCCTACATCTGCTATGCGCCGCTGCTCGCGGGCTGCACCACCGTGATTTATGAGGGCAAGCCGGTCGGCACCCCCGATCCGGGCGCGTTCTGGCGGGTGATCGCGGACCACAAGGTGAAATCGTTCTTCACCGCCCCGACCGCGATCCGCGCCGTGCGCCAGAAGGACCCGCAAGGCGAATTCGTTGGCAAATACGATATGTCGTCGCTGAACGCGCTTTATCTGGCCGGGGAACGCGCCGATCCCGCCACCATCGAATGGGCCGCCGATCTGCTGAAGGTGCCGGTGATCGACCACTGGTGGCAGACCGAGACCGGCTGGGCCATCGCCGCCAACCCGGTGGGGATCGAGCTGATGGAGATCAAGCTCGGCTCCCCGACCGTCGCGATGCCGGGCTATGACGTGCGGATCTTGGATGAGGGGGGGCACGACATGGCGCCGGGGCAACTGGGCGCCATCGCGGTCAAGCTGCCGCTGCCGCCGGGCACGCTGCCGACGCTGTGGAACGCCGAGGACCGGTTCCGCAAATCCTATCTCTCGCATTTCCCCGGCTATTATGAGACCGGGGATGCCGGCACCATCGATGCGGACGGGTATCTTTATATCATGGCCCGCACCGATGACGTGATCAACGTCGCCGGGCACCGCCTGTCGACCGGCGCGATGGAGGAGGTTCTGGCCTCGCACCCCGACGTCGCCGAATGTGCGGTGATCGGGGTGGCCGACGCGCTGAAGGGGCAGCTGCCGATGGGGTTCTTGGTGATCTCGTCGGGGGTGAACCGCGCGTCCGCCGACATCGTCAAGGACTGCGTCAAGCTGGTGCGCGATCAGATCGGCCCGGTGGCGGCGTTCAAGCTGGCGGTGGTGGTGGATCGTCTGCCGAAAACCCGCTCGGGCAAGATCTTGCGCGCGACGATGTGCAAGATCGCCGATGGCGAGGTGTTCAAGATCCCCGCGACCATCGACGATCCGGCGGTGCTGGAGGAGATGCGGACCGCGCTGTCGGGCCTTGGCTATCCGGTGGCCTGATCGGAGCGATGCGCGGGGCGGGGCGAAGGCTCCGCCCCGTTCATGTTTTGCAGGCCCCGGGCGGCGCGGTGAATGGCGTGGAAGCGCGCGACCGGCGGCGGCGTCGGTCCGCAAGGCATTGCAGGCGTCTCTTGCCTAGCCTCGCCAGCTATGAGCGTCGCCCTGCGCCGGGCGCAAAGCCGCCGCAACGTCACGTTCCGCATAGATGTGGTCCGGCGAGCCCATCGCAGGGAAGGGCGTCTTGTCGAGGGGGATCAACGCGTCACCCCTCTTGGTTCCAAAATCGGCGATACCGGGCGTTGCGGACCACCACGCGGGCTTGCAGGGACGGGGCGAGCCGGGCCTCGATCCGTTGGTTCAGTTCGCTTCGCCGCATCATCGTTTCGTCGCTTGCGCAGGGGCCTTGCGCAACATGCAGTCTTCTCCTGCGTCTCGCCCGTCCGACAGAACCCCTGCGGCGCCCGCGGCCCTTTCCTTTCCCGGTTTCCCATGTCAGAGGGCCTGACAACCGATCCGCTCCGAAGGAGAGACCTATGGAGATTCGTGAGGCGCTGACCTTCGATGACGTGCTGCTCGTACCCGGCGCATCCGAAGTGCTTCCCAGCGAAGCCGACACCCGCACTCGTTTGACCGATCGGATCGAGCTGAACATCCCCCTGATGTCCGCCGCCATGGACACGGTCACCGAATTCGGCATGGCCATCGCCATGGCTCAGGCCGGCGGAATGGGCGTGATCCACCGCAACCTAACCATGGAAGAGCAGGCCAACGAGGTCCGCCGCGTCAAACGGTTCGAGAGCGGGACGGTGTATTCGCCGATCACCCTCGGGCCCGACCAGACGCTGGCCGACGCGCGAGTGCTGCAAGATCGCTATAAGATCACTGGCTTTCCGGTGGTGGCGGAGGACGGCCGGGTGCTCGGCATCCTGACCAACCGCGACATGCGCTTCGCCGACGACGACCGCACCCCGGTGCGCGCGCTGATGACCGACCAGAACCTGGCGATCTTGCGTGAACCCGCCGACACCGACGCTGCCAAGCAGATGATGAAGCAGCGCCGGATCGAAAAGCTGCTGGTGGTGGATGACGCCGGGCGCCTGACCGGGCTGCTGACGCTCAAAGACCTCGAAAAAGCGGTGCTGAACCCCAAGGCCTGCAAGGATGAGCTGGGGCGCCTGCGGGTCGCCGCGGCCACCACCGTCGGCGATGCCGGGTTCGAACGCTCGATGGCGCTGATCGACGCCGGGGTGGACTTGGTGGTGATCGACACCGCGCACGGCCATTCCGCCTCGGTCGCGGAGGCGGTGCGCCGGATCAAGGCCGCCGCGCCGCACAGCCAGGTGGTGGCGGGCAACGTCGCCACCGCCGCGGCCACCCGCGCGCTGATCGAGGCGGGGGCGGACGCGGTCAAGGTCGGGATCGGCCCCGGTTCGATCTGCACCACCCGCATCGTGGCGGGCGTCGGGGTCCCGCAGCTGACCGCGATAATGGATTGCGCGCGGGTCGCGTCCGAGCTGGGTAAAACCATCATCGCCGACGGTGGGATCAAATTCTCGGGCGATCTGGCGAAAGCCATCGCGGCGGGGGCGCATTGCGCGATGATCGGCTCGATGCTGGCAGGGACGGACGAGGCGCCGGGCGAGCTGATCCTGTTCCAGGGCCGCAGCTACAAGGCGTATCGCGGCATGGGCTCGGTGGGCGCGATGGCCCGAGGGTCGGCCGACCGGTATTTCCAGAAAGAGGCCGCGACCGACAAGCTGGTTCCCGAGGGCATCGAGGGTCAGGTCCCCTACAAGGGCTATGCAGGCAACGTACTGCACCAGTTGGTGGGGGGGCTGCGCGCGTCGATGGGCTATACCGGCCACAAGACGATCGCGTCGATGCAGGGCGGCTGCGATTTCGTGAAGATCACCAATGCCGGGCTGAGCGAGAGCCACGTACACGATGTGCAGATAACTCGGGAAAGCCCGAATTATCGCTTGGTATGACAATGGCTAAGTGATTTTGTCATCCTTCAGGGTGGCGTTGATTTATCAGAAGTATGCCACGAACATCATGCGAACCTGCAGCCGATCTCGATGCGCGTTGAAGCGGATCATGATCGGGGAAGCGCCGCGTTGATGCAGAATCTGCGTTTTGCCGTACGGTCAGTGGCTATCGCGTGAACAGCAGATGGCTGAGGTTTCGGGGCTTGCGGTCCTTGCTCTAGCGAGAAGGCCGCAGGGCTCGAAACTTGACTTGGCCCGGACGTCCGGGTTGGCCCGGCATTCAATTCGGGTGGGTGCTGCGGCTGCATTCCCAGCTTGGTGCGAGCAATGTCTGAGAGAAGAGGCTTTCGCCTCGCAGACCACATCGATCACCCGCTCGCGGCAGCGCCCGATGACGGCGACCGGATTTGCGAGGCGGTCTGCAACCTGTGCGGCGGGACGGAGGCGCCCGCGGGTCCGGCCCGACCCTCGCCCCGCTAACGGTGGGCCTCCGCTTCCCCAAGCAAGCGGTTCCAAACCGCGACGGGTCTTAGCCGTAACTAAACTAGCAACCACGTTCCAACTTTTGGATGGCATTCGCAGACCCAACCGTGGGGGCGGATCGACCGCTCTCCGGTGCGGGGATGGCAAGGTGAACGAAGCAGGGGGTGGTTAGCCCGCATTCGCTGCATTCATCACCTGCGGGAGCCTTGGGCCGATTTCGTTGAAAAAGTCGTCGTTCGGCCTCTTGTCGGAAGTCGCCCACATCAGCCTGAGGCGCCTCCTCGGGCCTAGCTTGGCGCCACCTTTGCCAGCTTCCTGAGGTCTCGCGCTGTGGCGGCCGAGAGGAACTCATCTCTGGCGCAGATCAAGCCTCGCAGGCGCAGGCGATCCATCTTCAAGGTCTGTTTGAGATGCGTGGACAGCATCTCCATCTTCTTCCGCTGCCGCAGCGACGTGGCGTAGGCGTGCGTTTTCGCGAGGTCGCGCGCGAGATCTCTTGGCCCCGTCGTGGATCGACCGCAGGATATTGCGTCCCGGTTAGTGCAAGGAACTGTCCAGAATTCCTTGTCGGAGCGAGCATAGTGATCTCAATGGAGGGTCCCCGATGCCCCGACGCAGATCCCCTAGGATCCCTGATCTGGACCTGTCCCGGTTTGGTTCCGGTTTTTTGAGAGCGATACTCGCCATCGAGGAGGCCTGATATGGCAGCAAGACACAGCGACGAGTTCAATCGGGATGCGGTTCGGATCGCGCTCACGAGCGGTCTGACCATGCGTCAGGTTGCGTCGGATTTGGGGATCGGGCTTTCGACGCTTGCCAGTTAGGTCCGAGCAATCGCCGATGAGGCCAAGGCGCCTGCGCAGGATGCCGGGCTTCTGCGCGAGACCGAACGTTTGCG
>JBLIKI010000089.1:0-10028 GCA_047636235.1 Paracoccaceae bacterium | reverse complement strand
CGCGCGTCGCCGACCCGGATCGCGGCGAAGATCCGCGCGGGGCGGGCGATGTCCAAGGTCTCGCGCTCCTCAAGCGTGTCAGCGTCGCGCATCTCCAGATACTCGACCTCGGCCCCGCCATCGGCCAACGCATCAGCGGCGGCGTCCAGCGCCTGGTCCACGTCGCCGCCCGCCGCGACCAGGTCGGCGGCACGCGTCAGATCGCGGAACAGCCGCTTGGCGGCGGCGCGGTCGCCCTCCGCCAGCCCCACCACGGCGGCCGAGATCGCCACGCCGTCGTCGTCCCGCTCCGTCGGGGCCACCAGCACCTTCACCGGCAGGTCGAAATCCTTCACCAGACGGCGCAGGATCGCGACCTTCTGCCAATCGCGCTCTCCGACCACCACGGCGTCAGGCTGCGCCTGGCCCAGCATCTTGACCATGGACCGCACGAAGCCGTCGAAGCGCCGCGGCGCATCCTCGCCGCACAGCACGCCGGTCAGGCCGGGCATACGGATCTCAGTCGCGAATCCGTCGGGGTAGAACACCGACGGCGCCGGGGCGTAGAGCGCATCGGCGCCTTCGATATCCAGCGCTTCGGCGTCGCGGTCCTCGGTCGGGGCGTAGTCGTCCGGGCCCATCCCCGCAGGCCGGTCCAGCGGGTCGAGGAAGATTGCCGCCAGCACCCGGTCCGCATCCGCGCGCCCGCGCCGGATCAGCGCGAGATGGCCGTCATGCACGCCGCCCGACAGCGGCGCCAGCGCCACCGTTTCGCCGAACGCGCGCCAGGACCGGATGCGCGAGCGCAGCTGGTTGGCCGACCGGATGAGGGGTAGATCGTGCACGTGAACCTTTCAGCGCGCAGCCGCCCGAAATCGGGCGGCGACGGCAAACCTTGACTATGATGCAATCATCGCGCGCGACCGGACCCACCGACCGCCTGCCAGACGAACGTAATGCTTCGCAAACGGCTGATCACCACACCTATGCCGCGGCTGCGAACAGATCAAGCGGCGTCAACACCCAAACGTCGCGTCAACGCCTCCATAGCCCGAGCGGCCTCTAGGGTCAGCGGGGCGCCGACGGCGCGCCACAACGTCGCCTGCGAGGCAAGTATAAGTCCGTCGCTCAGCACTTTAAGGTGGTTTGCGCGCAACGTCTCCCCCGACGAGGTGATGTCGATTATCGCCTCCGCGGCCTGATTGCGCACCACGCCTTCGGTCGCCCCCTGGCTGTCCACAAGGCGATAGTCGGCGACCCCGGCGCGTTTAAGAAACCGCCGCGCCAGCGCGTGATATTTCGTGGCGATTCGCATGGGTTGCCCGTGGGCGGCGCGAAAGGCGGCGCAGGCCTCATCCAGATCGGCCACCGTCTCGACATCCACCCACGAGGTCGGGACCGCGATGATCAGATCGGCATGGCCGAACCCCATATGCGCCACGGCGTCGAGGCGGTCCTGCCAGCCGGGGATTTTCTCGTGCACCAGATCCTCGCCGGTGACGCCCAGATGGATGCGGCCGGCGGCGAGTTCGCGCGGGATCTCCCCGGCCGACAGCAGCACCAGATCGACGCCGTCGACCCCGGTGACGTGCCCGGCATATTCGCGCGACGACCCGGTGTTCTCGATGCCGATGCCATGGGCTGCGAACCAATCGGCGGTGGCGTCGCGCAGGCGGCCCTTGGACGGGACGCCCAGCTTGATGCGGGCGGCGGGGATGGCGCGGGTGTCGATCATCGGGCGGCTCCGATTTGCGCGGCGGCGAGCATCGCTTCGGGGCGGACCATGCCGCCGACGCCCGGAACCCCGGCGCCGTCCGGCCCGGCCAGCCCCAGCCGGGCGGTCAGCGCGTCATAGCGCCCGCCCCCGCCCAAGGGCGGCAGATGCGGCGCGCCGACCGCGCAGAATTCAAAGGTGAACCCGTCGTAGAATTCCAAGGCCCGCCCGAACGACGCGTCGAACGGCAGCCCGCCTGCGTCCACCCCGCGAGCCGAGAGGGCGGCCAAGCGGCGCTCCATCCTATCCAGCACCGGGCCCATCGCGGCGGCGGCGGCGGCCGGCGCGTCCCCGGCCAGAGCGCGCAGGGACGCCAGCGCGGCGCCCGATGGCCCGCGGACATCGAGCGCGGCCTCGACAAAGGCGATCTGCTCGGTCGGCAGGGGGGCGGCGCCAGCGTCCTCGGCCAACGCGCGGGCGCGGTCGGCGATTTCCGCGCGGGTGCGAAGCCCGGCCTCGGGCGCGGCGGCGGCGATGTGGGCGTCCAGCGCGGCGTCCCCGGCGGCGACGGCGGCGAGCAGGGCGGCGCGGCTCTCGCTCGGGACCGGGCGGTCAGGACCATAGCCTTCGAGCACGGCGCGGAACCTCGCCGGGCGCCAGATGTGGCGGCGCAGCGCGGCGACCCAGCGGGTCGGGGCCTCAAGCCCCCGGATCGCGGCCAGCGCAATCGAGAGGTCCCCGGTGACCGCGCGCAGTGGCGCCGCATCGCCCAAGGCGTCGCGGATCAGCACGAACATGGCGGCGTCGGCCTCGGTGCGGTCGGGGTCGCCAAAGCTTTCGATCCCGGCTTGCAGGTATTCGGTCGGGCGCAGCGATCCGGGCGCCTGGCGCCGCCAGACCGGGCCTTGATAGCAATAGCGGGCGGAGGCGATCGGCGCGCCCTGCCCAACAGATCGGTGCAGCAGCGCCACCGGCACGGTGAAATCAGGCCGCAGCACCAGCGCGCCATCCACCGGATCGTCGGTCAGATAGGCGCGGGCGCGGATATCCTCGCCGTAAAGATTGAGCAAAAGGTCTGCGGGTTGCAGCGCGGCGGGCTCCACCAGATCGGCCCCGGCGGCTGCGAACACGCCCCCGATCCGGTCCAATTCAGCGGCCAGCGCCGACAGGCCCGACCCCATGCGGGCGCCGGGCAGATAGGCGCGCGATGCGGCCACCGCTCAGCCCTCCAGCGCTTCGGCGCGCGCGATCATGCGCTGCACCTCGACCACCAGATCGGCGCGTGGCACCTCGATCTGGGCGGGCTGGGCGGCCCAATCCTCATGGGTCTCGATCGCCGCGGCAAGGCGGGCGCCGAGCGCGAGGTCTTTCAACTGCACGACCCCGCGGGCCTTTTCATCGGACCCCTCGATCACCGCCACGGGCGATCCGCGGCGGTCGGCGTATTTCAACTGCTTGCCCATGTTGCCGCCGCCCATGAACGGCTCGGCGCGGATGCCCGCGGCGCGCAGTTCGGTCGCCATGGCAAGGCTGTCGCCGACGCGGTCCTTGTCCATCACCGTCACGATCACCGGCCCGGCGGGGGCGGGCGCCGCGCGCCCGGACGCCAGCAGCGCCGCCATCAGCCGGTCGACCCCGACCGAAACGCCGGTGGCGGGCACGGTCTGGCCGGTGAAGCGTTTGACCAGATCATCATAGCGCCCGCCGCCCGCGACCGAGCCGAACTGCCGCGGGCGGCCTTTCTCATCCAGTATCTCAAAGGTCAATTCGGCCTCAAACACCGGACCGGTGTAATAGCCGAGGCCGCGCACCACCGACGGATCGACGATGATCCGGTCGGGGCCGAAGCCGAGACCGTCGAGCAGGGTCGCCATCGTCTCAAGCTCCGCCACACCTTCAAGCCCCTGCGCCGATCCGCCGACCAGCTCGCGCAGGCGCGCGCAGGTGTCGGCGCCGGTGTCCCTGCGGGCCGAGACGAAGCCCATCACGATGTCGGCGGCCTCAGGGCTCAGCTTCGCGCCCTCCGTCACGTCGCCGCTGTCGTCCTTGCGCGACTCCCCAAGCAGCGCACGCACGCCGGTCTCGCCAAGCCGGTCCAGCTTGTCGATGGCGCGCAGCACGATGCCGCGGCGGTCGAAATGCAGCGCCGGATCGGCGGGGTCGAGGACCCCTGCCGCCTCCATCACCCCATTCAGCACCTTGCGGTTGTTGATGCGGATCACATAGTCGCCGCGGGCGATCCCGGCGGCTTCCAGCGCATCCGCCAGCATCGCGCAGATCTCCGCGTCCGCGGCGACCGATCCGGCGCCGACGGTGTCGGCGTCGCATTGGGTGAACTGGCGGAACCGCCCCGGCCCCGGCTTTTCATTGCGCCACACCGGGCCGACCGCATAGCGGCGATAGGGGCTCGGCAGATCGTTGCGGTGCTGGGCGGCGACGCGGGCCAAGGGGGCGGTCAGGTCATAGCGCAGCGCCAGCCAGCCGTCGTCCTCATCCAGCCAGGCGAACACGCCCTCGTTCGGGCGGTCGACGTCGGGGAGGAACTTGCCAAGGCTGTCCACCGTCTCGATCGCCGGGGTTTCCAGCGCGTCGAAGCCATAGCGGCGATAGACCTCGGTGATGCGTGCCAGCATGGCGTCGCGCCCGGTGATTTCGGCGTCGAACACATCGCGAAAGCCGCGGGGGGTCTGGGCGCGGGGGCGGCGCGGGGCGCCTTTGTCCTTGGCCATGTCGGCGTCCTTCGCAAGGGCCGCGCGCGCAGGGTCAGGGCGCGGCGCAGGGCGGCCGAGGCGCTGGCGGGCGCCCCGGCGGGCTTTCGCTCGCGGTGGTAGCGGATCGGCGCGAAAGGGGCAAGGCAGGGGCGAGGCCCCGCAGGGGGGTCAGCCGCCGAAACGGGCCGCCAGCGCCTCAAAATCCGCCTCGGCATAGTCAAACCGGTCGCCGCAGCGATCCAAGGTCAGGACGTCGTGGGTGCGCGCCTCGCCCCATTCCATTGGGCGGGGGACATAGGCGGTGCGCAGGCCCGCGGCCTTGGCGGCATCCAGATCGTCGGGATGACACGCCACCATCACCACCTGATCGGGGGTCAAGCGCAGCGCCGCGCACGACGCCTGATAGACCGCGGCATTCGGCTTGTAGTCATGGGCGATCTCCGACCCCAGCACCGCATCCCACGGCAGGTTCGCGAACCGCGCCAGATGCACCATCAGCGCTATCGAGCCATTCGAGCACGGCGCGATCGGCGCCAACGCTTTGAGCCGCCGCAGCCCCTGATGCACGTCGGGCCAAGCGGGCAGCTTTTCCCACGCGCGCGCGAGATCGGCGAGCTCCGCGTCGTCGAACGTGCCGGTCAGGCCATGGGCCGCCAGCACCGTTTCCAAATTCTCACGGTGCAGATCGTCGAGCGCGACATAGCCGCGTTCCCCCGCCCGGATCGGCGCCATGGCGGGTTGATAGGCGTTGCGCCATGCCTCGGCCATCGCGGCGGGGTCGAGATCGACGCCCTTGGCCGCCAAGGCATCCCCCAGCACCAGCGTCACGCCGGACCGCCAGTCGACGCAGGTGCCGAACACGTCGAAGATCAGCGCCGCGGGGCGCAGATCGTCGGCGCCGTCGGGGGCGTCGACGCGCGCGGGCACGACCGAGGGGTCGGCGTCCATATCCCGCGGGCGATCGTCGGTTTGCGCGGCTCCATGCTCTTTTTCAATGTCAGACATGATCAGATCCCTCCGATGGCGCCGCGGACGCCGCCGGTTTGGGCGCGGTCCAGCAGCAGGTGGTCGAGCAGCACGCAGGCCATCATCGCCTCGCCCACCGGCACGGCGCGCACGCCGACGCAGGGGTCATGGCGGCCCTTGGTGACGATCTCTCCCGCCGAGCCGTCCTTGGACACGGTCCGCCGGGGGGTCAGGATCGACGAGGTCGGCTTGACCGCGAACCGCGCCACCACGTCCTGCCCGGTCGAAATGCCGCCCAAGATGCCGCCCGCATGGTTGGCGGTGTAGTGCAGGGTTCCGTCATTGCCGGGGATCATCTCATCGGCGTTCTGCTCGCCCGAGAGTTCCGCCGCGCCAAAGCCCGCGCCGATCTCAACGCCCTTGACCGCGTTGATGGTCATCAGCGCGCACGCCAGATCCGAATCGAGCTTGGCGTAGATCGGGGCGCCAAGCCCCTCAGGCACGCCCGAGGCTTGCAATTCGATCACCGCGCCGACCGACGATCCGGCCTTGCGGATCGCGTCCAACAGCGGCGGCCATTCCACCGCCGCCACCGGGTCCGGGGTCCAAAGCGGGTTGGTGTCGACCACGTCCCAATCGAAACGGCTCCGGTCGATCCGGTGCGGGCCCATCTGCACGAGGCAGCCCCGGATGCTCAGCCCGGGGACCAGCGCGCGCAGCGCGGCCCGCGCGACCCCGCCCGCGGCGACCCGGCTTGCGGTTTCTCGCGCGCTGCTGCGCCCGCCGCCGCGATAGTCGCGGATGCCGTATTTGCGCCAATAGGTCATGTCCGCGTGGCCGGGGCGGAATTTCTCAGCGATGTCCGAATAATCCTTGGACCGCTGATCGGTGTTCTCGATCATCAGCTGGATCGGGGTGCCGGTGGTCACGCCCTCGAACACGCCCGACAGGATGCGAACCTGATCGGGTTCCTGGCGCTGGGTCATATAGCGGTTCTGGCCGGGGCGGCGACGGTCGAGCCATACCTGAAGGTCGGCTTCTGTGACCGGCACGCCGGGGGGGCAGCCATCGACCGTGGCGCCGATGGCGGGACCGTGGGATTCGCCCCAGGTGGTGACGCGAAAGACGTGGCCGAAGGTGTTGTAGGACATGCGCGAGCCTCCTGTTGGGAACAGGGGATAGCGCATGGCGGGCGCGGCGAAAAGGGGGCGGCGGCGTTCAGGCGGCGCACAAGGCTCGTGTCTGCCGCACGTTCAGCGCCGGGCGCGCCATGGGGCCGTAGACCGCCACAGCCCCGAGGCCGAGCCCCGGCGCCGCGCGCAGCAGATCACGCCGCGCCCCGGGCGGCATCGCCGAAAGGATCCAGCGTCCGGGATAAAAGCTTTCGGTCCAGCAGCCATTGGCGCGCAGCAGGCCATGGGCGGGCAACAGGATGGCGAAGTATTCCACGCTGCGGCAGCCGCGCAGCACCCGCACCCCGCGCAGGCCGAGCAGCCCGCGCGCGGGGCCAAGCACCCCGGACGCGCCCTGCCCGACCAGCAGGATGCGGTGCTGGGCCGACACGGTCAGATCATGGCTTGGCCCCAACGGCCCCAGCGCCCCGGCGCGGATCGCCACCGGGCGACGCGGATCGCCGGGCGCCCCCAAGACCAGCCGCCGCCGACCGATCCACAGGACCGGCTGGGGACCGCTATCGAGGGTCATGACCGGATCGCCCGCGCGCAGCGTCTCGACCGTGCGGTCGCCATCGGGGGTTTCAATCCTTACCCCGCGCGCAAAGCAGGGGAAATCAGCGCGGATGTCGGTGAAATCCAATTCTCCGTCATTGTCGCCTAGGACGAGGCCGGCCGCCTCGGCGCTTTGATCGAACACCATCGTCGCCGGGCCGGGGGCGAGACCGCGCAGGTCGATCACAAACGCGGGGCCGGGCACGATCAGGTGTTCGTCCCCGCCGCCCCGCCCCTGGTAGCGGTCCGGCTGCACGGTTGTCTTAGGCATCACCACGGCGCCGGTCGCGTCGAAGATGGTCATGAACTGGCCGTTCTGGATCTGAGTCTCGCCGACCGTGACCTGCTCCATCCGCACGGTATAGATCGCGGCGGCGGGGCCGAGCGCACGCACCCCGCCAAGCGTCACGGTCATCGCCGTGCCGTTCCCGGCCGCGGCGAGGGTGTCGAAGCGCCCGATCTGGTCGCCGCGCAAGGTAAGATCGAAGTTGGCCATCGCTGCAAGCACCCCGCCCCCGCGCGTCTCGCGGGCCGGGGCGATCATCGGCGGCGGATGAGAAAGTTGCGTTAACCGGGCGCGGCGGGGCGGCGGTAGGCGACCGCCCAGATGATCGCAAAGGTCACGATTCCCCCGAGCACCATTAGCGGCACGGACAACATGTCCATCGACCCGAACGCAGCCCCGGCGCCGAAAACGATGCTCATCGCGGCCATCGACAGCACCGCCCACACCGCGCCGCCGCAGGCCATGGCGCCCCAGCCGCGAAGGCGCAGCTTGTGGAGGCCATAAAGGATCGGCACGCCATAAAGGCACAGCAGCGACAGCGAGACGAAGATCGCGGATGGCAGGGTTTCGATCACTCGGCCCGCGAACCACGTCAGGTGCTGCGACGTCTCATCCGATGACATGCCGTCGGGCCAGCCCGGGCCGACCAGCAACACCCATCCCGCCGCCATCGACATCCTCAGGGGCGTGCCCAGAACCGCCCCGGCCGCCAGCGCAAGAACCGCCCGCTTGAGGGTGATCTCATAATCCGCGACGAATATCCCCCGCCGCATCAGCCCAGCCGCCCCGCGCGGTGGTGAAAGATCCGCCCCAGCGCGTTGAGCAATAGCTGCGCCGCCAGCACCTGCGTCACCTCGCCCGCGTCATAGGCGGGGGCGACCTCCACCAGATCCATCCCCACCACCTCATGGCGCCGGGCGAGCGCGTCGATCAGCTCCAGCCCCTCGTAATAGCTGAAGCCCCCGTGCGACGGCGTGCCGGTGCCGGGCGCGATCGACGGGTCGAACCCGTCGATGTCGATGCTCAGATAGACGCGCGCGCCCTCGGGGATCAGCGCGATGGTCGCCTCCGGCCCCAGCGCCCGCATCTGGCGCACCGACAGGATTGTGGACCCCATGGCGCGGGCGTCGGCATAGCCCTCGCGCGCGGTTGACGAAACGTTGCGGATGCCGATCTGGGTCAGACCCAGCACATAGCCCTTTTCGGCGGCGCGGCGCATCGGGCTGCCATGGCCGACCGTCACCCCATGGCGGCTGTCGACGAAATCGAGATGCGCGTCTATCTGCACCACATGGAGCGGGCCATGGGCGGTGCAATGGTCCGCGAACGCCTCGATGCACGGGATGGTGATGGAATGATCGCCGCCGATGGTCACCGGCAGCGCGCCCGCGGCGAGGATCGCCTCGACCGCCGTTCGGATATTGGCGTGGCTGCGGGTCGTGTCGGTGTGGATGATGTCGGCGTCCCCGATGTCGACGATCCGCGGGCCGTGGCTCGGCAGATAGGTTACGTCGTCCTCATGGTCATAGGCGCCCCCATGGCCGAACGAGAACAGAGTGGACGCCTCGCGCACGCCCCTCGGCCCGAACCGGGCGCCGGGGCGGTATTGGGTGCCGCCGTCGAACGGAGCGCCAAGAATGCAGGCGTCGGCGTCCAGCGCGCTCCAATCCGTCTGGATCGGGAATTTGCCGAACGAAGCGATGCCCGTGAACGGCAGGTTCAGGCGGCCGGTGTCATAGACGTTGTCGGTCATGGCGCGGTCCTTTCGGCGAATGCGCCGCGATGGGACGGCGCCGCGGCGGCGGGGTCAAGCGCCCGTGCGGGTTCGTCCTCTTGCGGCGCGGGGGGGGGTGCGCGATGCTAGATTCAGAATTGCGACGCCGACCGCCGACGACCTGCCGACGATCCCCGCCGCCCGCCAGCCGCATTGGATCGACCTGCATGCCGTATAACAGCGCCCCGCGCCCCAGTTCCAGCTTCAAAGACCAGTTCACGCCCAAGCTGATCACCGTTCTGCGCGAAGGCTATGGCGGCGCCGATCTGCGCGCCGACGTCATCGCCGGGCTGACGGTGGCGGTGGTGGCGCTGCCGCTGTCGATGGCCATCGCCATCGCGTCAGGGGTGGGGCCGGAGCGGGGCCTGATCACCGCGATCATCGGCGGGTTCCTCGTCTCCGCCCTTGGCGGCAGCCGGTTCCAGATCGGCGGGCCTGCGGGCGCGTTCATCGTGCTGGTGGCCGCCACGGTGGATCAATTGGGGGTCGAGGGGCTGATCCTGTCGACCATCATCGCCGGGATCGCGCTGTTCATCGCGGGGCTGCTGCGCTTCGGCGCTTACGTCAAATTCATCCCCTATCCGGTGACGGTGGGGTTCACCGCCGGGATCGCGGTGATCATCTTCGCCAGCCAGATCCGCGAACTGCTCGGCCTGACGCTGGCGGTAAAGGAGCCGGGCGCGCTGGCGCCCAAGCTGGTCGCGCTCTGGGGCGGGATCGAGACGATCAACCCCGCCGCCGCCGCGCTGTCGCTGTTGGTGATCGCGCTCATCGTCGGGCTGCGCCATCTGCGCCCCGGCGTGCCGGGAATGCTGGTGGCGGTGGCGGCGGCGACGGCGCTGACCGCGGGGTTCGACCTGCCGGTGGAAAC
>JBLIKI010000088.1:0-10296 GCA_047636235.1 Paracoccaceae bacterium | reverse complement strand
TCGTAGGCGCCATTGATCCGCAGATTGTGGCCGCCCGCGACGTCGATCTCGATCGTGCCAGCCGCGGGTCCGGAACCGCTGGCCCGAGTTGGATCTTCGTGCCGGGGCCGATCGACTATCTCGACCGGCAGGAAGCCGGCGACATCCGCCGCGATCGCCGGGACGCCTGAGCCAGCCTCAGGCGTATAGCGAGGATCGCGCAGCCATTTGAAGATCAGGTTCGCGTTCATCGCGTAGCGCCGCGCGACCTGCGCGACGAACACGCTCGGCGTCGTCGGCTAAAAGCAGATCGACCGCTTCTCCTCGTCCGTCCAAATCCGCTTCGTCCGACGCGTCATCACGAGGCCCCATAGTGTCCGCTATCCAGAGCGGACACTATGGAGCGGTTGATGACGCGCGGCAGGGCGGTGGGGCCGGACACTTACGATGTACAAGAGGAAGCTCGCCGAGTTGGCGGTCACGTTGGAAGACCCGGAGATCCGCATCGCAGCCCTGGAGGCGATCCGGGGCCTCATCACCCGCGTCACCGTCCACGACCTGTCCGATGGCCTGACGCTGGAGCTTGAGGGCGCTTTGACCGCGATGATCGGCCTTGCGCAGAACGACAAAAGCCCGCTGGGGAGCGGGCTTGACGTTGGGTGTGTGGAGCGTTCGGTTAAAGTGGTTGCGGGGGCTCGCTGCCAGCGTTGTCGAACGGGGCTGACGCCGTGGCCGGATTGAAAGTGACGGGCGTCACGGGCGCCGCGGCGTCGGGACCATCCATTTTTCGCGCGCGTGGTTCTCGTCATTGGCCAAGGAATGCGACGCCAGACAGCGCCTCGGCCCATGCGGGCGGCGGGCGTCTCCAACATTGATCCGCACGATTTCCGACGAAATGCGGCAGCCCTGACAACTGCCTTCATGGCGGATCTGCATGTATGGATAGCGCCTGATCCGTCACACCCCTTCGGGGTGGACGACGGCCAAGCCGCGGGCCTTCAACTCATTCATCGCACACAGCAAGAATTTCGCCCATCGGCCTGCTCAGGCCAGAGGGCAATACCGTCCCCCGGAGCCATCGCGCAGGTTGCAGAGCGCGATACAGACGGCCTTGTCGCGGACAAGGCCGTCGTTTGCGAACAGATCCTGCGGGACGCGACCCGCCGGAGGCTGGTCCAGCAGTCGCTTTCTTGATTGCAAAGTGATGCTCGCTTCGGTCCATCGCCATGAATCGGCGCATGAAATTCCCGGCAGTCTCGCCTGAATGCCCACTTGTTTCACGAGCGTGCTCGCATGCAGCCGCCCCATGTGCAGCTTGCCCCTCTCAGCGTTTGCTCGCACAGGACTGCCGAGGCGCCGGACCCGGTGCGTCAACTTCAGATCGGCGCCGCAGACCGGGCGCCGCCGGCGATGGCCGCCGTTCCTGACCTGCACCCCGGCGCAATCGCCTGGCGGCTGACGCGCAGCCTCTCGGCGGCGATCGACCTGCTTTTCGCACTCGGCGCCAGACCCGCCTCGCCGAACATCCCGGCCGCGTCATCCAGCCGCTTGTCACGCCACTGCTTGATCTATTCCAGCTGGACGTCAAAGTCCTCCACCAGATCGACAGGATGTCCGCCGCCACTGATCGCGTATAATGTGACTTTTCCCAAAATGACTTATGCGACATCTTGCAACTTAAACTTGTCGCACGCGCAGATATGCTTTTTGAAACATGTCATTGCTGCACGAAAAGCCCGTATTTCGGCCGTTCAACGTCCCAGAGGCGCCTCTTTGACGGCGGGGCCAGTTTCGGTTGACGCTTGACCTGCGCCGCGCCATTCCTGTGCCATGCCATGCCATGCTATGCCATGCCAAGCGGGAGCGCGTATCGTCATGAAGCTTATCATTCAACTCCCTTGCTATAACGAAGCCGAGCAGCTGCCCCGGACGCTCGCAGACCTGCCGCGCGCCGTCGACGGTTTCGACAGCGTCGAATGGCTGGTGATCGACGACGGGTCCGTGGACGGCACCGCCGAGATCGCGCTGGCGAACGGCGTGGACCATGTGGTCCGGCTCGACCACAATCAGGGTCTGGCGCGGGCCTTCATGGCCGGGATTGAGGCCTGTCTGATCCGCGGCGCCGACGTCATCGTCAATACCGACGGCGACAACCAGTATCGCGCCGAATTCATCCCCGCCCTGACCCGGCCGATCCTTGCGGGCGAGGCGCAGATCGCCATCGGCGCGCGCTCGATCGAGACGATCCGCCATTTCTCGCCGATCAAGCGCGTGCTGCAGCGGTTCGGCAGCTGGGTGGTGCGCCGCGCCAGCGGGGCTGACGTCGCCGACGCACCCTCGGGCTTTCGGGCCATCCATCGGGCGGCGGCGGTACGGCTTTACGTCTTCGACCGCCATACCTACACGCTTGAGACGATCATTCAGGCTGGACGGCTGGGCATTCCCATGGTCTCGGTGCCCATCGAGGTGAACCCGCCCACGCGGGAATCGCGGCTGTTTCGATCCTCGGCGCAGTATGTGATGCGCTCGGCCGGCACGATCCTGCGCATCGCGATGTTCTATCATCCCTTGCGCAGCTTTTCGCTGCTGGCGCTGATCCTGGCGGCGCCGGGGGCCGCGGCTTTCGCACGGTTCCTGTGGTTCGTCGCGCTTGGCGATGGCGGCGGGCATGTGCAATCGCTGGTGATCGCGGCGGCGCTGATCGCGGCGGGCGCGGTGGTGTTGGTGGGCGGTCTGCTGGCCGATCTGATCGCCGCCAACCGGGTGCTGCTGGCCGAATTGCGGGGGCGGGAGCTGCTGCGCTCGGTCCGTGCGGAGCGTGAAGGCCGATGAGCGATACGGACAGGGGCCCCATCTGGCCGCTCGCGCTGCTGTCGGCCCTGATCATCGCTGCAGCGTTCATCGTCTCGGACGGGTTCTTCATCATCGATGAGGTCGTCTACTACATGGGCGCCGAGGCACTGTGGAGCGGCGGCTCGTTGACGGTTGAAAACGGCTTTGCGGATTTCGGGTCCAAGGACCTGAAATTGCTGCTGTTGTCCAAGGGGCCGGGCGGGTTGACGCCGCAATACCCGATCGGTCTGACGGCGCTCGGGGCGCCTTTGGTCGGGGCGCTGGGGCCGCGGGGGTTGATTGTGCTGAACGCCTTGGCCGCCGCCGCAACGCTGTTCGCTGCGCGCGAATTGGCTTGGCGCATGTTCGGCGACGCACGGGTGGCGCTGGCCGCGCCGTTGCTGCTGGCCTTCGCCAGCTTCTGGCCGGAATATGCGTTCGGGATGTGGCCGCATTCGCTGGCGCTGTGCGGCGTGACGCTGGCCTTCGCGCTGGCGCTGGCGGCGTTGCAGCGGCCTGAGCGCGCGGCGGGTCTGGCCTTTGCCTCGGGCATGGCGGCGGGCTGCGCGTTTCTGTTTCGGATCGACGCGATGCTGGCGCTTCCGGCCATCGCGGCGCTGGCGATCCTGCGCGCCCCGCGGCCCGTGGCGATGTTGGCGGCCGGCGCGGCGGGGCTGGCCCCGGCGCTGGTGGCGGCCGCGCTGGTCAACGGCGCAAAATTCGGCACGTTCAATCCGCTGTCCTACGGATCTGATACAGGCAGCCTGAGCCTTGCGAAACACCTGCCTGCGCTGATGGCGGCGGCGCTGGGGTTGGGGCTGCTCGCCGCACTGCGCCATCTGGATCGCCGACAAGGGCGGCTTTTGCTGCTGGCGCTCGGCGCCGCGTTGCTGGCCGGGGCGGCGCTGGTTCCGCAACTGGGCGGGGGGCTGGTGCGCGTGGCTCATGGCGCCCGCGCGCTGCTGATCGACGCGACGGTGATCACGGATTCCCGCTCCGGCGTGGTTCCCATGGCCGATGGCACGCTGCTGTTCTGGGGCATTGCAAAAAAGGCGCTGGGGCAAAGCCTGCCTTGGCTCGGGCTGCTCGCCGCCTTGCCGTTTCTGCCGGGGCGCGACGGCCGCCGAGACGCCTATTTGTTGTGCCTGATCGCCGTCGTGGCGGGGCTGGCGCCGTTTCTGCCCGGCGCATGGCATGGCGGGCTTGGCGCTAATATGCGCTATCTGCTGCCGCTTTTGCCGCTGCTGGCCGCGCTTTTCGCCCGCATCTGGCTTGATCTGGCGATGCGTGGCGGGGCCGCGCGCCAATGCGCCGTGATCGGCGCGGTGATCGGGGTGGGCGCCGTCTGGATGCATCTGAAATACGGCGCCGGCGGGATGGCGGGCGCGGGCCAGTTGATGGCGACATGGATGTTGGGCGGCGTGGCGCTGGCGGGCGTGGCCGCGGGCGCGCTGCGCGGCACGGCGGCGGCCCAGACGGGGATGATCGCCGGGGCCGCAGGAGTCGCGGCGGCCTCGCTGTTCGGCATTCATGATCTTGCGGTGTCGCAGGCCCGGCGGATCGCGATTTCGGCAGCGGACCAAGCCTTGTCGCAGATCCAACCGCCCAGCCTGCTGCACGGCACGCCTGAAAGCTTCGCATTCCAGATCGGGCGCCCCGATGGTCTGATGGCGATCGGCAATGCTACGACTGGCCAGCCCGACGACGCGCTGCTGCGCCAGGCGGCGGCGCGGGGCTATGCGGTCTGGATCGGCGCGAGCGCCGCCGCGCGGTTCATCGCGCGCAACCCCGGATATGCGATCGCCGGGCGCATCGAGACCCCCCTTGGCCCCATGGTGGAACTCGCGCCCGCCGGTTGAGCCACCCGAATGCAGGAGCCTCAATGCACGCCCTGGTCGAAATCGTCCACCCCGCCGACGTGCTGTTCTTTGTGCGCCCAATCCGCATTTTGCAGGCGCGCGGCCATCGGATTTCGGTCGTCTCGCGCCGCAAGGACGTGGCCTGCGATTTGCTAGACCGGTTCGGCATCGCCCATGACCCTATCAGCAGCCAGGGGACCGGCTTGCTGGGGCTGGGCGCGGAGCTTTTGCGCCGCAACGCCGCGCTTCTGTCGCGCATCCGCCACGACCGGCCTGACGTGATGCTTGGCTTCGGCGGAGTGGCGATTTCGCAAGTGGGGCGGCTGACCGGGATCCCCAGCCTCGTGATCTATGACAGCGAGAACGCGCACCTTCAGACGCGGCTCGCCTGGCCGTTTCTGACCCGGTTGATCGTGCCCGAGGATTACGCCGGCCCCCTGCCTCGCGGCCGCGCGGAACGGCTGCCCGGCATCAAGGACCTGAGCTATTTTCACCCCGGCGCCTTTCGCCCGGACCGGAACGCGGCGCTTGCGCTCGGCCTCGACCCGGCACGGCCCAACCTGTTCGTGCGCACGGTGCGCTGGGGCGCCAATCACGACATCGGCAAATCGGGTTGGAGCAACGCCGAAGCCGAAGCCTTCGTCGCCGCCCTGTCCCCCCGCGCCAAGCTGCATGTCAGCGCCGAGGGCGAGGCCCCGCCCGCCTTGCGCCCACATATATGGCAAGGCGACCCCGCGCAGGTGCATCACTTGCTGGGGTGTTGCGATGCTTATGCCGGCGAAAGCTCGACCATGGCCTGCGAGGCCGCGACCATGGGCGTTCCCGCGCTTTACGCCGGGGTGGATCTGCCAGGTTATGTCGCGGGGATGGATCGGCGCGGGCTGGTGCGCTGGGTCGCGCCCGACGCGCGCGCCACGCTGGCGGCGCAGGCCGCGACGCTGCTGGAGGACCGCGCGGGGTTTGATGCCGCACGCAGCGTTTGGCTGGCGACGCTCCCCGATTGGGCGGTGGCGGTGGCGGACCGAGCCGAAGCATTGGCGCGCTGACCATCAGCCCCGCCGCGGAAGCGCTGCGGCCAGCGCCTTGCGCGCGGTCGCGGGCCGTGCGGCCACCGCGGCGACCAGATGCGGCAGGAACCCGCGCGCACGCCATGCGAACCGCGCCAAATCGCGCGGCCGTCGCACCGCGCCACCGCGCGACAGCACCGCATCGGCCAGCAACGCGGCGACGGTGCGCTTCAGCCAGCGCCGGTCTCGGCCCTTGGGAAATTGCGGCAGGTCATGGGCCAGCAACGCCTCGGCCGCCGCCACCGCCGCGTCGATCCCCGCTCCCGTCGCCGAGCCCCGTCGGCGCAAGAGTTCGGTGAGCGGCGCGATCCTGGCCAACGCCGCGGGCGTCAT
The DNA here is from genome assembly GCA_047636235.1 of Paracoccaceae bacterium. GTDB lineage: Bacteria > Pseudomonadota > Alphaproteobacteria > Rhodobacterales > Rhodobacteraceae > JBOCEF01. The sequence continues at coordinate 4,226 of JBLIKI010000088.1, read as the reverse complement.
GCGCGCCGCCAGCACTCTGGCGGAAACCCGCGCCGCGGCGGCCGCCTGTTCCGCCTGCCGGGTCACGGAAATGCCACCTGCATGTCGCCGATAATCTATCAGCGCGTCGGGCAGGGTCAATGTTGGCCCCAGCGCTGCCATCCGCGCCCAAAGGTCGTAATCCTGCGCGGTGGAGAAGTCAGGGTCGTAGCGCACCAACGCCCCGTCCGGCCCGATGCGGCGAAAGAAATAGGTCGGGTGAAAGCTGGGTGGCGAGAACCCCAGCATCCAACGCGCCTGCGCGGGGCAAAGCGGCCCCGACACCGTCCCCAGCCCGCGGCCCGCCGTGTCGATGATCCGATAACCGCCGCCGATCAGCACCAGATCGGGCCGCGCCTGCATCGCCGCCAACTGGCGCGACAGGCGGCCGGGGCGGCACAGATCGTCGGCATCGATGCGCGCGATGAATTTGCCTGTCGCGGCCCCGAGCCCGATGTTCAACGACGCAGTCAGGCCCAGATTGGCCGGGTTGCGAAACAGCCGCACCCGCCGATCGCGCGCTGCAGCGGCCTGCAGCAGCGCCGGAGATCCGTCGCCCGAAGCGTCGTCCACGATCACGAACTCAAGGTCCGCGCAATCTTGCGAAAGCACGCTTTCAATGGTGGTAGCCACGGTGCCCTCGGCGTCATGCACGGCCATCAGAACAGTGATGAGCGGTCCGTTCGTCATCAGCCGCCCGCCCGCCGGACCTCGGTGATCGCCACGTTGTGGGGCATGCCGTCATGCACGAAGCGGTCGACCTCCGGGTACATGGTCCAGGTCCAGCGCTCGGGATCGAGGCTTTCCATCAATTGGTTGCAGCCGAAGCGGTCGGTCTGGTGCGGGCAATCGACATAATAGTCGTCGAACATCACCACGCCGCCGGGGGCCAGCAGCGGCGAGACGTGCTGCCAGTCGCTGCGGATCGTCTCGATCGCGTGGCCGCCGTCGATGAAAATCAGCTCCGCGCACAGGTCGGGATTGGCGGCGGCGAAGGCGGGCAGCGTGTCGTCGGACCACCCTTTATGCAGCGTGATCGCGGCGCCCGAGGCCGCCAGTCGCGCCTGCACGGCGGGCATCGGATCGGGGCGTTTGGACAATTCACGCGCCAGAATGCCGTCATCCATCAGGTCGAACAGATCGAAACCGTGATAGGCGATGCCCGCGGCGCCGCGCCCCAGGCTCGCGGCCTCGATCATTTCAAGCCCGCGCAGGCCGGTGAAGACGCCGATCTCGATGATGGTGCGCGGGCGCAGCGTCGCGGCGGCGGCCAGAAGGCGGCGATAGCGGCGCGGGCGCCGGGCGTATTTCAGATGCATACGGGTCAGATGACGCAAATGCTTGCCGGGCAGAATTTCAATCATGTCCGCTCCTTCCTGAATGGCGCGCGGCCGCCGGGCAGGCACGCCACGCCGAGCTGCCTCCACACCGCATGCGCCAGCACCGCCGTCAACGCCAGATAGGCCGCCGCGGTGGCGCAGGCGGCGCCCGTCGCGCCGAATTGCGGGATCAGCACAAAGTTCAACGCCCCGTTCAACACCGCCCCGGCCAGCACGATCAGCCCCGCGCGGCCCGTGCCGCCCGCATTGGCGATCACCGAACCGGGATGCCCGAACACGGCTTCGCCCGCGCGGGTCCAGATCAGGATCAGCATGGGCGCCGTCGCCGCCGCGAACCCCGCGCCGAACACCAGGTCCGGGCGCAGCGCGATCGGCGTGCACAGCGCCGCCAGCCCCAGCGCCGCCAGCACCGTCCGCCCCGCCGTGCCGCGCACCAGCGTCGACAGTGCGGCGCGATTCCCGGCGGCATGGAGGCGCGCGGCCTCATGGGACATGGCCGCCGAGGCCGCCAGCGCGGGCAACTGCATCAGCATGAAAAAGCGCGCCGCAACACCATAGAGCCCGGTCTGCTCCGCCGATGACAGCGCGCCCAGCATCATCACGTCGGTCGCCGACATGATCACGCCCGCGGCAAAAAGGACCGAAGACTTTCCCGCCTCGGCCAACCAGCCGCGGAGCGCGAAAGACGGCCGGGCCTGCGGCAGGGCCCTGAGCGCCGCAATCGCCGGCGCCGCCCCAAAGACCAGCGCCGCCATGGCCGCCGCCGCGGATAACAGCAGCGCGCCTTGGGCATTCAGCCCCGCACCCAGGGCCGCCGCGCCGCCCAGCAGCGCGAGCAGGAGTGTTGGTTGAAGCACCTGCTCGGGCGCCTGCGCGGCCACCGGACGCCCCAGCCCCCGCAGCACCCCGGCGCGCAACTGGTTCAGGGTGAGCGGCAGCAGCAGGAACGCGCCTGTCGCCAGCGCTTCCGCCATCCGTGGATCGGGCGAGAGATGCAGCGCCGCGACCAGGCCCGGCGCGGCCAAGGTCAGCGCCAGCGCCGCCGCGGCGGTCAGCCCGGTTGCGGCCAGCACAAGCCCGCGCGCCGCGTCATGGCGCCCGGTCAGCAGCATCGGCGGTAAGGCGCGCACGCAAAAATGGTGAAAGCCGAAAGTGGTAGCCAGCAGGGCCACGTTCACCCAGCCCATTGCATAGGCATAGGCGCCGAACCCTTCGGGGCCCAGCACGCGCCCCAGCGCCAGCGTCAGCGCGAACCCCGCCGCGGCCCCGTAGAGACGCAGCGCGAACGATGCGTAGAACGCCGTGCTCATGCGCGCTCCAGCACGATGCGGGCGAAGCGGTCCCAGGTGAAGACGCGGGCATGCGCGCGCGCCGCGGCGCCGAGCGCCTTGCGTTGCGGCGCGTCAGCCAGCAAGTCGGCCAGCCCGGCGCCAAGCGCGTGGGGATCATCGGGCGGGACCAGAACGCCGGTCCGCCCGTCCAGCACCGCCTCGGGCACGCCGCCCACGGCGCCGGCCACAGCCGGGATCCCCTGCGCGGCGGCCTCCAGGAACACAAGGCCGAACCCTTCAACCGCGCGGGTGCGGGCCGATCCGGGCAGGCAAAACAGCTCTGCTGCCGCGAAAAGCCCGCGCATGGCGTCGTCGTCCAGATCCTCGGCGAACACGACCCGAACGCGGGAGGCTGCGGCCGCCTCGGCCCTCAGCGCCGCCAGATAGGCGTGATCCTGTCGCGCGACGCGGCCCGCAATCACCACCGCCAGCCCTTCCGGGCTCGGGCACGATGCCATTGCGCGCAGCAGATTCAGTTGCCCTTTGCGCGGGCAAATTCGCCCGGCGCAAGCCACGATCCGCGCGTCTCCGAGGCCCAGCCTTACGCGCAGCGCGTCGGGATCGGCGGGATCGAACCACTGCGAGCCGACCCCCAGCGGCGCGACGGTCACGCGGCCCGGATCGACATAGGGCGCGCGCGACAGCAGCAGCCCGCGGGTGAAGGCGCTGTTGGCAAAAATCCGCCGCGGCCCGCCAAGAAAGCGCCGCGGCCCGGTCAGCCGGCCTTTGAAGGTTTCGGTCGCACGCAGAACCTCTGAGCCGTGAAAGATCGCGTCATATTGGCGGCCATGCAAAGGGCGGGTCAGGGCCAGCGCTTCGGCAAATGCGCCGTCGGCGGCGAGCAGGCGTCCTGCGCCGGGATCGCGCGCGGCGCCCAGTGCAGCGCGCAAATAGGCAGGCAGCCACCGCGCGCCATAGGGCCCTGCCCGATACCGCCGTATGGCATAGGGCGCGACGGCGTCCTCGGCGGGATTCGCGGCGCCGAGATAGTCAGGTGCTAGCACTTCGACGTCGCAGCCAAGCATGGAGGCGGCCTGCGCGAATTCGCGCGCGACCGCGCCGATGCCGCCGCGAAACGGCGAAAACTCCGAGGTCAGCAGCGTGAGCTGGGGCATCGCGTCTTCATCTCTCTGCCGCACGTCGGCGCCCGCCGCCGGTCGCCAACTCTCTGATCGCGAACCATTCCATGTTTCCACCCTCGAACCAAGCCGGACTTGCCTCACGAAAGGCTTCGCGCCCCGAAGGGCATGCTTCCCCGCGGAGGAAACAACCTCTGGGCAATTCCCCATTTTTACCTAGGGTTAGTCTTGGAATTTGCGCGGCCGCGTTCGGCTTCGGGGCGGGGGCGATCCGGTAGCGTCCACAGGTGTGGTGTAATTTCGCGCCACTCCGGCGGTGTAGCCGGGGTGGCATCGAGGACGTCGGCTTATGGCGGAGTTTGCGGACTTCAACCACGGACCGAAGGAGACCCCGATGACCGAGACCGACATGCCCTTGATCGAGCTGCTGCAAAAGCATGACGAGGGTGATTTTTTGC
>JBLIKI010000087.1:0-10447 GCA_047636235.1 Paracoccaceae bacterium | reverse complement strand
GCCGATATGGCCGTGCGGACCGCCCCCGCGCCCGCCCCCAAGCTGGGGATGGAGGAAGCCCTCACCTCCCGCTGGATGGTCTGGCTGGGGGCGGGCGCCGTTGCGCTCAGCGCCGTGTTCCTGTTCGGGTATGTGATCGAGCATGGCTATCTCAGCCCCGCCGTGCGCGTCGCGTCGGGCCTCGCGCTTGGGCTTGCGCTGATCGCCTCGGGCGAATGGCTGGGCGCGCGGGCGCGGCGGGCCGCTCCGCCTCGGCCCTGACTACGTCCCTGCGGCGCTGGTCGGGTCGGGGGTGTTCGCGCTTTATGCCTCGGTCTATGCGGCCTATGGGCTTTACGGGCTGGTGGGGCCGACGATGGGCTTCGCGGCGCTCGGCGTCGTTACCTTCGCGGCGCTGGCGATGGCGCTGCGCCGAGGGGTGATGATCGCGGTCGTAGCCCTGGTCGGCGGGTTCGCCACTCCGGCGCTGGTGGCGTCCGAGGCCCCGCAGGCCGGGCCTCTCTTCGTCTATCTGTTTGTGCTGACCGCCGCGTGTCTGGCGCTGATGCGGGTGCGGCGATGGCGGGCGCGTTCGGCTGGCCGGTGGCGTGGGTGCTGCTGGCATCGGCGCTGGGCGATCAAGGCGCGCTCAACCTTTACCCGCTGGCATTGGCGGGGGCGTTTGCAGGGCTGTCGGTCGGCTGGCCGGTGCGGCTGCCCGATCAGCCCGCGACCCGCTGGCTGGGGGCGTTGGTCGGCGACACCTCGGGCCTTGGGTTCACGCTGGCGGGGGTCATGCTGATCGCGCTGGCGGGGATGTGCGGCTATAACGCCGCGGCGCTGTGATTCTTGGGCACGTTTGGCGCGCTCGGGCTGGCGATGGGCCTGCGCGGGCCGCGCTATCAGGGGCTTGCCCCGATGGCCGCGCGCGGCTGGTGATGAGCCCCGCGGTGATCGAGTATGACGGCGGGGTCGCGGGGCTGTTCGGGTGGGTGCTCTATGGCTACGGCATCCCCGCGGCGGCGCTGTGGCGGGCGGGAGGCATCCTGCGACGCGGCGGGCCCGACCCGCTGGCGGTGTTTTGCCAGACCGCAGCGGTGGCGTTCGGGTTCCTGCTGGTGGCGTTCTAGGCGCGGATCTGGACCGCGGGTGCGATCGACGGCTATTTCGCGCTGCTCGATCACTCAGTGCAGACGCTGTGGTGGCTGATCGCGGCGGGGCTGCTGCTGCACCGCGATGTGGCGGCGCATCTGCCGACGGCGGGCTTTGGCGGGGCGGGGCTGCTGACGCTCGCCTGCCTTCAGATCGTGGTCGGGCATCTGCTGTGGGCGAACCCGGTGTGGAGCGACGATCCCGTCGGGTCGTGGCCGGTGATCAACCTGTTGGGGCTGGCGTATCTGGCGCCCGCGCTGGCGCTGGCATGGCTGGCATGGGACCGGGCGCTGATCTTGGGCGATCCGGTGCGCGCCGGGCTGCGGGTCGGGGCGGCGCTGCTGGTTCTTATCTATGTCAGCCTCGAGGTGCGGCGCGCGTTCCAAGGCCCGTTGCTCGATCTGGCCCGCGGGGCCGGCGGGGCTGAGATCTATGCCTATTCCGCCGCGTGGATCGCCCTGGCGGCGGCGGCGCTGGCGGTGGGGATCGCGCGCCGATCCGCGGCGTGGCGGCATGGGGCGCTGGCGCTGCTGTCGCTCACGGTGCTCAAGGTCTTCGTCTATGACATGGATTTCAACAACAAGAGAGGTGGATGAGATGGGATCTATAATTAGGCAAAGGGATCTTTTTGATAAGATTTGCATCCTAATGAATGGTCAGTTGCCGGACGGCTTCTCGGAGGCAGGTTGTCTCTGCGTATTTTCGAGGAGCGCCGACGAGTCTTCATCGACGAGGCGAAGTTTTTGGTATTTTATTGACGGAGAGAGGGTGAGCTCTATTCTTGAAGCGGACCGTTGATGGTATTTTCTCGATCTGGTGATTGAACTCCATGCGCTCATGAAGGCGCATACTGGCGGCGACTGGAATGCATTCACCATCACCTTGGACAAGGACGGCAAGGCCACGGTCAAGTTTGAGTATCCCGAGGAAAAGGCCTGAGGCGCGCCGCCATTCGCCTCAGGCAAAGCCGGCAAGTCGGATCTGGACGGGCTGTGGCGGGTGGCGTCGTTCCTCGGGCTGGGGCTGGGGCTGATCGCCATAGGCTCGGTCTATCGCCGCTTTGTCGCGCTGGGGCCGCCCGAGGGCGACCCCGACTGACCGCTCAGTCCTTCGGGGCGTCGATGTGGCGCGCCAGCTCGGTGTGGTCGGCGGAGGCGCCGAGCGCGTCGCGCCCGGCCTCCCACTGCCGCGCCACCTGATCCACAAAGCCGGTCCCGACCCGCAGGCTTTGCGCCAGCGCGGCGGCAAGCCGGATGTCTTTCGCCATCAGCCCGATGCCGAAGCCGGAACCGTAGCTTTGCGACAGCACGAACTGCCTCAGCTTCACCTCGGTGGTGTTGTTCCGCCCGGTCGAGACGTTCAGCACGTCCACCATCCGGTCGGGATCGAGCCCGAAGGCGCGGCCGATGGTCAGCGCCTCCATCGCCGCGGCGGCCCCTGCGCCGGAGACATAGTTGTTGAGCGCCTTCATCGCGTGGCCGGACCCGAGGGCGCCGGTCTCAAAGACCTCCCGCCCCAGCGCGTCGAAGATCGGCGCGGCGCGGGCGATGTCCGCCGCATCCCCCCCCGCCATGATCGTCAGCGCGCCGGTCACCGCGCGGGCGACCCCGCCCGACACCGGCGCGTCGATCAGCGCGAAGCCCAGCGCGGCAAGGTCATCGCCCAAGCCGCGGGTGCCCATCGGGGCGCTGCTGCTCATGTCGATCACCAGCGCGGTGGTCGGCAGGGTGGTCAGCGCGCCATCCGGCCCCAGCAGCGCCGCGCGCACCACGTCGCCGTCGGGCAGCATTGCGATCAGGGCGTCGGCGCCCGCCGCGGCGCCCGCCACGCTGTCGGTGGCGACGCCGCCCGCAGCGACCAGCGCGTCGCGCGCCGCTGGCGCCGGGTCGGCGCCGTGGACCGCAAAGCCTGCGCCCAGCAGGCGCCGCGCCATCGGCATCCCCATCCGCCCCAGCCCGATCAGCGCGATCCGGGCGGGGGGGACGATCGGCGCGCTCATGCCGCGCCGTCCATCACGATCAGGTGGCGGATCGCGTCGCCGCTCGCCAGCAGATCGAACCCTTCGTTGATCTGGGAAAGCGGGCTGGTCCCGGTCATCAATTTCTCCACCGGCAGGCGGCCTTGGGCGTGCAGCGCCATATAACGGGGGATGTCGCGCGACGGCACGCCCCCCCCGAGATAGCTGCCTTTGATGGTGCGTTCCTCAGCCACCATCAACACATGGGGCAGCGTCATCTGCACGCTGGGGTTCGGCAGGCTGGCGGTGACGGTGCGCCCGCCGCGCCGGGTGATCGCCCACGCGAGCGAGAACGCGGACGCAACCCCCGCCGTCTCGATCGCGGCATGGACGCCGCCGCGGGTCGCCTCTCGGACTTTCGCCGCGCAGTCGGGGTCGGCCGCGTTGAACGTCGCCGTGGCGCCAAGCGCGGTCGCGGCATCCAGCTTGCTTTGGTTGACGTCGATGGCGATCACCTCGGCCGCCCCCGCCGCCAGCGCGCCCAGCACCGCCGACAGCCCGACGCCGCCGAGGCCGATCACCGCCGCGGTTTCCCCGGGGCGCAATTCGGCGGTGTTGACCGCCGCGCCGACGCCGGTCAGCACCCCGCAGCCGAACAGCGCCGCCAGATCCAGCGGCATGTCGCGCGGCACCGGCACCAAGGACCGGCGCGACACCACCGCGTATTCGGCGAAGGCCGACACGCCGACATGGTGATAGACCGGCGCGCCGTTCCAGGTGATCCGCGTGGCCCCCGACAGCAACGTACCCGCGCCATTGGCGGCGGCGCCCGGCTCGCACAGCGCGGGGCGGCCTTCGGCGCAGGGCGCGCAGCAGCCGCAGGACGGCACGAACACCATCGCCACCGGATCGCCGGGCTTCATGTCGTCCACGCCGGAGCCGCATTTCTCAACGATCCCCGACGCCTCATGCCCCAGCGCCATCGGCATCGGGCGCGGGCGATCGCCGTTCATCACCGACAGGTCGGAATGGCACAGACCCGCGGCGGCGATGCGCACCAGCACCTCGCCGGGGCCGGGGTCGGCCAGCGTCACCGTCTCGATGCTGAGGGGGCGACTGTCCGCAAAGGGGCGGGCGGACGGAAAGCCAGACAGGATGGCGGCGCGGCATTGCATGGATAGGCTCCTTGAGGGGTCGAGGGCGGCGGGCTGGCGGAAGGAGGGGGCGCCGTCGATCCGGCGTCCCCCCAGGGCAGGGTCAGAAATTGACCCGGTCGCCGCCCTTCAGGTCCAGCATCTCGCGCGCTTCGGTGGCGGTGGCGATCGATAGGCCGAGTTCTTCGAGGATGGTGCGGATCTTGCGCACCTGCTCGGCGTTGGTTTTCGCCATCCGGCCCTTGCCGATATAAAGCGAATCCTCCAGTCCCACCCGCACATTGCCGCCCAACAGCGCCGCTTGGGTGATGAACGGCATCTGGTGGCGCCCCGCCGCCAGCACTGACCACACGTAATCGTCGCCAAACAGCCGGTCGGCGGTCGATTTCATGAAGGCGACGTTCTCCGGCTCCGCGCCGATGCCGCCGAGGATGCCGAAGATCGACTGCACCAGGAACGGCGGTTTCACCAGCCCCGCGTCGACGAAATGCGCGAGGTTGTAGAGGTGGCCGATATCATAGCACTCATGCTCGAACTTGGTGCCGCAGCCCTCGCCCAAATGCTTCAGCACATAGGCGATGTCGCGGAAGGTATTGCGAAAGATATAGTCGTCGGTGGCTTCCAGATACGGCTTTTCCCATGCGTGCTTCCACGTGTCGTATTTCTTGGCCAGCGGGTGCAGCGCGAAATTCATCGAGCCCATGTTGAGCGAGCACATCTCCGGCTCCGCCGCGATCGGACCGGCGAGGCGTTCCTGCACGGTCATGCCCAGCCCGCCGCCGGTGGTGACGTTGATCACCGCGTCGCAGCCTTGCTTGATGCGCGGCAGGAACTGCATGAACACCGCCGGATCGGGGGTCGGCTGGCCGGTTTGCGGGTCGCGCGCGTGCAGATGGATGATCGAGGCCCCGGCCTCCGCGGCCTCGATCGACGATTGCGCGATCTGGTCGGGGGTGATCGGCAGGGCGTCCGACATGGTGGGGGTGTGGATGCCGCCGGTGATTGCGCAGGTGATGATGACTTTGTTGGTCTTGCGGGCCATGGAAGGGGTCCTTTCGGCGCGGGCGAGGGCGGTCAGGAGGGCGCGCGCACCCCCGTTCTGTCAAGACCCTCGCGCCGGATGGGGGCGGGGACGCCGATCAGCCCGCCAGCCCCCAATGCGCCATTTGGAAGCGCAGCTGCGCCTCTGCCATCGCGGCGCCGGTCACCACGGTCATGCCGCGGTCATGGGCGGCGCGCAGGAACCGGGTCATCTGCGGTTTGGTGACCGCGTCCGCCGCCGCGCCGCCGGGGCGCAGGATGGCGGGCGATAGCGGCAGGGGATCGGCCGGGTCCATCCCCATCGGGCTGGCGTTGATGGCGATGTCGACGGTGGCGGGCGCGCCTTGGGGCAGGGCGGTGTCGGGCCATGTCGCGGCCAGCATCGCGCGCAGGCGCGAAAGCCGCCCCGCGTCCGGCTCAATTAAATGGATCGCCGCGGCGCCTTGCTCAGCCAGCGCATCCGCGATGGCCGCCCCGGCGCCGCCCCCGGCGCCCGCCAGCGCCACGGTCATGCCCGCCACCGGATGCCCGGCCTCCTCCAACGCGGCGCAAAGGGCGAGGCCGTCGGTCATCTCCCCCTCAAACCGCCCGTCCGGGGTGCGGCGGATTGTGTTGACCGCCCCGATCCGCGCGCAGCGGGGGCTGACCCTGTCCATCGCCGTCAGCGCGGCCTGCTTGTGGGGCAGGGTGATCGAGCATCCGGCGCAATTGCCCCAGCCGCGCAGCATCGCGAAAAACCCCTCGATCGCGTCGGGCGCAATGTCCATCGCGATCATCGCCGCGTCCAGGTCGCGGGCGCGCAGCCATGCATTGGCGGGCCGGGGGCTGTGCACTTGGGCGACCGGGTGGCCGACGATCGGCACGATGCGGGTGGTTCCGGTGATCATCGAGGGGGCTCCGCAGCGCTGGTCAGGGTTGACTCTGAATCTCTCATCATACGACAAATATCCAATAATCCGCCGCTTGGGGAACAGATTTGCTTTTCGCCCGCCATGACGCCAAGGCCGAGGACGATACCATCGTCGCGCTGATCGCCGGCGCGCTGCGCCGTGACATCGCGTTCGGCGCGCTGCCGCCCGATGCGCGGCTGAAACCGCAGGACCTGCAGGGGCGCTATGGCGGGTCGACCCATTCGATCCGGGAATCGCTCCGGATGCTCGCAAGCGAGGGGCTGGTCGCGGCCGAGGCGCAGCGCGGCTTTCGCGTCGGTTCCGCCACCGACGCCGATCTGGCGGACGTGGCGCGGGTGCGCCGCGAAATTGAGCGTCTGGCGCTGTCGTGGTCCATGGCCAACCGGGATGTGGCGTGGGAGGGGCGGGTGATCGCCGCCCATCACGCGCTGGGCCGGGCCGAGGCCGCGGTGCGCGCCGCCCTCGACGATATGACCGCGCTGGAATGGGACGCCGCCTTGCGCGGGTTTCATCTGGCGCTGGGCGACGCCGCGGGATCGCCGCGGATCGGGGCGCTGCAAAAACAGTTCTTTGATCAGTCGCGGCGGTTCATGCTGGCGGCGCTGCGCGAGGGGCGGATCGATTTCGCCGCCCGCGCGGCGGCGCAGGGCGCGCTGCTGGCGGCGATTTTGCGCGGCGACGCTCCGGCGGCGCTGGCGGCGCTGAACGACGACATCGCCCTCGGCCTCGGCCTTGGGCGCGACGAGCCTGGCGCAGACCGGGACCGCGACCAACCACGGACGTAACGATAAACGGGAGGAACCACCCATGACCATGACCAGACGCCAGACTCTGGCGATGATGGCCGCCGCCGCCGCGGCCGCCGGCCTCGGCGCCCCGGCGCTGGCGCGCACCAAGACGGTGGTCGGCGCGCTCAAGCTCGGCAGCCACGCCGCCACCTACACCGCGTATGACCGCGGCTATTTCAGCGATAACGGTCTGGAGGTGGAGCTGAAATATTTCGACGCCGCCCAGCCGATGGCCGTGGCGATCGCTTCGGGGGATGTGGATTTCGGCATCACCTCGATCACCGGCGGGCTGGTGTCGCTGGCGGAAAAGGGCGCGGTCAAGGTGATCGGCGGCGCGCTGAGCGAGGAAAAGGGCATCTCCGGCCAGATGATCCTCGCGTCCAACGAGGCGTTCGCGGCGGGCGCGACCGATCCGTCCAAGCTGGCGGGCAAGCGCTGGGGCGTGACCCAGGCGGGATCTTCGTTCCACTACATGGGGTCCAAGATCGCGCAGGCGGGCGGCTTCGGGCTGGAATACATCCCCCTCCAGAAAGTCGGCGCGATCATCGGCGCGCTGAAGTCGAACCAGATCGACGCCTGGACCATCGTGCCGAACGTGGCGACGGGTCTGGTCGCATCGGGTGCAGTGCACCATATCGGCATGGTCGCCGATTTCCTGCCCGATTATCAGGTCACCACCGTGTTCACCTCGGCCAAGAACGCAGCCGAGGACCGCGCCAAGACGCAGGCGTTCCTCGCCGCCTTCTCGCAGGGGGTCGCGGATTTCAACGCCGCCATGGTCGACAAGACCGCAGGCGACGCGGCGCTTGAGGACATGATCGCCCTGATCCACAAGTACATCGCCCCGGATAAGGAGCTGTCGGCGGCGCGCGCGGGCATTCTGGCGGGCGCGATGCGGCTGAATGGCGGGGCGTCGATGAATGTCGGCTCGATCCAGGACCAACTCGACTGGTTCAAGGCCGAGAACCTGATCAAGCCGGAGATCACGTTCGAGACCGTCGTCGACACCAGCTACGTCAAGACGACGTGATCCTGTCGGGGCGGGCCGCCCGGTCCGCCCCGCGCCATTTCAAAAGGACCGCGCGCATGGAGCTTTCGCTTTCCGGCATCGGCCACAGCTATGGCGGGTCCGAGGTGCTGTCAGGCATCGACCTCTCGATCCCCGCGGGCAAGATCGTCGCCATCGTCGGGCCGTCGGGCTGCGGCAAGTCCACGTTGTTGCGCCTGATCGGGGGGCTGGAGCGTCCGACCCGCGGCGAGATCGTCCAGATCGGCGAGGCGCCCGAGGGCTGCCTGAACCCGCTCACCTACGTGTTCCAAGACTTCGCGCTGCTGCCGTGGCGCAGCGTCGAGGGGAATGTGCGCCTTGTGCTCGAAGACCACCGCCTGACCCGCGCCGCCGCCGAGGCGATCGTGGACGACGTGCTGGCCCGCACGCGCCTCAGCGATTTTCGCCGTGCGCTGCCGCGGCAATTGTCGGGCGGCATGAAGCAGCGCGTCGCCATCGCTCGCGCGCTGGCGGTCAACCCCGCGGTGATGCTGATGGATGAGCCATTGTCCGCGCTCGACAGCCAGACCCGCGAATTGCTGATGGACGATCTGGTGACGCTGTGGACCCGCACCCCGTTCACCGCCGTCTATGTCACGCATAATCTGGCGGAGGCGGTGCGCCTCGGCCACCGGATCGTGGTGCTGTCGCGCCGTCCGGGCAAAATTCGCGAGATCATGGAGATCGACACGCCGCTGTCCCAGCGCGGCTATGCCGACCCGGACCTGGAAGCGCGCCAGAAACACCTGTGGGACGCCATGCGCGACGAAGCCCGCGCGGCGGATGAGGAATTGCTTGATGAATGATGCCGCCGCCCATGGGCTGAGCGCCCCCGCGACCGCCCTCGACCCAGCCCCCGCCCGCACGGTGGCGTTCCGCGGCGGCGGGTTCGCGCCGCGCGCCAAGAAATATGTCGGGCTGGCGGTGTTCGTGGCTCTGATCGCGTTCACCGAATGGGGCACGCGGGCGGGGTGGATCAGCAACCTCACATTGCCGCTCCCATCCGACGTGCTGGCGACGTTCGGCGAATTGTATCGCACCGGAGCGCTGTGGGATCATCTGATCCCGTCAGTCACGCGGCTGGCGGTCGGCTCGTTCTTCGGTGTGTCGACCGGGATCGCGGTCGGGGTGATGATCGGGCTGTTCAGCTATGTCCGCGCCGGGCTGGTGCCCTTGGTGGCGGCGATCTTTCCGATCCCCAAGATCGCGCTGCTGCCGCTGTTCGTGATCTGGTTCGGGATTGATGAGCCGTCGAAATACGCGCTGATCGCGTTCGGCACCTTCACCCCCACGGTGGTCGCCACCTATGGCGCGGTGGACAATGTGGACCGCACCTTGATCCGCATGGGCCAAAGCTTCGGCCTGTCGTGGTGGTCGATCGTGCGCAAGATCGTGCTGCCGGGCGCGATGCCGGGGATCCTGTCGGGGCTGCGGATCAGCCTCGCCATCGCGATCATCCTGCTGGTGGCGGCGGAAATGCTCGGCGCGCAGCACGGCGTCGGGGCCTATATTCTTGAGGCCGGGTCGCTTTATGACCTTGAGAGGTTGTTCGCGGGCGTCACCATCCTGTCGGCGCTGGGGCTGATCATCAGCTTTGCGATCGGGCGCGTGGAAAAGCGCTTGCTGGGCTGGCGCGCATGACCCGCCGCCCCGAGGCCGCCTATGACGTGATCGTCGCCGGGGGCGGCGCGGGGGGCGTGGGCGCGGCCTTGGGCGCTGCGCGGGCGGGCGCGCGAACGCTGCTGGTGGAGAAATACGGGTTCCTCGGCGGCGCCGCGACCAACGCGCAGGTGCTGGCCTATTGCGGGTTCTTCCAGCAAGGCGCCGACCCGGTGGCGGCGGTGCAAGGCGCGGGGGCGCTGGTGCTGGCGGACCTGCGCCGCCTCGGCCTGCCCGCAGCCCCCTATGTGTCGGAGACGACCGGCAACTGGATCATCCTGCTGGACCCCGAGGCGGTGAAGCTCGCGCTCGACCGCGTGTTGGCGGCGCATGGGGTGGACGTGCTGCTGCATACGCGAGTGGCTGCCGCGACCCGCACGGCGGATGCGCTGGAATCGCTGACGCTGGCGGGGATGGACGGGCGAACGCGCTTTGCGGCCGAGGCGTTCGTGGACGCCACCGGGGATGCCAACCTGTCGTTGGTCGCAGGCATCGCGTGCCGGACCGGGGATGGCGAGGGGCGGCTGCAGGCGGCCTCCGCCCCCATTCGCATCGGCGGGCTGGACCCGGAGTTGCGGATCGACCGCGCGGCGATCGTCGCGGCGCTGGCGGCGTATAATGCGGGGGGCGGCGCCCATCCGGTCGCGCGCGGCGATGGCGGCATTTACACTCGTGTGCCCGGATCGGGCGACATGTGGTGGATGATCATCGACGTGCCGATGCCGGACCTGTCGTCGGCGTCCTTCACCCGCGCCGAA
>JBLIKI010000086.1:0-10447 GCA_047636235.1 Paracoccaceae bacterium | reverse complement strand
GCGCGGCGGCGAGTCTGGGGCGGCCCACGGCCTCGGCCACGAAGCGGACCTCGACCACCATGGCCTGGCCCTCGACCGCGGCGTCGGTCAAGTGCTCGGTCATGGTGACAGTCAGCGCGTCAGGGTCGGCGCCCGCCGCGCGCGCCGCATCGGCGGCCAGCGCCGACAGGACGGCATGGGCGCGGGCGCGGACGGCTTCGAGGGTCGCGAACGTTTCCGCCCCGCCCGGCAGGTGCAGGCGGTAGCCACCGCCACCGGGGCGGGTCGCGGTCGCCTCGGTCCGCGCGCGCACCGGGCCCGCCACCGCGCCGACCGCGTTGGCGGACGCGGCATGGGGCGGGATGATCACACGGGCGCCGATCAGGGCCGCGGCCTCGGCCCCGTGCAGCGCCGCAGGGCCGCCCACGGCGATCATCGGGACCGACAGCGTCAGGGTTGCGCGCAGCAGCCCGTCGTGGCGGTCCATCGCCGCTTGCGCGAAGACGGACGCGGCGAGGCCCGCGGCGTCCAACCCATCCTCGTGCGCGACCGCCTCCAGCGCGACTTCGGCCCAGCGGCGGCGCAGGGCGGCGAGGGTGGCGGCGGCCGCTGCCTCGGGCGACGGCCAGGCGGGGACGCCGCGCGCATCGCGCCGACGCGCCAGCAGCGCCGCGCCGATCGAGGCCGCCGCGATGTCCCAATTGCTTTGCAGCCCCAGCGCGTGGGCCGCGTCGGTGGGGGTGAAGGCGCCGCGGCGGATCAGCCCGCGGTCTGCCAACCGCTCCGCCGCCCGGCGGTCCTGCAGGCGCGGCGCGGCGTCGTCCAACGCCAGCGGACCGGCGGCGAGGCGCGCCATCAGCGCCGCCTCGGGGCCCGGCAGTCCGTCCGGCGCCGGGGCGAGCGCGTGGAGGAACACGCCGTCCCCGTCCCGCGCCCGAGGGGCCGCCAATTGCGCCGACAGGGTGCGGCGGACCGACGCTCCGGTATCGGGGTCCGCGGCCAGCAGCGCCAGCGGGGTGGCGCGGCGCGGGCCGATGGTCAGCGCGGGGCCGGCAACCAGCCGCACCTCGCCGTCGCCGCCGAGCGCCTCGGTGCGGATCGCGGCCGCCTCGACCATGGTGCGCCAGCCGCCGACCGAGGCGCCGTCGGGCGACAGGCGCGGGCGACCGCCCCGGATCACCGCGATGTCGGTGGTGGTCCCGCCCATGTCGGCGATCAGCGCATCGTCGACCCCGGCAAGGAATGCGGCGCCGAGGGCCGATGCCGCAGGTCCGCTCAGGATCGTCTCGATGGGCCGCAGGCGGGCGAGGGACGCCTCCATCAACGCCCCGTCGCCGCGCACGATCATCAGCGGCGCGTCGATGCCAAGCGCCGACAATTGCGCCCGCGCGCCCGCGATCAACCGGTCGATCATGCCGATCAGCCGCGCGTTCAAAAGCGCCGTCAGCGCGCGGCGCGGGCCGCCGAGGCGCGCGGACAATTCATGGCTGCACGTCACCGGCAGGCCCGTCTCCGCCCGGATCAGGTCGCGCACGGCGATTTCATGGGCGCGGTTGCGGGTGGCGAAGGCGCCCGCGACGGCGACCCCTGACATTCCTGCCAACAGCGGCAAGGCGGCGCGCAGGGCGGCCAGATCCAGCGGTGCGGCCTCGCCTCCGTGGGCGTCATGGCCGCCTGCGATCACGATTAGAGGGGCGCCGGACAGGGCGGCGTCCAGCCCCTCGCGCGATAACGCGTCCGCCGCAAAGCCGATGGCGATCAGGGCGGCGGGGTCGCCTTGCCCCTCCACCAGCGCATTGGTGGCGAGGGTTGTCGACAGGCCCGCCAACGCGATTTCGCCGGGCGCCGCGCCCGCCTTGGCCATCACCGCGCGCACCGCGTCGCCGACGCCGCGCGACAGATCGGGGCGGGTGGTCAGCGCCTTGGCGGAGGCGAGCACCGCGTCGGCGCCGCCATGGCCGAGGCTGGCGCGCGACTCGTCAAGCAGCGCCGCATCGGTGCAGGCGCCGCCCGCGTCGATGCCCAAAAGCAGGCGGCGGAGAGGGCGGGACATGGGGCCTCCGGGGCGCAGAAAAAGGCGACAGGGCGGCATGATCTAGCGCGGCGCACGGCCGCGCGCCAGCCCGCGTTCGGCGCCCGGCCCTTGACCCGGCGCACGCCGCCCGCCATCTGAGTGACGTCGGGCCGCAGCCCTGCGCCATGGCGGCGCGATTGCATCGCAGACCGCGCCGCAGTAACACCGCGCGACGGCTGCGAAAGCTCAGCTCAGGAGGCGCGCGGGATGAACTGGATCAACAATTACGTCCGGCCCAAGATCAATTCGTTGTTCTCGCGGCGCGAGCTGCCCGAGAACCTTTGGCGCAAATGTGACGAATGCGGCGCCATGCTGTTTCACCGCGAACTGCAGGAAGCGCTGGGCGTGTGCCCCAGCTGCCAGCACCACATGAACATCACGCCGCGCGACCGCTTCGAAGCGCTGTTCGACGGCGGCGTGTTCCTAGAGATCGACAGCCCCGACCCGATCGTCGATCCGCTGAGCTTTCGTGACGAGAAACGCTATTCCGACCGGATCCGCGACGCCCGCCGCAAAACCGGCGAGGACGAGGCGATGCTGGTCGGCGAGGGCGAGATCGGCGGGCTGCGCACGATCTGCGCGGCGCAGGATTTCAGCTTCATGGGCGGGTCGATGGGCATGGCGGTGGGCAACTCCATCATCGCCGCGGCGGAACGCGCGGTGGAGCGCAAGGCCCCGCTGGTGCTGTTCTGCGCCGCCGGGGGCGCGCGCATGCAGGAAGGCATCCTGTCGCTGATGCAGATGCCCCGCACCACGGTGGCGGTGCAGATGGTGCGCGAGGCGGGGCTTCCGTACATCGCGGTGCTGACCCATCCGACCACCGGGGGGGTGACGGCGTCGTATGCGATGCTCGGCGACATCCAGATCGCCGAGCCGGGGGCGCTGATCTGCTTCGCCGGGCCGCGCGTGATCGAGCAGACCATCGGCGAGAAGCTGCCCGAAGGGTTCCAGCGCGCCGAATATCTGCTGGAACATGGGATGCTCGACCGCGTGGTGCACCGGCGCAAGATGCGCGATGAGCTGGCGATGATGCTGCGCCTGCTGACCAACCAGCCGCCGCGGGTGATGGGCGATCTGACCGGCCCGATGGTCGACGACGCCGCCCTCGGCATCCCGCAGCCCGAGGATGGCGAGGCGACCGCATGAGCCCTGCAGACGGCGCCGAGGGCGCGATGATGCCTGCTACGTCGTCCGATGGCGGCGCGATCGCGACGTCCTCGGCTGGGGACGCGCGGTCGATCCGCGGCGTGGCCGGCGGTCATGCCAGCGATCGGGTGTTGGAGCGTCTGATGACGCTGCACCCCAAGATCATCGACCTGACGCTGGACCGGATGCACCGCCTGCTGGCGCGGCTGGATCATCCTGAGCGCGCCATGCCGCCCGTGGTGCATGTCGCCGGGACCAACGGCAAGGGATCGACGGTCGCGATGATTCGCGCCGGGCTCGAGGGCGCCGGGGAACGCTGCCATGTCTACACCTCGCCCCACCTCGCGCGGTTCCATGAACGGGTGCGGCTGGCGGGGCGGCTGATCTCGGACGACGCGCTGACGGCGCTTTTGGATGAGTGCGAGGCCCGGAACGACGGCGCCTCGATCACGTTCTTTGAGATCACCACCTGCGCCGCTCTGCTGGCGTTTTCGCGGGTGGAGGCCGACTGGACGCTGCTGGAGGTTGGGCTGGGCGGGCGGCTCGACGCCACCAACGTGGTCGATGCGCCGCGGCTGTGCGTGATCACGCCTATTTCCATCGACCACCAGCAATATCTGGGTGAGACCATCGCCGAGATCGCGGCTGAGAAGGCCGGGATACTGAAGCCCGGCGTGCCCTGCGTGGTCGGCCCCCAGCCCGATGCGGCGTGGGAGGTGATCGAGGCCCGCGCCGCCGCCATCGGCGCGCCGCTGATCGCGTCCGGGCGCGATTGGCAGTGTTGGAGCGAGCGCGGCCGGATCGTGTTCCAGGACGAGACAGGGCTTTCGGACCTGCCGCCGACCGTGCTGATGGGCGCCCACCAGACCATGAACGCGGGCGCCGCCATCGCGGCGCTGCGCGCGCTTGGCAAGGACGGCGACGCCTGCGCCGCGGCGCTGACCGGCGTGCGCTGGCCCGCGCGGATGCAGCCCGTCGCGGCGGCGCTGCTGCCGGACGCGCCGTCGGACGCGGAAATATGGCTCGACGGCGGGCACAATGTGGCGGCGGGCGAGGTGCTGGCGGAGCATATGGCCAGCTTGAACGCGCGCCGCCCTGCGCCGCTGCACCTGATTTGCGGGATGCTCGACACCAAGGATCCGGTTGGGTTTCTGGCGCCGTTCGCGGGGCTGGCGCGGGATGTGCGGACCCTGACCATCCCCGGCGCCACCGCGACGCTGCCGGCCGAGGCGACCGCCGCCGCCGCCCGGCGTGCGGGGCTGACCGCCGCGCCCGCCGCGGATCTGGCCGCCGCGCTGCGCGACATCGCTGGGCTGGGCGAGGCGGCGCCGCGAATTCTGATCTGCGGCTCGCTCTATCTCGCGGGCGATATCCTGCGCGGGATGGCGCCGCTGGACTGACCCGCAGGGGGCTGCGCGCGCGGCCCGGCGCCCCGCCCACGCATCCCATGACGGCGCCTGACGCCAGGCAAGCGCGTCTAAGGCGGCGGGGGGCCGTTGGCGAACTCCTGCCCCGCGTAGGCGCGATCTTCACGCGACAGAGCGTCGAGGCGTGGCCCAGCGATCTGCGCCAGCAGGTCGGCCTGCGCCGGATCGGCGCGCAACGCCTTGATTTTGCGCCGATGCGCGCTCAGGCAGGCTTGGTGCAGGCGCCGCACCTCGGGGTCCGCCTTAAGCGCCCGAAGCTCCGCGCGCATCGCGGGGATCATGCGGCGGATGCGATGGTCCTCAGCCTCGTTCCGATTCATCACCCACCAATAGGCCAGCCCTTGGTCCCGATCGACATGGTTGACCCGCCCCCGCGCGCGCTTGACCAAGAACGATTCCGCAGAGCGCACCGCATAGTGGTTCAGCGACGCCAGCCCGTAGCCCCAACAGCGCCGATCCGACCGCCAGCCGCGTTTCACCATGTCGGGCGGCATCGGGCGGCCCGACCCGTCGAGCCACAGCGCGTCCTCGGCCCCCGGCAGCGGCTTGACGGGGCGATGCACCCCGAACCGCTCAAAGGCCAGCGGCTGGCGGAACGCAGTCTTGAACCCCCAGGCCTGGTGGGGTTTGGGGCGATATTCCGCGGCGCAGCGGGTGAATTGCGCGATCACCGGGCGGTCGGCGAACTGCGTGGTCCCGTCATTGCCGAACAGCCGCCAGGTGATCGAGATCAGGTCGGGCGCGCGCCCCGCAAGCCCCTCGCAGGCGCAAAGCAGGTCGCGAAACGTGCCGTCCCCCGCATGGATCGCCAGATATTCGTCGACATCGATCGGCAGCACCCAGTCGGCCCCCGCCACCGGCGCGCGGCGCGGCGCATCGCGCAGCGCGGCGTGCTGCGGGCGATCCCCTGCGGCCTTGTCGAACGGGTTGTCCAGCCGCCGCACCGCCCCGCGCAGCGCCAACCGGTCCAAAAGCGCGTCGGTCCCGTCATCGCAATCATTGGTGTAGATCAGGAAATCGCCGATCCCGATCGCCCGGTGATAGGCGATCCAGTCGAGCGCGAACGGCCCCTCGTTCTTCATGCAGGTCACGATGGCGACCCGCGGCCCGCCATGGGCCGCGGCGGGGGGGGGCAGAGCGGCCATCTGATCGGTATCGGTCACGTCTGCTTCGCGCCTCGCATCCGCGGTCCAAAGGTTTTTGCACCGCAATGTCGTTTTGCCGGGCCGCGTTGAAGATATCGTTAATGATCTGCGCGTGTAATCGGGCTGCGAGCGGCGCTGAGCGGCCTCGCCCCCTGACGGGCCGGGGACCGGCGGCCCGACGCAGGAGAACCCGCGTGCTCAAGGCCATAGAACCGCAAGAAATCGCCATCATCGGCTACGGCTGCCGCTTGCCCGGCGCCGACAATCCCGATGCGTTCTGGAACGTGCTGGCCGAAGGGCGGACCACCGTCACCGCGGTGCAGCCCGACCGATTCCCCCACGCGCGCTGGGGCGGGGGCGGAGCCGGCCGGTCCTATGTCTTCGCCGCGGGGCAGCTGGAGCGTCCTTGGGATTTCGACCCGGCGTTCTTCGGCATCTCGCCGCGCGAGGCGGAACAGATCGACCCGCAGCAGCGCCTCGTGCTGCAAGTGGCGTGGGAGGCGTTGGAGCACGCCCGCCGCCCGCCGTCAACGTTGCCCAAAGACCGCACGGGGGTGTTCATGGGGGCGTCGTCCTCGGACCACGCCAACCGATTCTACGCCGATCCGGCGGCGATCGACGCGGGCTTCATGACCGGCAACACGTTGTCGCTGATCGCCAACCGGGTGTCCTATGCGCTCGATCTGCATGGGCCGAGCTGGACGGTGGATACCGCGTGCTCATCCGGCCTTTACGCGCTGCGCGCGGCGGCGGCGGAATTGGCGTCGGGGCGGATCGACACCGCGCTGGTCGGCGCGGTCAACATGCTGCTGTCGCCTTGGCCGTTCGTGGGGTTCAGCGCGGCCTCGATGCTGTCGCGCAAGGGCCGCTGCGCCGCGTTCGACGCGGGCGGCGACGGCTATGTGCGGGCCGAGGGCGCGGTGGTGTTCGTGCTGCGCAGCTTGGAAGCCGCGATCGCCGACGGCGACACCGTGCTGGGCGTGATCAGCGGCATGGGGGTGAACTCCGACGGTCGCACCGCGGGGGTCTCGCTGCCGTCGGGGGAGCGTCAGGCGGCGCTGCTGCGCGAAGTCTATGGCGCCCTCGGCCTGTCGCCCGACCGGCTGGCGTTCATCGAGGCGCACGGCACCGGCACCCGCGCCGGAGACCCGCAGGAAACCGGCGCGTTGGGCGCGGTGCTGGGCCGCGGGCGCGGCGCGCCGCTGCCGATCGGGTCGGCCAAGACCAATGTCGGGCACCTTGAGGCAGGCGCCGGGCTGGTCGGGATGCTCAAAGCGCAGATGGCGCTGGAAAAAGGCGTGCTGCCGCGGTCCTTGCATTTCGAAACGCCGAACCCGGACATCGATTTCGCAGGCCTCAACCTGACGGTGGCGACCGAGCCGCTGATTTTGCCCCCCTCCTCCAAGCCGTGGTGCGCGGGGGTGAACGCGTTTGGCTTCGGCGGCGCCAACGCCCATGTGGTGCTGCGCCAGCCGAGCGCGGAGGAACGCCAAAGCCGCGCCCCGCGCCCCGCCCCGGCGCCCCTGATCCTGTCGGCGCGGTCCGAGGACAGCTTGCGCGCGCTCGCGGTCTCGATGCGCGCGCGGCTAGATGGCGTGACAGTGGCGGACGGCGCGACGCTGGCCAACGCCTGCGCCTATGGGCGGGAGCGGCTGCCGCACCGGTTGATCGTGCCCGCGACGGCGCCTGATGCACAGCATGCCGCGTTGGGCGACTGGCTGGATGGGCGGGTGGGCGGCGCGGTGGCCGGGCGCGCGGCGGGGCGCTGCGGCAAGGTGTTGTTCCTGTTCTCAGGCAATGGCGCGCAGCATGTCGGAATGGGGCGTGCGGCGTGGCAGGCCGACCCCGCCTTCCGCGACGGGTTCTTGAAGGTGGCGGAGCGATTCGCGCCGCTGGCGGGCGTCGATCTGGCCGAAGCGCTGATGGCCGACGATCTGGCCGACCGGCTGGCGGAGACGTCGCTGGCCCAACCCCTGCTGCTCGCGATTCAGGTCGGGATCACGCAATCGCTGGCGCAGCGCGGCGTGACCCCCGACGCGGTGCTGGGCCATTCGGTCGGAGAGGTCGCGGCGGCCTGGGCGGCGGGCGCCTTCGATCTCGATGCGGCGGTGCGGCTGATCCACGTCCGTTCCACGGCGCAGGAACGGCTGCGGGGCCTCGGGACCATGGCCGCCGCGCTGGCGGGCGCCGACGCGGTGCGCGCGGCGCTGGAGGGCGCCGGGATCGACGGCGTGACCATCGCGGCGGAGAATTCGGCGCGCTCCGTCACCCTGTCCGGCCCGGTGGCGGCGATCGAGGCCTTCGCCAAGATCGCCCGCAAAAAGCGCATCGCGGTCAAGCGGTTGCCGCTCGACTATCCGTTCCACTCCCCCGCCGCAGACGGGCTGGAGGGGGTCTTGGCCCGCAATCTGGCGTTCTTACGGCCTGAGGAAACCACAATCCCGTTCCTGTCCGCCACCTTCGGGAGAGAGGCTGACGGGCAAGAGCTCGGCCCCCGGTATTGGTGGGCCAACATCCGCCGCCCGGTGCTGTTCCGCCAAGGGATGGAGGCGGCGCTGGACATGGGCTGCGCGGTGGCGATGGAAATTGGGCCGCGCCCGGTGCTGACCGGCTATGCCCGCGATGCGGCGCAGGCGCGGGCGGCGGCGCTGATCACGACGCCGAGCCTCGAGGAAGGCGGAACCGGTGATCTGGGCCATGCCGCGGCGCGAGCGCTGGCCTTTGGCGCGCGAATCGCTCCAGCGCGGTTCTTCGGCCCTGATCTGCGGGTGGCGGCGGACCTGCCGCGCTATCCTTGGCGCAACCGCCTCTATCGCGCGGCGCCGACCGCCGAGGCGAGGCGCGATTTCGCCGACGATCCGTGCAACCCGCTGCTGGGGTGGCGCGATCGCGAGGGGTCGCATGACTGGCACGGCACGCTCGGCGCCGACGCCCCGGGATGGCTGACCGATCACCGGGTCGGCGGGGCGGCGGTGCTGC
Organism: Paracoccaceae bacterium; assembly: GCA_047636235.1. Classification (GTDB taxonomy): domain Bacteria; phylum Pseudomonadota; class Alphaproteobacteria; order Rhodobacterales; family Rhodobacteraceae; genus JBOCEF01. Next base: position 1,697 of record JBLIKI010000086.1, on the reverse strand, counting down.
CCGCCGCGGCGTTCGCGGACATGGCGCTGTCGGCGGGCGCGCTGGCGCTGGCCGAGGAGGGCGCGAGCGGGGTCGAGCTCATCGATCTGGACATCCTGCGCCCGCTGACCTTGACGGACGGAGAATTGACTCAGACCCGCCTGCGCCTGTCGGGCGCGCGCCGGACGGTGACGATCGAAAGCAGGCGCCGCCTGTCGGGCGATCCTTATGCGCTGCACGCCCGGGCTCGGGTTCGCGCGCTGACCGCCGCGCCCCCCGCGCCACGCCCCGCGCCCGCGGCGGGCGAGACGATGGAGGCGGGGGCGGTCTATGCCCTCGCCGCCCGCATGGGGCTGGAGTATGGACCGATGTTCCGGCGCGCGACCTCGGTGCGTCGGATCGATCCGCGCCGCGCCTATGTGGCGCTGAACGCGGATCATGCGGACCTGATCGCGGGGGACCACGCGCTGCACCCGGCGCTGTTGGATGCGGCGTTTCACGGCCTGCTGGCGCTGATCGCGGGGCAGGACGACGGCGCCGCGCGCGCCTGGCTGCCGATCCGCCTTGGCGCGTTGCAACTGCACCGCCCCGGCGCGACGCCGCTGGGCGCGTGGGCGGAGATCGAGGGGATCTCCCCCCGCTCGGTCCGCGCGCGGATCACGCTGGTGGACGGGCACGGCGAGGTGATCGCGGCGCTGTCGGATCTGCGCCTGCGCGCGATGGCGTTGCAACGAGCGTCGACGGCTGAGGAAATGAGCTATCGCCAAACTCTGGTCCCGCTGTCGCCCGCTGCGCCGGATCTTGGTCCCGCGCTGGCCGGTTTGGCGTGGGCTGAGGCGCCGCAGATGGATGGCGGCGCGCTGTTGCTTGACGCCGCCGCCCGCCGCGCGGCGTGGCAGGCGGCGGTCGAGGTCGCGGGGGTCGGCGGCGCGTTGGACCCGGATGCGCTGGTGGCGGCGGGGCGGCTGTGCGCCTCCGCCCGCCCGCTATGGTCGCGGATCGTCGCGGCGCTGCATGAGGACGGCGGCGCGTCTTGCATGCGGCTGGCCGACGCCGCCGCCCCCCCGATGGGGCCGGTGGCGGAGGCGCTGGCGGCCGAGGCGCCGACCCGCGCCGCGGCGTTGATGCAGGCGATGGCGCTTTGCGATGGGCTGCCTGCGGCGCTGACCGGCGGACTGGCCCACGCGGCCCCGCCCCCTTCGGCGGCCGATATCCGTGCTGGCGATGGCGGGCCTGCGGCGCAGCTGCGCTGGCGGGCGCTTGGGGATGCGCTCGACGCCTGCATGGCGGCGACGCCTGAGGGCGCGCGGCTTGATATTCTCGTGCTCGGCCCCGCGCCCGCCGCGGTGCTGGCGCGGGCCGGGCGCGCGGCGCGGGTGGCGGTGTCGGACCCTGATCCGCGACGCGCGCGGGCTTGGGCGGCGGATGCGGGCGCGCTGCCGCCCAATGTCTGCCTTGAGGCGTATGAGGACCTGACCCCCGGCACTTTCGATTTGGCGCTATGCGCCGACGCGCTGCACCGGATCGGTCCCGACGGGCTGACCGGTCTGCGCCGTCTGCTCCGCCCCGGCGGCGCCCTCGTGGCGGCCGAGGCTGCGCCTAGCCTGCTTGACGACCTGACCGAGGGGCGCGCGGCCCCGTGGTGGCGCGGCGCGCTGACCCCTGACTTCGCGCTCGGCCCGCGGATGGGCGCCGCGGGGTGGGCGCGCGCGCTGGAC
>JBLIKI010000085.1:0-10457 GCA_047636235.1 Paracoccaceae bacterium | reverse complement strand
ACGCCGGGCGCCTCGTCGCATGGGCGAGGGACAAGACCAACGTCACCCTGGAGATCGTCAGGCGCATGCCCTGGATAAAGGGTTGCGTCGTCATCCGCCGTCGATGGGTCGTCGAGCGGACCGATCCCTGGATCATGAAGTGCCGCCGCCTTGCGCGGGACTAAGAGCAACTCGGAGCAGTCGTCGAAACCCTCATCACCATCGCAGCATCCGCAACCCTCCTCAGGTGATGGGCATGACCCTTCTCAAACACGTTCTCAGCACTGGGCGGGAAAAGCCGCGTCGCTCTCGAACGGAAAGTAGCTTAATCGAGCACCGGGGGCGGCACTCAAGCGGTACAGGTCCACAACCGATCGAAGGTGTATGCGAGATCGGCCAAGGTCATCTTTGCCTCAGCCCGCGCAAGTCGGATCGTGCGGATGAACAGCCCGCACCTGCCCTTTTGCTGCGCGAAGACATGCTCGACCGCGCAGCGCACCGAAGACTTGCGCGCGTTCGCCAGCGCCGTCGCGGGCGGCACCGCTTTGCCCGCCGCCGCCGCTTACGATGAATCCGGCTGACCAGTCCCTGCCGCGCCAGCCAGACCTCGTTGTCCGATCAGCGATACGCGGTGTCGGCCCAGACATCTGACGCCGCGGTTGCCTTGTCGACCACGGCGCGCAGCATCCCGCCGTCGAAAGCCACCCCGAGGTGACGGCGCCTTTTCGGATGAAACCGAACCGCCGATCGGTGCTGACATGGGTATTGTAGCCGAACATCGGCAGGGCGATCTGTGGCAAAGGCGTTCCATCGGGGCGATACCTGATCTTGCCGCCGATTTTAAGCGTCCAGCGGGCGTCCGTGTCCTTTTGCGCCGCCTTCGCAGGTCGGTCCGGCCAGATTTCCTGCGCGGTCTTGCCGGCCTTGATCGCCGCTTTCTCTGCGTCCGTGGTGCGTGGCGAGGGTGCAGGGACAAGGCTCGCGTCAACGATCTGGCCTGACATTGGCAGGAAGCCCTTCGTCCGCAGGTGCAGATGCGGGTGAGTTGCTCCTCAAGGCCGAAAAAACTCCGCCGGTCCATCGTGAGACCTTCATCCGTGCGACCAAGGCAGTGAATCACAACGCGCCGGAAATGGGGAGGTTTTGCGGGTGTCCAGCTCTCCTGCGCCAGACGGACCTTTGGTATTTCGACCGTTCAAGACGGCGGATACCGCCCGTTCACGGCGCCTACCGAACAGATCGGCGGGGCGACGCAATTTCCGACGAGTTGCGCTTCATCTAAATCGCCACTGACCGGCCATTCGCACGTCATGGACCCGAGCATCCCGACGCTGTTACGGTCTTGCGTCTAGCCGCCTCACCGAGACTCAACCGCCTTGCTGTCTGTTTGGCGCGCGATCACCGCTCAAGCCGCCGGAACAGCATCGAGAGGCTGAAGCACAGCACGAAATAGAACAAGCCGGTGGTCAGCCACGCCTCGAATATCAGGCGGGTCGAGGCGACCAGCTCTACGGTTTTATACGTCAGCTCCTGCACCGAGATCAGCGAGATGATTGAGCTGTCCTTGATCAGGCTGATGAACTGGTTGGCCATCGGTGGCATCACTTTGCGCATCGCCTGCGGCAAAATGATATAGCGCATCTCCTGCAGGCGGGTCATGCCGATGGCGCGGGCGGCCTCACGCTGGCCTTTCGGGATCGACTGTATGCCCGCGCGCACGATCTCGCCCACGAAAGCGGCTTCGAACATCGCCAGCACCAGCACGCCTGAGATCAAGGATGGAAAACGGCGCATGTCGCCGAAGAACACCTCCCACACCGGGGCGGCGTCGCTGCGCGCGATGCCGCGCGACCAAGCGTTGAGGTCGAGCGCGTCGATCAATTGCTGCGACAGAAAAAAGAAGAAAATAAAGATGATCACGACGGGCGGAATGTTGCGCAGCAGCTCCAGATACGTGCGCGCCAAAAGCCGGACGGTCAAATTCTCCGCACAGCGCGCGACCCCGAGGATGGTCCCCAAGATCACTGCCAGCACGCTGGCGTAAAGGCTGATGCGGATGGTGGCGAACAGGCCCTGCAGCAGCAGATTTGCGAACCATTCGCCGCGGTCCTCGCGATAGCGCAGGATATAGTTCGGGATTAGCTCCCACCGCCAGTCATAGATCAGCGCGCCCTCGATCCGCAGCACGACGAAGCCGGCGATCCCCGCCAAAAGGGTGAGGATCAGCCAGTCGAGCCGTTGCAGCTTTTTGAACGCCGAGGGCACGCCGAGGGCTTATTTGGCGACCAGCTTCTCCCAGTCGTTCCCCTTGAACCAATAGTCGTTCCGCGCTTTCAACCAACCGCTGGCATGGCGCACCGCGATCCAGTTGTTGAAGAAGTTCAGCGCGTCGATGTCGCCTTTGCGCATCGCGAACCCTTCGCCGGTGGCTAGGAACGTCTGCTCGAACGGCGTCGACAGCACGCCCGGATAGCGCCGTGCCTCGGTCGACGGGCTCGGCTCCGCCATCATGGTGGCGTGGGCGTTGCCGTTCAGCACCTCTTGGGTCGCCGCGCCGTCTTCGTCGAACAGCAGCAAGGATGCGTTCGGGAACAGCTGCGCGATCACGGTGGCGGGGGTGGCGCCGCGGCGGGCGGCGAAGGTCACCTCGGGCTTGTTATAGTCCGCCAGCGTGAACCCCGCGGTCATCGACGTGTTGGCCAGCACCGTCAGGCCCGAATAGGCGTAGGGGTCGGAGAAGTTGACCGTCAGGTTGCGCGCCGGCGTGATCGACATGCCAGAGATGATCACGTCGAAATTGCCCGACATCAGCTGCGGGATGATGCCGTCCCAGGCGGTCGGCACGAATTCGACGTCGACGCCCATGTCCGAGGCCAGCGCGCGGCCCACGTCGAGCTCGAAGCCCGCCAATTCGCCGTTGAGGTCGCGCATCGACCACGGCGTGAAGATCGACAGGCCGATGCGGATCACGCCCGCCTTCTTGATCGTCTCGATCACCGATTCCGAGCTGAGCGCCTGCGTCGCCGATTGCGCCATAGCCGGCGCCGCGAACACGGTGCTGGTCAGGGCCGCGAACGCGAGCGCCAGCGCGTTGGTCATGATGCTTCTGCGTGTCTTGGACATGGGGAATTCCTTGTGTGGGGTCAGGAGGGGTCGGCGGGAAACCGACGTTCGACAAGCGTCACGCCGAACGACAGAATAAGCGTCAGGACCAGATAGACCGCCGCAACGGTGAACCAGACCTCGAAGCTCATATACGTGTCGGAGATGATGTTCCGGCCGATGGTGGTCAGCTCCGCCACCGCGATCACGCTGACGATGGCCGAGGATTTGATCAGGTGCACCGCCTCGCCGGTCAGGGGCGGCGCCATGAAGCGCACCGACTGCGGCACGATGATATAGCGATACGCCTGCGCGCGGGTCATGCCGATGGAGGCCGCGGCCTCCCACTGCCCGGTGGCGACCGAATTGATCCCGGCGCGGAAAATCTCGGAGATCAGGGCGGAGTGGAACACGCCCAAGGTCAGCACCGCCGCCGACCAACGGTCGAACCCGAACAGCGGCCCGAGGACGTAGTAAAAGAGGTAGAGCAGCACCAAAAGCGGGATGTTGCGCACGAATTCCAGATAGCCGACCGCCACCGCCTTGCCGACGATCAGCCCCGACAGGCGCAGCAGCGCGACGCCGAACCCCAGCAGCGTCGCCAGCGCGAACGAGGTCGCCGACAGCGCGATCGTCGCCCGAAGGCCGGTCAGGATCTCTCCGGCCTGAAAGCCGTCCTCGGTGAAGGCGCCGAAATATTTAGGGATCTGATACCACTGCCAGTTATAGCCAAGCTGCGCCGCTCCGTCATAGGCCGCCCAGGCGATGCCGATCACGATCGCCAGATAGAGGCCGACCGCCACCGGCGGGCTGTTCAGCACGCGGCGCAGCGTGACGGGGCGCAACGTGACGGGGCGCGCTTTGACGGGGTGTGGGGCGCGCATCCCTCAATGCTCCAGAATCTGGTCGAGGAACAGCCGCGCCCGCGCGCTTTGCGGCGCGGTGAAGAACGTCTCGGGGGCCGAGGTCTCGACGATCCGGCCCGCCTCCATGAACACCATGGTGTCAGCGACCTTGCGCGCGAACCCCATCTCATGCGTCACCACCACCATGGTCATGCCAGTGCCCGCCAATTCAACCATGACGTCAAGCACTTCGCCAATCATCTCAGGGTCCAGCGCAGAGGTCGGCTCATCGAATAGCATCACCCGCGGCTCCATGCACAGCGCCCGGGCGATGGCGACGCGCTGCTGCTGGCCGCCGGACAATTGCGCCGGGCGCTTGTCGGCTTGCTCCGGGATACGGACGCGGTCGAGGTAGGTGCGCGCGGTCGCCTCAGCCTCGGCCCGGCTTTGGCCGCGCACTTTGATCGGCCCGATGGTGAGGTTTTCGAGCACCGTGAGATGCGGGAACAGGTTGAACTGCTGGAACACCATGCCGACGTTTTGGCGAAGCGCGCGGATCTGGGGCGAGTCCGCGATCATCTCCACCCCGTCGACGGTCAGGCTGCCTTGGTCGTGGCTCTCGAGCCCGTTGAAGCAGCGTATCAGCGTGGATTTGCCAGAACCCGACGGGCCGCAGACCACGACCCGCTCTCCTTGGCGAACGGTCAGATCAACATCGGCCAGCGCCTGAAAATCGCCGTAGGATTTGCCGACCTTCCGCGCGATTATGATCGGGTCTCCGGGCATGGTCAGTCTTTCGATCTTCGGCAATCCCGAGGAATTTAGAGCGCGGAGCCGAACTGACAACCCATTGCGGCTGCGGCATACCGGTTTTCCCCGATCCGCCGCGCTCTCAGACCCCCGCCCGCATCAGACGCCCGACCGCAGCAGCTCGGCCAACAGCGGGTTGGCGAAGCGCCGCGCCAGCGTGACGGCGATGAACGGCTCGGTGATGCCGTCCAGCCGCGCCGCCTCCACCAACAGGCCCGCGGCCAATTCATCGCGCACCACGATCGGCGGGATCACCGCCAGCCCCACGCCTTCGCGCGTCAACAGGCGCAGCATCGCCATGTCGTCCGCCTCTGCCGCGATGGCGGGCGTGACGCCAAGCCGCGCGGTCAGCGCATCGAACGCGGCGCGCAGCGCGGTGTCGCGGCTGGGCAGGATCAGCGGTTCGGTGGCGATCAGCTCAGCCAGGCCCCGCGGCGGGGCGCCGACCCGCGCGGGCGCGCCGATCAGGCTGACCGGCTGCTCATCCAACCGCTGGATCAGCCACGGGCTGGCGGCATCGCGCGCGGGCGCGAGATTGGTCAGCACCACATCGAGCGCCAGCGACTCCAGCCCCCGCAGCAATTCCCCCTGCGAGCCGGAGCGCAGCACCACCTCCACATCCGGCCGCCCGATCAGCGGGCGCAGGAACTGCATCTGAAAGTTGCGCGACAGCGTGGCCAGCGCCCCGACCCGCAGAGCACGGCGCGCACGGCCGGTGTCGCGCAAGGTGGCGGTCAGGTCCTCGGCGGTGCGAAAGATCGCCTCGGCGTGGTCGAGCGCTATGCGCCCCGCCTCGGTCAGCGCCAGCCCCCTGCCGCGCCGCTCGAACAGCGCATGGCCGAGCGCGCCCTCCAGCGTCTTGATCTGGCTCGAGACCGCCGATTGCGACAGGTTCAGCGTCCGCGCGGCGCCGGTCAGCGTGCCGTCGGTCGCCACGGCGCGGAACAGGCGCAAATGGTGGAGGTTGAGCAGCGCCATCGTTCTATTCCATCGAATGATTTACCGCAGAATATGTATTTTTATAAAAGTCTGACAAGGGCTATCTCCGGCGGACCGAAGCCTAAGCCCCGGAGACCGCCCATGCCCCCTCTTTCGTTTTTCGCGCCGCTTGCGCTGTTGGCCGTGGCCGCGCTGGCTGCAAGTCGCCCCGGGCGGCGCCCCGGCATCCTGCCCCGTCTGGCCGAGGGCGCGGCCCTGATCGCCCTCGCGCTTTCGCTGGCCGGGGCGGCGCAGGTGGCGATCCTCGGGCCGGTCACCTGGCGCTTGGACGCGGCGGGGCTGTTCGCGCTGCGGGCCGATGCGGTCAGCGCCACGATGGCGCTGTTGGTGTCATTCGTCGGCTGGGTGGTGGTGCGGTATTCGCGGACCTATCTGGACGGCGCGGCGCGCGAGGGGGCGTTTCACGGCCTGATGCTGGCGACGCTGGCCGCCGTGGTGGCGCTGGTGCAGGCGGGCGGCCTCGGGGCGCTGATCGCCGGGTTCATCGCCGTGGGGGTCGGGCTGCGGCAGTTGCTGCTGTTCTATCCGGCGCGGGCGGCGGCGCGGCGGGCGGCGGTGAAGTTCGCGCTGGTCTGGCATGGCGGCGATCTGGCGCTGATCGGCGCCGCGGCGCTGTTCTGGCTGGCGTTCGGCACCGGCGATCTGGCCGCGATCGGCGCCGCGGCGCAGGCCGGGATGCCGGTGGCCGCTCAAATCGCGGTGGCGCTGACGGTGCTGGCCGCGGCGCTGAAAACCGCGACCTTTCCGCTCCATGGCTGGCTGACCGAGGTGATGGAGGCCCCCACCCCCGTCTCCGCCCTGCTGCACGCCGGGATCATCAACGCGGGCGGGTTCCTGCTGATCCGACTGGCCGAGCCGGTGCAGGCCAGCCCCGGCGCCATGGCGGCGCTGGTGACCTTGGGCGGCTTCACGGCGCTGTTCGGCGCGACGGTGATGCTGACGCAAAGCGCGGTCAAGACGGCGCTGGCGTGGTCCACGGTGGCGCAGATGGGGTTCATGCTGCTGCAATGCGGGCTTGGGCTGTGGGCGCTGGCGATGCTGCACATCGTGGCGCACTCGCTTTACAAGGCGCACGCGTTCCTGTCGTCGGGCGGCGCGGTTCAAGCGGTGGCGAGCTTGCGCAAACCGGGGCCGGTGGCGGCGCCGGGCGGGGCGGCGGTGGCGCGGGCCTTCGTGCTGGCGCTGGCGGTGTTCGCCGCGGTGGCCACGGGCTTCGGCCTGATCGCGGGGCCGAAATCGCCGCAGGCGGCGGCGCTGGGGGCGATCTTGATCTTTGGCGTAGCCTATCTGGTGGCGCAGGGGCTGGCCGACGCGGCCCCCCGCGCGCTGACGCGGCGCACGGCGGCGGCGTCGCTGGCGGCGGCGGTGGGCTATTTCGGGTTTCAGGTGCTGGCGACGGCGATCTGGGGTCCCGGCCTTCCGGCGCTGGCCAAGCCCGGAGCGCTGGAATGGGCGCTGATCGTGCTCGCGGTCGGGTCGTTCGGGCTGGTGGCGGTGGCGCAGGCGCTGTTCCCGCACTGGGCGCACCATCCGGCGGCGGCGGGGCTCAGGGTTCATGTCGCCAACGGCTTTTACCTCAACGCGGCGCTTGATCGGCTGATCGGCGGCTTTCGGGTCTCCAAGTCTCTCTGATCTCAGGAAAAATTGATGTTCGACATGAATAGCCCGATCGCTCCCGCCCTGACCTCGCTGTCGGCCGCCGTCCGGTCCGCGATCCGCGCCATTCCGCCCGCCTTTCCGCTCGACGCGACGGTGGCGGTGAACCCGTTCCTCGGCCAGGCGTCCGAAGGCCTGGCCGTCGCCTCCGCCCGGCTGGCGCGGGTGGCGGGCGCCCGGGTGACCCCGCCTCGCGCCGATCACGCGCAGGCCATCGCCGACGGGCGGATCAGCGACGCCGATCTGGCGGCGGCGTGGGCCGCCTGCGCATCCCCCCTGAAACCGGCGGACCCGGCGGTGATCCGGGCTGAGGCGGGGCGCGACATCCCCGCGCCGACCGCGCTGCCGACGGTGGCGGATCTGGCGGCGCAGGCCGGCGGCACGGACTGGCCGGCGGTGATCGCGCGCAGCGTCGGGCTGTGGGCGGCGGGGCATTTCGACCGCGGGCAGGCGCTGTGGTCGCCCGCCCCCGGCAAGGGCGCCTATGCGGCGTGGCGCGACTGGGCGACCCATGACCTGACGCCGGAAATCGCCGGGCTGACCGGTTTTTGCGCCCATGTCGCCACCGCGCCGGACAGTGCTGAGCGGGCGATAGCGCGCGCCGCAGACCGGCTCGCGATCGCGGCCCCCGCGGCTGAGACCGTGTTCCACCGGCTGCTATGCGACCTTGGCGGCTGGGCGCAGCACGCGCGGTGGCTGCTGTGGCAGGCCGAACTGCTCGACAATGACCACCCCGCCGCGACCGATCTGCTGGCGATCCGGCTGGTGTGGGAGGAAGCGCTGCTGGCCCACGCCCCCGCCGTCGCCCACGACTGGGCCGAGACCGTCGCCGCCCACGCCGCCCCGGTTGCGCCAACCCGCGATCAGGTGATCGACGCCGTGCTGCAAGACGCGGCCGAGCGCGGCCATCAGCGGCGCCTCGGCGCCCTGCTGAGCGGCGAGACCGCGCCCGCCCCCGCCCGGCCCGCGATGCAGGCCGCGTTCTGCATCGACGTGCGGTCCGAGGTGATGCGCCGCGCGCTGGAAGGCGCCGCGCCCGACGTCGCCACCGTGGGCGTGGCGGGGTTCTTCGGCCTTGGCGTCGCGCACCGGCCCTTCGGATCCGACGTCCCCGAGGCGCGGCTGCCCGCATTGCTGACGCCCGGCCTGTCGTCCTGCGCCACCGCGGACCCCGGGGCGGAGCAAGCCTCGCGCATCGCCGCGCGCACCGCGCGCGCTTGGGGACGGTTCCGTCAGGCGGCGGTGTCCTCGTTCGCGTTCGTCGAGGCGGCGGGGCCGTTCTATGCGGGCAAGCTCGTGAAGGATGCGCTGGCCTTGGGCGCCAAGCCGCCCGCCCCCGCTCCGGCGCCGCAGATCGACGGCGACCTATCCCAGGCAGACCGGGCCGCGACCGCCGCGGCGGCGCTTCGGGCCATGAGCCTGACGGAGGGGCACGCCCGGCTGGTGCTGCTGGTCGGCCATGGCGCGCATCTGACCAACAACCCGCACGAAAGCGCCTATCGCTGCGGCGCCTGCGGCGGGCATGGCGGCGACGTCTCGGCCCGGCTGCTGGCCGCAATGCTGAACGACCCCGAAACCCGCGCCTTGCTGCCCGCCCAAGGGATCGCGCTGCCCGCCGACACGGTGTTCGTGGCGGGCCTGCACGACACCGCGACCGATGAGGTGACGCTGTTCCTCGACGCCCCCGCGCCTGAGCATGACGCGGACATCGCCGAGGCGCGCGACCGGCTGGCCCGCGCGGGCGCCGCGGCGCGGGCGGAGCGGGCGCGCCGCCTGCCCGGCGCCACCGCCGACACCGTCGCCGCGCGGGCCGCCAACTGGGCTGAGACCCGTCCCGAATGGGGCCTTGCGGGCTGCGCCGCCTTCATCGCCGCCCCGCGCGCGGCGACGGCGGGGCGCGATCTGGGCGGGCGGGCGTTCTTGCACAGCTATGACTGGCGGACCGATGACGGCTTCGCCACCTTGGAGATGATCATGACCGCCCCGGTGGTGGTCGCCTCGTGGATCAGCCTGCAATATTACGGGTCCTCGGTCGCGCCCGACACGTTCGGCGGCGGCGACAAGCTGATCCACAACGTCGTCGGCGGCATCGGCGTGGTGGAGGGCAATGGCGGCGCCCTGCGCGCGGGCCTGCCGTGGCAGGCGGTCCATGACGGCGCCGCGGCGGCCCATGACCCGCTGCGCCTTTCGGTGTTGGTGGAGGCGCCGCAGCAGGCCATCGCCGACGTGCTGGCGCGCCATGACGGCCTGCGCGCGTTGGTGGACAACGGGTGGCTGCATTTGCTGTCGCTGCAAGACGGGCGCATCGACGCGCGCTGGCGGCCCGGCCTTGGGTGGGAGACGCCGGCGCAGGTCGCCGCCTGACGCGGGGCGACGCGGGCCGCTTGCCATGGCGGTCGGGCTCGGACGATGATCGGCCCGTGCGCCCACCGCCCCGCGCGGGCCTGGGCGCCCAGCAAGGAGACCGACGATTATATCCGAGATCGTGACCTTCGACATCGGCGACGGCATCGGCCGCGACCAGGTGATCGCCATGTTCGAGGCGACCGCTCCCGGCTGGCGGGCGAACCCGCATCTGCTGCACAAAAACTATCTCTATGATGAGGCGGGCAAGGTGGGGGGCGGCGTCTATCTGTGGGCCTCGATCGAGGCGGCGCACGAGGCCCATGGCGACGCGTTCAAGGCCCGCATCCGCGACTTGTTCGGGAGCGAGGCCGCGTTTCGGTATTTCGAGACGCCGGTGGTGGTGGATAATCGCGCCGTGGCCGACGCCCTGTCGGCGGCCTGACCGCCCCGATGCGGGGAGGGGCTGCGCCGCGGCGCCCCGCCCGGCGCCAGGGGAATAAGGACGAGGCCCCAACGCGGCGGCGCGGGTCAGCCGCAGGCGCGGCAGCCCGAGGGCGCCCGGACAGAGATAGCTGGCCGAGATAAGGTCCGCCTAAGCGACCTTATGCGGCGCGGCTTGGATGGCGACGCGGCCGTCTTGGTCGCGGCGCAGATGCCGTCGGAGCGCAGACATGCCATCGGAACCGGATCGGTCGCGGGGCGCGGTCGCGGTCGTGCCAA
>JBLIKI010000084.1:0-11111 GCA_047636235.1 Paracoccaceae bacterium | reverse complement strand
ACGCCGTCCGCGTGGCCTCCGGGCCCGCGCCCACCTTCGCCACCCCCGCCGGGCCGTCCGTTATAGGTGGGGCCGACATGACCGCCCCCGGCGCCCCCGCAGCTTTGTCCGTCCACGACTACGCCGCCCCCGCCGCAAGCAGCCGCGTCAACGCCGCCGCGCTGGCCGCGATGGGCCGCGCCGACGTGGGCGAGGGGCTGACCGATGCCTTCGCGTCCGCCCCCCGCCCGATGGCGCTGGCGGACGCGGGCTCCGCCGATTTCGCCGCGACCGAAACGCGCGATTCCCAAATGCCCGGCGGCGCCGTCGCGTCCCGGCCCGGCGCGTCTGTCGCGCTGTCGCGGCCGACGCCGACGCGGCTCGCCGCGCTGGACGACGGGTTGGGCGCGCGGGCCTCTGGCGGCGCGCAGGCGCTGTCGGCGGTGGCCGGGGCCGATCTGCCGGAGCAGCGCGTCAACGCCGCTCGCGTGGCGGGCCTGCCCATGATGGGCGCGGCCCCCGGGTCCGCCAACGCCTCGCCGGGTCTTGCGCCCGCGATGCAGCAAATGCGCGTCTCAGCGCTTTCGCCCTCAGCCGGCGCCGTTCCCGGCATGTCGCCCGGCGCCATGCAGACGCCCGGCATCGATGCGCCGCGCGCCCTGGCCGGCGGCATGGCCCCGGCGGCGCGGATCGGCGGCGGCGCGCCCAACATGCCCGGCGGCGACGGCGGCTTCACCGGTCTTGGCGGCGGATCGGCGCCGGTGCTGCGCGGCGGCGCGCAGCTGAGCGCGCCGGTCGGTCATATGTCGGCAGCGCCCTCGCCCGCTTCGGCGCAGCGGGTCGCATCGCTCAGCCCGGCGGGCGGCGAAATCGCACGGGTCGGCGCGATGCCCGACCTTGACGGCGCCATCCCGCTGGCCGCCGTGACCGCCGGAGACGCGGCAGAGGCCCAAGCCCCCGCCGCCGCCGGAATCGATGACACCCTTTTGGCCCTGCGCGTCCAGATTCGCGGACAGACCGGCGGCGTGCCGATGCCCCTGCCGCGTCCGGCACGCGGCGAAGCCACGCCGGTGGAGCGGGTCGACCTCGCCTCCACCCCGGTCACCCGCGCGGGCGACGCCACCCCGGTCACGCGCATCGACACCGCCGCCGGACGCGACGCCCTGAGACGGACCATCGCGGCGACGCCGGTGATGCGCCTCGACGTGCCGCGCACCGCGCCCAAGATGGCGGCGGCCGAGGGACCGACCGCGATCGCGCCTGTGGTGCTCGGCCCCGGGCGGCTTGACGACCGCCGTGCCTCTTCGCTGGTGGCGGCGATCTCGTCGCGGCCGGGCGCGGGCGTCAGCGCGCCGCGGATCGTCGCCGCGCCGGGCCTGTCGCTGTCAGGCGGGCGCACCGATCAACGCCAGCGTGGCGGCGAGGTGTATGGCGCCGGCCAGTCCTCGGCGCCGCGACCCAACTTCGGCGCCGCCGCTCCCGCGCTTGGCAGCGCAGGCGGACGGCTGGTGGACGACGCGCCGCTGGGGATCGCATTGAGCGGCGGGTCCGGCTCGCCGATCAGCGGGTCGCGCGTCGGCGGCGCGCCGTTGACGATGAACAGCCCTCGGATGGCGTCGCTGTCGCTCGATGGCGCGGCAGGGCGGGCGAGCCCGTTCTTCAGCTCTTCTTCCGACACCGCGCCGCCGCTGATGACCGACGCGGCGCCCCAGTCCGCCGCGACGCCGTTGCTGGCGCTGTTCCTGCGCGGGGTGAACCCGACATTGGCGGCCGACGCGAACGGCCCGCTGGCGCCGCTGATCGAGGCGGGCGTGTCGATCACGCTGATCTCGCCGCAATCCTATCTGCCGGACGCCGACGCCGCCGCGCGGTTGCGCGCCCTCGGGATCGAGTTGGTGGCCGAGGCGGATGACGCCACCGACCTCGCCGCCATCGCCGCCCTCGGCGCGGTCGCGGTGGTGCCGACCGAGCGTGGCGGGCGCAAGATGTCGATGTCGAGCCTTCGGCGGTTCCTGAGCGATGCGCGCGACAACGGACTGGCGCTATTCAACGGCGCCCCCGCCAGCGGGCCGGAAGCGCGGATGGCGCTGAACATCGGGCTGAACGTGATCGATTCGTTGCAGGTGGTGGAGATCCGCTCCGAGGCGAACATGGGCGTGCTGCGCGCGGTGCTGAAAGGCGCCGCCCAAAGCGCGACCCAGTCCGGCGCCGCGGCGATCGAATTGTGGGCCACCCCGGCATCGATCGCCGAGGTCGCGGCCTGGTTCGCCGCCAACCGCGACGGGGCGGCGAACCCGGCCAGCGCGTCGATGCTGCTGGCGGACCGCACGCCGCGCTGATCCACGGCGGCGATCCGAGATTTGCCTTGAACGAGAAACGCCGCCCCAGTCCCCCGGAGCGGCGTTTCGCCGTTCAGCCTGTCGCGTCGCGCTTAGCGGTTGCCGCGGCCTGCGAAGCGGCCCGCTTCCTCAGCCGCGCGGAGCAGGGCGCGCGATTTGTTCACCGTCTCTTGGAACTCCGCCTCGGGGTCGCTGTCATAGACGACGCCGCCCCCGGCCTGGACATACATCTTGCCGTCCTTGACCACCGAGGTGCGCAGCGCGATGCACATGTCCATCTCATCGGCCGAGGAGATATAACCGACGCCCCCCGCATAGACGCCGCGCTTTTCGCTCTCGAGCTCGTCGATGATCTGCATCGCGCGGACCTTGGGCGCGCCCGACACCGTGCCCGCCGGCAGGCCCGCCAGCAGGGCGGCCAGCGCGTCGACATCCTCGCGCAGCTCTCCCTCCACGTTCGAGACGATGTGCATGACGTGGGAATACCGCTCCACCGTAAAGGTCGCGGTCGGGGTGACGGTGCCAATCTTGGCGACGCGCCCCACATCGTTGCGGCCCAGATCGAGCAGCATCAGATGCTCGGCCAATTCCTTGGGGTCGGCCAGCAGATCGGCCTGAAGGGCGTCATCTTCCTCAGGCGTGGCGCCGCGGGGGCGCGTGCCGGCGATCGGCCGGATCGTGACCTTGCCACCGCGCACGCGCACCAGAATTTCCGGGCTGGCGCCGATCACCTGAAAGCCGCCGAAGTTGAAGAAGAACATGTAGGGGCTGGGATTGGTCCGCCGCAGCGCGCGATAAAGCGCGAAGGGCGGCAGCGGGAAATCCAGCGTCCAGCGCTGCGACGGCACCACCTGAAAGATATCCCCGGCGCGGATGTAGTCCTTGGCGGTCTCGACCATTTCGAGGTAGCGCGCATGAGAGGTGTTGGACACCGGCGCCCCCGCCACGGCGCCGTCGGGGGCGCTCCCCTCCATCGCCGCGGGGCGGTCGAGATCGAGGATCGCGTCCGACAACCGCTCCGCCGCTCGGGAATAGGCGGCGCGGGCCGACAGCCCCTGCCCCGCCCAGACCGGCGTGACCATGGTCACTTCGTCTTTCACCGAATCAACCGCCGCCACCAGCGTCGGGCGCATCATCACCGCGTCCGGCAGGCCCAGCGGATCGACATTCGGTTCGGGCAGCTTTTCAACATGGCGCACCATGTCATAGCCCAAATAGCCGAACAGGCCCGACACGCCGGGCGGCAGTTCCTTGGGCAAGTCGATATGCGTCTCATCGAGCACCGCGCGCAAGGATGCCAGCGGATCGCGGTCATCGCGCACGAACGCGTCCGGGTCATAGCGGGCGGAGCGGTTGATCTCCGCCACATCCCCTCGGCAGCGCCAGATCAGGTCGGGCTTCCAGCCGATGAAGGAATAACGCCCTCGGGTGTCGCCACCGGTCACGCTTTCCAGCATGAAGCTGTCTTTGCGCGCCTGCGCGAGCTTCAGCATCAGGCTGACCGGAGTGTCGAGATCCGCGGGCAGCGTGCACCAGAGGACCATGTTCTCGCCGGCGGTATAACGGGCTTCGAACGCGGCGAACTCGGGGTGGATCTTCATCGGGGCAGGCTCCGGGGGGGCGGCGCCGGGATCGGCGTCAGGGCGTGGGGAAAGGCGGGCGGCGCGGTCAGCGCAGCCCGTTGACGACCAGATCCATCGCGGCTTGGTTGATGGTCGCCCCCGCCTGCGCCTGAAGCGCGGCGGCGTAATAGGCGTAAAGGTCGTCGGCCATCGACCCGCCTAGCTGCTCTTGCCAGCGCGCCAGCAGGGCGGCGTTCTGGGGGGCGGTCAAATCGGCGGGGGTGATCGCCGTCACCGCGCCGAAAGTGACCCCGGCGGCGGTGCGCGCCATCGCGGCGCCGGTCGCGGGGGCGGCGAACAGGTCGGCCAGCAGCGCCGGATCGATCGCGGCCCCGGCGCCGTCGCGGCGCACCGGCCCGACGTTGTTGGCGGTCTTGCCAAAGCGCGCGGCGATGTCCGCCATCGAGGTTCCGGTCGCCAGATCGTCCAGTGCGGTCTTGGCCGAGGCCGCCAGCGCGTCGATCCGCGCGGCGCGGTTCCAGGCGGCGGCGGCGGCGTCGCGGGCGTCCTCGAACGACATCGGGGCGGCGTCCTTGACCGCATCGATGCGCACCAGAACCCAGCCGCCCGCAGTGGTCTCAATCAGATCACGGGCCTCGCCGGGGGCGGCCTCGAACACCTCGGCCACGAACGCTGGGTCGCCGCCGAACGGGCCCGCAGCGGCGTCGCCGGCGGCGGTCAGCGCGGGCGCGGTTCGGACGGTCAGGCCCAGTTCCTTGGCCACGCCCTCAAGGCTCGCGCCTGAGGCGAGCACGTCCGCGGCCCTTTCGGCCAGCGTCACAGCCTGTTCCTGCGCCAGATCGCGGGCGATGTCGGTGCGCAGCTCTGCCGCGGCGTCCTCGAACGGGACGACGCGCGCTGGGGCGATGGAGCGCACGTTGATCAACGAGGGCCCAAAGCTGCTGCTGACCGGACCCGCAACGCCGGGGGCCGCCAGACCGAAGGCGGCGTCGCCGACATTCTCGGCCAGATCGCTCCGCGCGACCGCGCCCCTGGCGACGTCATCCAAGCTCAGGCCGCGCTCAGCCACCAGCGCTTCAAAGGTCGCCTCGCCTTTCTCCACCCGCGCCTTGGCGGCGTTGGCGGCGGCGACGTCGGGGAACGACAGCTGGTCGACCTCGCGCTGTTCGGGAATGTCATAGGTTTCGGTATGCGACGCATAGGCGGCGCGCAATTCTTCTTCGTCCACCGTCACGCTGTCGATAAGGGCGACGGGGTCGATGGCGAACCACGCCACGGCGCGGGTTTCGGGGCGCATGAAATCACCGCGGTTCGCGTCGATCCACGCAGTGAGAGCGGCGTCATCCGGCGCCTCGGGCGCGGCGGCGTCCTCCGGCCTCAGGCGGATCAGCTCGAAGCTGCGTTCCTCAAGCTGGCGGGCGAGGGTGCGTTCGGCCAGCCCCGGCGCCGGAACCGCGCCACCCGCGACAGCATAGGTTATCAGATCGCGCGCGATCGAGCTGCGCATGTCCGCCTCGAACGCTTCGGGGCGAAAGCCGAGGCGGTCTACCACGAATTTATACTGCGCATCGTCGAATTTGCCATCGAGGCCCCGGAAAGACGGGCTTTCCATGATCGCCATGCGCACCGCCGCGTCGTCGGCCGAGACGCCCAAGATGGCCGCCTCGTTGTTCAGCGCCGCGTCGCGCACCAGCCGGGCCAGCAGGATCTGCGGCAGACCGGCCGAATTAGCCTCATCCACCGTGATCCGGCGGCCGACGCGCTGCGAGGTGGCCTGCATCTCGCGCTGAAGCGCACGGGAGTAATCGTCGACCGACACTTCGGCGTCGCCGATCGTGGCGACGCGGTTGCCCGAGCCCCCGAACGATACGTCGCCGATCCCCCATACGCCGAAGCTGACGATGAGCAGGCCGAACAAAAGCTTGAACACCCAGGTTTTGGAGGCGGTACGGAAGAAATGGAGCATGTGCTTGCCTCGGCTTCGTCTCTGGTGGGCGCCCGGCGCGCGGATGCGGGGGCGGCTTCCTTGTCTATGCCGCGCCGAGCCGCGTTACAACCGGCGGCGCGCTATGGCGTGTCAGGCGGTGGATGCGGGGGCCGAGGTGCGGCGGCGGCGGGCGGAGGCCCCGGGGGCGGCGGCGGCGGCTTCGGCTGCGTCCATCGCGTCCAAAAGCGGCTCCACCAAATGGCGGGCGATCCAGCCCGCCACCGGCGCCGCCACCCCGTCCCCCGCCAGCTTATAGGCGGCGGTATAGCTTGCGGGCAGGCGATAATCCTCTGGCAGGCCCATCAGACGCGCCGCCTCGCGCGCCGACAGCAGCCGCGTGCGCAACGATCCGTCGGGTTCCGCGATCATCAGCGTCAGCCGCGATGACCCGCCTGCGGGGGTGCGCAGGCATCCCGCCACGTCGAACCGCACCTCGGCGCGCTGGACCGACACGCCGTTCGCATCTTTGCGGGTGCGCCGATAGAGGCCCCCCGCCCGGCTTTGGCCGCGGGCGATCGCCTCGGCGCGCGCATCCTCGACCTTGGCGCGCTGGCGCGGGGTCATCATGCCCAGCAGGCGTTTGAGATCGGCCGGGGATTTCCACGCCGCCTTGGCGGGCGCATCGTCCAACATATCGCCCAGCCGCAGATTGGTCCCCGGCGGGGGCGGCAGGCGCAGCGGCGTGCGGGCGGCCAGCGCCTCGGCGTCCAGCCGCGAAAAGGCGCGCGCCAAAGCGGCGTGCGGGGCCGGGGCGTCGTCGATCAACGCTCCGGGCGCGTCCGCCCCGCGCCACGCCACGATGAACAGCCGCGGGCGCGATTGCGGCAAGAACCCCGCAGCGTCCACCACATGCGCGTCCCAGCGCCAGCCGCCTTGGGCCAGCGCGGTGCAGAGCGCGTTGAAATCGCGGCCCTTGTTGGATGTCGCCAGCCCAATCACATTTTCGATCGCCAGCACGCGAGGCGCGCGGGATTCGTCCCTCAGCCGCTCGATCAAGAACCAGAACGCCCAGAACACCGAGGACCGGGCGCCGACGCCCCCGACCTCCATCCCCCGACGCGCGCCCGCAAGCGAGAGGTCCTGGCACGGGAACGACGCCCACGCCATGTCCGCCCGCCCGGGCAGGTCCGCGACCGACAGCTTGGCGACGTCGCGCTCCAGCAAGTGCCCGTCGCCAAAATTATCGCGGTAGGCGCGGCACTTGTCCTTGTCGACATCGTTGGCGAACAGGCAGTCCCAACCGTCCCCCAGCCCGATCCGCGCCATGCCGCCGCCCGCGAAAAACTCGAAGAAGCCGCGGCGCGAAGGGATGGTCACAGAGCGACCTCGGCCAGCCGCATCAACGCCGTGCGCAGCCCGTCCGCGTCTTCATTCGCGAACGCCATGCGAAACGATCGCCGCCCCAGCGCATCGCCTTCAGGGCAGAACATCGTGCCGGGCAGCATCAGCACCCCGGCCTGATCGACCACAATCTGGCCCAGATCAGCCGAGGACGCGTCGAACGGGTGGAGGAACCACGCGAAATAGGCGCCCGATCCGATGATCTTCCAGTCAGGCAGCAGGTCGGGCGCCATGGCGGTCACCGCGGCGCGGCGCGTCAAAATCTCTCGGCGCTCGCCGCCCACCCAGTTGGACAGGGTCCGAAGGCCGGTCAGCGCGGCCAGTTGCCCGACCCGCGGCGCGCAGATGGTGGTGGTGTCGAGGAACTTCTCCACCTCCGCCAGCCGTTCGGGCGAGGCGATGATGCAGCCTGTGCGGTGCCCGGTCAGGCGGAACACCTTGGAGAAAGAATAGAGGTGGATCAGCCGGTCGCGCCAATCGGGGTTGGCGAACAGATCGTGAGGCGCGCCGTCCTTGCTGTGAAAATCGCGATAGGTTTCATCGACGATCAGACCGGCGCCGAATTCGGCCGCCAGATCATAGAACGCCGCCACCAGCCCGGCGGGATATTCCGCGCCGGTGGGGTTGTTCGGGGTGACGAGCGTGATCGCCTTGATGCGGCCATTGGCGGCGATCAGCGCCGCGCGCGCGGCGTCGAGCCGCGGCAGCAGAGCGTCATCGCACGGCAGCGGGATCGTCTCGATCCCTTGCATGGTCAGCCACATCTGATGGTTGAAATACCACGGAACCGGCAGCAGCACCCCGTCCCCGGGCGCCGCGAGGGTCGAGATCGCCGCGCAGAACGCCTGATTGCACCCGGCGGTGACGGCGACGTCCTCGGCCTCGATTACGCCGCCATAGGCGCGTCCCCATTGCGACGCGATTTCGGCGCGCAATTCAGGGTCGCCGAGCACCGAGCCGTAGAGGTGCACCTGCCCCTCGTCGCGCACCGCGTCGGCCATGGCGGTGCGCAGGCTTTCGGGGGGCGCTTCCACCGGCGCCGCCTGGCTGAGGTTGATCAGCGGGCGATCGGCCGGAAAGCTGCGGCCCATGATCCAACGCCGCGCCTCCATCACCGGGGGCGGCGCGGTGGCGCGGATCAGCGGCGAGACCGGCGCGGGGCGCATCTGGGCGGGGGGCGTTGCTGCGTTTGTCATGTCGGGCGTGACGATAGCTTGGCGCGCGCGGCGGCGGAAGACCTGTTAACGCGCCCCCTGCCCGACGGCCGGGGGCGCGGGCGGCGCACGCTACAGCGTGTTCACCGTGATCGGCGTCCAATCGCCCTCGGGCGTGAACGGGGCGACCACCGGGCGGGTCGAAATCACCAACCCCGCGAGCGTCAGCTGCGCGCGAACGTCCGCCCCGGGCGACGGCGGCAAAGATGCGCCCCGTGGCCGCGCCGCCCCGCCCGCCAGACGGCGCGTGGCCTCGGCCGAGAACGCAGGGTATTTGTAGACCGAGCCTTGCTCGCATTTTTGGCCCAGCAGCGGCAGCGCGCCGATCAGCACGATTTCGGTCGCCCGCCCGCCGGTGCGCGCCGACAACCGCTTCATCATCTCGTCCAGGGCGGCCTCGTCATCGCCAATGGTGAGATGCAGGCCGCACAGCCCGATCGGCGGCCGGGCGATCAGCGCGGTGCAGCTGCGGACCCTTGGGAAGTATATCGTCGAAAAATGAAAGCCGAACTGGCTTTCGCCTAGCACATCCATTGGGCCGCTATCGACCCAGTCGCGCTTGTAGCTGGAGTATGTGGCCGCCATCTCATCAATTTCCTTCGATCATTAGGTGTCAACCCCAACACGCTAACAGGCCCGTCCCGCCCGGTCAAAGGCGCGGGCGCGCGTGCCGCCTTGACCGCGGCGCGCCGTCCGGCTACGCGGCGCAACATGGCTGAACCTCCTCTCCTCACTCTCACGGACATCACCCTCGGCTGGGGCGGCAATCCGCTGTTCACCGGGCTGTCGCTGGCCGTTCATCCCGGCGACCGTATCTGCCTTGTCGGGCGGAACGGGTCGGGCAAATCAACCTTGCTCAAGGTCATGGCCGGCGAGGTGGAACCCGATTCGGGCGAGAGCTTCGTACAGCCCGGCGCGCGGATCACCCGCCTGTCGCAGGACCCGGATCTGTCGGGCTACGCCACCTTGGGCGCCTTCGTCGGCGCCAACCTCGAACCTGAGGACATGTGGAAGGCTGAGATGGCGATGGACGGGCTTGCGGTCAACGCGGGCGCCGAACCCGCCTCGGCGTCCGGCGGAGAGCGTCGGCGCGCGGCGCTTGCGCGCGTGGTGGCCGAGGAACCCGACCTCTTGCTGCTGGATGAGCCGACCAACCATCTCGACATCGAGGCGATCGCCTGGGTCGAGGATTGGCTGTCTCAGACCCGCGCCGCCTTCGTGCTGATCAGCCATGACCGCGCGTTTTTGCGGCGTCTGACCCGCGCGACGCTGTGGCTGGACCGCGGCGAGGCCCGCCGGGTTGAGCGCGGCTTTGACGGGTTCGAGGACTGGCGCGACAAGATCTGGGAAGAAGAAGATGCCCAGCGACACAAGCTCGACCGCCTGATCAAGGCCGAGGCGCGGTGGGCGGTCGAAGGCATCTCCGCCCGGCGCAAGCGCAACATGGGGCGCGTGCGCCGTCTGGGAGAGTTGCGCGACGAGAAATCGAGCCAGGTTCGCCGTCAGGGCACCGCTGCGATGGCGCTGGAAAGCGGCCCCAAATCGGGCCGTCTGGTGATCGAGGCCAAGGACATAGCCAAATCCTTTGGCGAGCGCAGGATCATCCGCGACTTCTCGCTGCGGGTGATGCGCGGCGAGCGAATCGCGTTCGTCGGGCCGAACGGCGCGGGCAAGACCACGCTCTTGAACCTGCTGATCGGCGATCTGAAGCCGGACACCGGCGAGGTCCGTCATGGATCGAACCTAATCCCGGCGGTGTTCGACCAGCAGCGCATGCAGCTTGATGACAACGCGACCTTGTGGGAATCGCTGACCTCGGACCCCGCGCTCGGGGTGTCGGGCAATTCCGATCAGGTGCTGGTGCGCGGGCGGCCCAAGCATGTCGTCGCGTATCTGAAGGACTTTCTGTTTGATGAGCGTCAGGCCCGCGGGCCGGTCAAGGCGCTGTCGGGCGGAGAGCGCGCGCGCCTGCTGCTCGCCCGGATCATGGCGCGCGAATCGAACCTGTTGATCCTGGATGAGCCGACCAACGACCTCGACGTCGAAACGCTGGACCTGTTGCAAGAACTGGTGAGCGATTTCGACGGCACGGTGCTGCTGGTCAGCCACGACCGCGACTTTCTGGACCTGACCGCCACCACCACCATCGCGATGAATGGAGACGGCACGGCGACGGTCTATGCCGGGGGGTGGACCGACTATCAGACCCAAAAGGCGCTTGGCCAAGACCCGGACGACGGATCGAACAAGCCGGTGTTGAAGGCGGCGGGCGGCAAGAAACGCAGCCCGACCCCGGCCGCGGCCAAGCCTGTGGCGGCGAAAAAGCTGTCGACGATGCAGCTTCGGCGGCTCGAAAGCCTGCCCGCGGAGATGGAGCGCCTCGGCGCCGAAATCGCCCGGTTGGAGCAGTTCCTGACCGATCCGCAGCTGTTCAAGCGCGAACCGGTGAAGTTCCGCAAGGCGACCGAGGGTTTGGTCCAGCGCAAGACCGCGCTGGCCAAGGCCGAGGAAGAGTGGCTGGAGCTTGAAGCCATGCGCGAGGCGCAGGACGCCTGACCGGCGGGGGGGGGCGTGCGCGCCTCCCCTACCTCGACGCCATCATCTCGGCGCCCTCGGGCGTGGGGCCGGGCGGGCCGGTCCATGCCCGCCCCTCGGTCGCCAGCGCCGC
>JBLIKI010000083.1:0-11119 GCA_047636235.1 Paracoccaceae bacterium | reverse complement strand
GCGGCGCCCCGGTGAAGTACGAGATCGACAAGGAAAGCGGCGCGGTGTTTGTCGATCGCATCGTCAACACCCCGATGTTCTATCCGTGCAACTATGGCTTCGTGCCGAACACGCTGCACGCCGATGGCGATCCGACCGACGTGCTGGTGCTGTGCGACTTCGACCTCGCCCCCGGCGTCGTGATCCGCTGCCGCCCGGTCGGCGTGCTGAAGATGGAAGACGACGGCGGCATGGACGACAAGCTGATCGCCGTGCCCCATGTCAAGGTCGACCCGTTCCAGGCCCATATCCAGGACCTGACCGACATCCCGCAAAAGACCCGCGACCGCATCAAGCACTTTTTCGAGCACTACAAAGATCTCGAGGAAGGCAAGTGGGTCAAGGTCATCGGTTGGGGCGACAAGGCCGAAGCCGAAGCGATTCTGATGCACTCCTACGAGGCCGCGCAGAAGTAATCAGCCGCGGGGCTGTTAACCAGATTTTTTAACGCTGAAATATGTTGCAAAGGCGGATCCGGTACAGGGTCCGCCTTTTGCATTATACCTCTGGTTGAAAATTTCTATTTAATTTGGTTTATGCGTTGATTTAACTTTGATGCTTCTTTTCATATTTCTTTAACTCGGCGATCCACACGGGGTCGCCCGGGGCCTCCGCCTTTCGCGACGTTCGCCGTAGCGAAGCGTGAGGAGACCGCACATGCCCGTCCCGACAGATGCCATCCGCGCCGCCGTGATCGCGACCTTCGTCTTCGGCGCCGCCCCCGCCTTTGGCGCGGGGCTGAACCAAGAAGGCGCCGACCCGCTCGGCCTGTTGCAGGCCGACAGCGTCGTGGGCCTTGAGGTGTCGGGGACGCTGCGCCGCCCCTCGTCGGGGCTGAGCGACGCACAGAACGGCTATGGCTGGACCGGATCGACCCGCAGCGGCGCCAACCCGCCGCGCTATGGCGCCGCGATCGCGGCACGGGCGCGGGTGCTGGATTCTGGCGACTGCATGGCGCGCGCCCATCAGCCCTATGGGCGGTGGGAACGGCGCGACGCCGGCTGGGCGGCCGCCAATGATTTCGCCGAATCGCGCCTTGAAACCGGCGCCGTCGACGCCGCGTGTTCGTGGCGGTTCGCGCTGGACGGGACCGCGCGGCTGCGCGTGATCGGCGGCGTGCGGGCGGGGATGATGGAGGTGTATCACCAGCTCGGCCTTCCGGCGCATCTGGCGTTCCACCTGACCTCGGACAAGATCGCGTTCGGCTGGCGCGCGGGACTGTCTTATGAGGACGAGGGCCTGAGGCTGTCGGCGCTCTATACCGCGCCGATGACGTATTCGCTGACCGGCGCGCAATACACCAATGGCGCGCGCGGGGCCGGGACCATCGCAACCGACGTGACCATGCCCGCCAGCGTCGCGCTTAGGGCCGAGCGCGACCTGGCCCCCGGCTGGCGCATCGCGGCGGACGCCGAATGGACGCAATGGAGCGCCTTCGACGCCATGCGCGTCAGCGGCGTGTCGCTGCCCGGCGGCGCGACCGGCGTCGCCAGCTTCGCCACCGGGTTCGACGACACGCTATCCTTCGCCGGATCGGCGGAGCATGACCTGTCCGAGAGCTGGACGGTCGGCGCCACGGTGCGTTGGGATCAGGGGGTCGGCGGCGCGATCACCGATCTGGTGACGGTGCGCGGCAAGGTGGCGCGGCGGCTTGGGGCGCACTCGCTGCTGGAGCTGTCGGGGACGGTCGACTGGCAGATGCCCGGCGAGACCTCCGGGGTGGACGCGGTGACCGGCCGATCCTGGAGCTATCGCGCGCAGGGCGGCCCGTCCTTTGGCGCGGGAGTGCGGCTGGTTCTGGGGTTCTGAGGGGCGCGCGCGACATCGACGGAACATGCGAAGAAGACGGCGCGACATTCACATCTTTAACGTGTCACGAGCGAATCGGATGATGTGACAGACGGCGATGACCGGGCGCCTGACCGCTGCCGCTGGCGGGCCGCCGCCGTTTCATGCCGCGCCCCCGCGGGGCGCCGCCTTTTCGCCTGCGCCCCCCGCCCCACTGGCGCGCGCCGCCCGCACGGGGTAAACCGTGCACCGGCGCGCGCCATCCCGCGCGCGCTCGCCTGACGCGCCTCCCGCGCGCGCCAATGCACGGAGCCGGCCATGACCCAGCCGCACCCCACGATCCGCCCGCAGCCCGGCATCCTCGGGATTTCGCCCTATGTGGGCGGGGAAACCAAAGCGCCGGGCGCGAATCGGCCGCTCAAGCTCAGCTCGAACGAGAACCCCTATGGCCCGTCGCCCCGCGCCATCGAGGCGTATCGCGCCGAGGCGGAGCGCCTCGCGCTGTATCCCGACAGCGGGCATGAGACGTTGCGCCGGGTGATCGCGGAGGTGCAGGGGCTCGACCCCGCGCGGATCATCTGCGGCGCCGGATCGGACGAGGTGATCGCGTTCCTGTGCCAAGCCTATGCCGGGCCGGGGGATGAGGTGCTGCACACCCGCCACGGCTTCTCGATCTATCGCATCGACGCGCAGGCCAATGGCGCGACGCCGGTCGAGGCGCCTGAGCGCGACTTGACCACCGATGTCGACGCCGTGCTGGCCGCCTGCACCGATCGCACCAAGCTCGTGTTCATCGCCAACCCCAACAACCCGACCGGCACGATGATCTCGCCCGAGGAATGCGCCCGGCTGGCGGCGGGCATCCCCGAAGGCGCGCTGTTGGTGCTGGACGGCGCCTATGCCGAATATGTCCGCACGCCGGGATTTGACGGCGGGAAATCGCTGGTGGAGTCCCGCGACAACGTGGTGATGACCCGCACCTATTCGAAAATCTACGGGCTGGCGGCGCTGCGGCTTGGCTGGGGCTATATGCCCGACCATGTCGCCGACGTGCTGGGCCGGGTGCGCGGGCCGTTCAACCTGACCTCGCCGGCGCTGGCCGCAGGCATCGCGGCGATGCAGGATCAGGACTGGATCGATCGATGCCAGCTGCTCAACGAAGTCTGGCGCGACTGGCTGGCCAAACGGCTGGCTGAGATGGGGCTGCGCGCGCTGCAGAGCCACACCAATTTCCTGCTGGTCGAATTCGGCCAGGACCGGGTTGCGGCGGCGGATGCATTCTTCAAGGCGCGCGGGCTGATCCTGCGGCGGGTGGATAGCTATAAGCTGCCCGGCTTCATCCGCATCACCGTGGGGGATGAGGACGGCTGCCGCCGCGTCGCCGACGCCGCTGAAGCGTTCATGGCGCAAGCGGGGGCCGCATGACCGCGCATCAAGTCGTCAACGCTGCCAAGGCGCCGCCCGTCTATGACCGCATCGCGCTGATCGGGCTGGGGCTGATCGGGTCGTCGATCGCCCATGCGTGTCGGCGCGCGGGGCTTGCGCGCCATGTCGCGGGCTATGCGCGGTCCGCCGCCACCCGCGCCAAGGCGGGTGAACTGGGGTTCCTCGATTCGGTCCACGACACCGCGGCGGGGGCGGCGACCGGCGCCGATCTGGTGATCTTGTGCGTGCCCGTGGGCGCGATGGGCGCGGCGGCGGCGGAGATCGCCCCCGCGCTGGCGCCCGGCGCCACCGTGTCGGATGTCGGGTCCACCAAGGCGAGCGTCATCGCCCAAGTGACCCCGCACATCCCCGCGGGCGTGCGGTTCATCGCCGCCCACCCGCTGGCGGGGACCGAGCATTCCGGCCCTGAGGCGGGGTTCGCCGAACTGTTCGACGGCCGCTGGTGCATCCTGACCCCGAGCGATGACGTGGACGAGGCCGCGCTCGCGCGTCTGCGCGCGCTGTGGGAGGGATGCGGCGCCAAGGTCGACCGCATGGACCCCGAGCATCACGATCTGGTGCTCGCCGTCACGTCGCACACCCCGCATCTGATCGCCTACACCATGGTCGGGGTCGCGGACGATCTGCGGCGGGTCACGAATTCCGAGGTGGTGCAATATTCCGCCGCCGGTTTCCGCGATTTCACTCGCATCGCGGCGTCGGACCCGACGATGTGGCGCGACGTGTTTCTGAACAACAAGGACGCGACGCTGGAAATCCTCGGGCGGTTCACCGAGGAGCTGTTCGCCCTGCAACGCGCGATCCGCACCGGCGACGGCGACATGCTGTTCGACTATTTCACCCGCACCCGCGCGATCCGCCGCGGCATCATCGAGGCCGGGCAAGACACCGACCTGCCCGATTTCGGGCGGATGCCGGTGCGGCGCAGCTAAAGCCCGCTATCGCCCGAATTCGATCCGCGGCGCGGCGCCGATCGGCACCGGGCCGAGGTAAATGCGCCGGTCCGCAAAGCGCAGCGGGGCCTCCAGCCCCTCGCCCTTGGCGGCGAGGAACGCGACCACCTCCATCGCGCCGCGCACGGTGTCGGCGGCGGCGCCAGGCACCACGCCAGCGCTGATCGCCGCCTCCAGCGCGGCGCGCCAATTCTCCGCCCGCAAGGTCAGCGTGCCGTCGGGATAGCCCGCTTCGTCCACGCTCACCCGCCCGGTGGCGCGCAGGCCAAGCTCGCCCCACACCAGTTCCGACGGGCGCAGGCGCAGCGCGGTGATCTGCGGGCCGCCCCCCTCCAACGCGTCAAGATCCAAGGGCGCGGCAAAGCTGGCGGTGACGTCGATCACCAGCCGCTCCGCCGTGGCGGGCAGGGACGCGCCAAGACCCAGCAGCGCGCGCAGCGCTGCGGGCGGGATCACCTCCGTGGCGGTCAGCGACAGGTCATAGGCGTGGGCGCCATCCTCAGGGGGCGCGCCTTCGGCCTCGCGCACAGCCAGCACCACCTTGGCGGCCGAGGCGGTCCAGTCGGGCGCATCCCCGCCCTGCCCGGCCCCCTGCCCGGCCCCCTGGCCCGTGGTGACGGCGATCAGCGACAGGCCCTCGCCTTCGATCACCGCGCGATGCAGCGCAAGCCGCTCGGTCGGGCGCAACGACGCCGAGGCGCGCAGATGATCCGACGCCGCCTCCAGCCGCGCGCCGGGGACCGACAGCGTCTGGCGCGGCGGGAACACCACGATCGCCTCGTCGGGGCGATAGCTGAGCTGATGGATCCGCACCATCGGCGCCGCCCACGCCCAGCCGGCAGCCGGATCCGCCAGCGCCAGATCGGTCAGCGTCAGGTCCAGCCGGTTGGGATAGCCCGCGGCGGCGGTCTCCGACGTCTCGGCCACCCAGCCCGCGGCGCGGCGCTCTGCCATCCAGCCGTCCACAGCGGCCTTTTGCGCGCCCGAGGCGATCCACCACCAGCCGCTCCAGGCCACGAGCGCGAGGATCGCGACCGCCGAGATGCCGGTGAAGCCGTTGAGGGCGATGCGCATGGCTGGGCCTTTCGTGCTGCGGCGGGGCGCCGGTGTTCCGCTGGATATAGGGCGGCGGGGCGCGGGGGCGCGAGGGGGCGTCGCGGCGCACCCCCTGCGCGAGGGGCGCGAAACCTGCGCGCAACGGCGATGCCCCCTCGCGGCCCGAGGCCCTCCGCGCTATAGCGGGGGCATGACCACGCCCGCGCCCCGCCCCGCCCTCGCAGGCCCGCTCGCCCCCGGCGATCTGTGGGTCTTCGGCTATGGATCGCTGATCTGGCGGCCCGGCTTCGCCTTCGCCGAGCGCCGCCGCGCCATGGCGATCGGCTGGCGACGGGCGTTCTGCCTGCGCTCGGTGCGCTATCGCGGCACGCCTGCGGCGCCGGGGCTGGTGCTCGCGCTCGACTTCGCGCCGCATATGCGGTGCGAGGGGGTGGCGTTCCGCGTCGCCGCCATCGATGCGCCCGCGGCGCGCGATTATCTGCATGACCGCGAAATGGGCACCCGGTCGTATCTGGAGGCCTGGGTGCCGCTGACGGTCGAGGGCGTCGGCCCGGTTCGCGCGCTGGCCTATGCCATCGACCGCACGCATCCGTCCTATGCCCGCCTGAGCTTGGACGATCAGGCGGCGATCATCGCCCGCTGCCACGGCCCCGCGGGACCGAACCGAGACTATCTGCACCAGACCGCAGCGCATCTGCGCGAACTGGGCGTGGTCGATCCGGCGATGGAGACGCTCGACGCCAAGGTTCGCGCGCTCGCGGGCTGATCGGCCCCGACCCGCGATGCCATCCGATGCGATGCAGGCTGCCCCCCCGGGGTTCAGCCGCCCCGAAGCAGCCATTCCGAAGGCAGGCCCCACGAAGCAGGCCCCCAGTCTCAGCCACCTAGTCTCAGCCCCCGGAGGAAGTCCGCGACTGGAATTTCTGCAACGCGGCGTTCCATTCGCCGGTCTCGCGCATCTTGCGCACCGCATCGTTGATCTGCGCCAGCGCGGCGCGCCCCCCGATCGACCCGCGCGCGGTCACCGCATGCAGCGTCTGCAAGGTGGCGAGGCCGTCAAGTTCGCGCACCTTGCGCTTGCCGCCGGGGATGTCGATCAAGGCCCGGTCAGCGGTCTGGGCGTCCATGCTGACGATGTTGACCTCTCCGATCAGCAGCGCCTCAAAGCAATCTTGCGCCGTGGGCGGGGTCACCAGCGACACGTTGGGCTCCACCAGGCCCTCGGCCTCAAGATCGCCGACGAACATCCCTTGCGGGCGGCAGATGCGGGCGCCGAGCATTTCCTCATGCGCCTTCACCCCGGCATATTCAGACCCGTCGAGGGTATAGAAGCTCAGCACCACCTCAAGGAACGGGTCCGAGAATTCAAAGCTGCGGCAGCGCGCGCGGCTTTCGACGCCCAAGGCCGCCGGGCGGTCGCAATCGGGGCGCACCCAAGGAAAGCCGACGTCATAGCCGCCGCCGGGCAGCAGCGCCGCAGATTGGGCGGCCCAGTCGGGGGCGAAATCAACCTCGGCGAATTTGGCGCCCGATTTGGTCAGGGCAAGGGTCAGCAGTTCGGTGAAATCACCGCCTCCGGTCAGATCGCCGCCGCTGAACGGCGCGTTGCCGTCAACGCCCAGCAGCCGCGCGGGGCCGCCCGGCACCGCAGCGACCCTACCCGGCGCCGCGGCCAGCGCCGCCGCGGCGGCCGAGGGCGCGGTGACCGGCGGCGTGGCGGCAGGGGTCGCCACCACCGGCGCGGGCGGTGCGGCGGGCCGGATCGGGGCCGAGAGGCATGGGATCTGAAGCAGCATGCCGACTTCGATCAAATTGGGGTTGGGTCCGATCACTGAGAGGTTGGCGTCATAGATCGGGCGGAATTCGCCAGATCCGTAGGCGCGACCGGCGATGCCGCGCAGCGTGTCGCCGCGCTGGATGGAGTAGGCGCCGCCGCACTCGATCGTCTGGGCCGAAGCGCCGCCTGCCGCCGACAGAACCAACGCGACGCTGGTCATCGCTAAAATGCGCATCCGCACAACCCCCACTATATCGTCACGCAAAGCACAGCTCCGCTCCGTCCGCCACGTTCACGGCTCAAACCCTAGCCAACCCTATCGCGTTGCGCCAGCATGTTGACATCTCGTCCGAGGGTCAGTCGACGCGATCAGACGGGGGTCACCGTCAGCACCGCACCGTCCGCGCCGCTGATCGCCACGATGTCGCCGGGCGCAGGCATGGCGGCGCCTGCGTCGCCGCCCTCGGGCCGGGCGCGCCAGCGCAGGCCGTCGATCTCAACCCCGCCGACGCCGGTGTCAAAGCCGTCCACCACCGTCGCGCGCCGCCCGATCAGCGCCGCAGCGCGGCGGTTGAGCGCGGGGCGATCCCCCGCCCCCGCGGCGCGGCGGGCGCGCAGCCACGCCCGCCCGCCAAAGGTGAACGCTACCGACAGCACGCCGAACAGCACCGCCTGGGCGGTCCCGCTCAGCCCCGGCGCCACGGCCAGCACGGCCGCCACCGACACCGCCGCAGGCGCCAGCCAGATCAGAAAGAATGAGGTCGCCACCAATTCAACGACCCCAAAGGCCAGCGCGAGGGTCAGCCACAGCCAAGGCGAGGCGCCGTCAAGGAACCCGAAAACCGACATCATGCCTTGTCCCACGGCCCGGTCGCAGCGCCCGATGCTGCACCCGGTGCTGCGCCCGATCCTGCACCCGGCCCAGCGCCGTATGACCCGCCCGCCATTGCGCCCGATGCCGGAACCTTGGTCGCCGCGACCGCGCCGCCACGCCCGCCGCGGCCCAACGCCGCCTCACGGGCGATCTCAGCGATGCCGGCGACCGACCCGATGAGGCTCGACGCTTCCAGCGGCATCATGATCACCTTCGAGGACGGCGACGACGCGATCCCCTGCAAGGCTTCGGTGTATTTCTGGGCGATGAAGTAGTTGATCGCCTGGATGTCGCCCTCTGCGATGGCGCGCGACACCATGGCGGTGGCCTTGGCCTCGGCCTCGGCAGACCGCTCGCGCGCCTCGGCATCGAGGAACGCGGCCTCGCGGCGGCCTTCCGCCTCGCGGATTTGGGCCTCGCGCAGACCCTCGGCCTCAAGGATCGCGCCCTGCTTGCGGCCCTCGGCGGTCAGGATCTCAGCGCGCTTGTCCCGTTCGGCCTTCATCTGGCGGGCCATCGAGGCGATGATGTCCTTGGGCGGCGACAGGTCCTTGATTTCAATGCGGGTGACCTTGACGCCCCAGGGGGTCGAGACCTCGTCGATCACGCCCAGAAGCTTGATGTTGATCAGGTCGCGGTTCGACAGCACGTCGTCCAGATCCATCGCGCCAATCACGGTGCGGATGTTGGTCTGCGCCAGATTGTTCAGCGCGCGGAACAGATCGCGCACCTCATAGGCCGCCGCGGCCGCGTCGATGATCTGAAAGAACGCGATGGCGTCGGCCTGCACCTGCACGTTGTCACGGGTGATCACCTCTTGCCCGTCGATGTCGAGGACCGTCTCCATCATGTTCAGCTTTTTGCCGACCCGGTCCATGATCGGGATGACGAAGTTCATGCCCGGCGTCAGGGTGCGGGTGTAGCGGCCGAACCGCTCAACGGTCCATTCCTCCCCCTGAGGCACCGATTTGACCATCAGGAAGACCAGGATCAGCGCGAACACCACCAGCGCCAGCGCGGCCCCGCTGTCGAGAGAGATCGGGAAATCGGTGGGCATTGGGGCGTGCTCCTGACGCGAGAAAATCGGACGCTTGGCTATCGCGGTACCGATCATATAAGCGGCGAATGACAGGTTTATAAGCGGGTTGCGCCCCTTGAGGTCACCGCAAGCGCATCGAGGCCGCGAAAATGCCAGCGGTCGGCGTGGACCGCAGGCGCCGCCGGCGCCAGATCGGGCAGGCGCGCGAAAAGGGCGCCGAGGGCGATCCGAAGCTCCGCCCGCGCCAGCGGCGCCCCGACGCAGAAATGGATCCCGGCGCCGAAGCCAAGCTGGGCGGAGGCGTTGGCGCGGGTCGGATCGATCCGCGACGGGTCTGCGAACACCGCCCCGTCGCGCCCCGCCCCCGCCAGCAGCAGCCCGATCTGATCGCCCATGCGCAGCGGGACGCCCGCCACCGTCATGTCCGCCAGCGCATAGCGGGTGAACAGGTGCAAGGGCGGGTCCCAGCGCAGCAGCTCGTCCACCGCCCGGTCCGCCCCCGGCCCATGGAACAGATCGCGCGGCAGATCGTGCGCCAGCACCGCATGAACCGCATTGGCGATGGCGGATGACGTCGCCTCATGCCCCGCGTTCATCAAGAGGATGCAGGTGGCGACCAATTCGGCCCCGCTGAGGCGCTCGCCGGTTTCCTCAGCCGCGATCAGATCGTCGATCAGCGCAGACCCCGGCGCGCGGCGGCGGGCGGCGATCAGGTCCTCCATGAACGCCGAGAACGCGACCGTGGCGGCGACGCAGCGGTCTTCGGCGGCGCGGTCGCGGCGGGCCTGATAGATGCCGACCATGTCACCCGACCATGCCAGCATTTGCGGCGCGGCGTCCCGCGGGGCGCCCAGCAGGTCGGCGATCACCAGCAGCGGCAGCGGGCGGGCGTAATCGCGCACGATGTCGAAATCGGGCGGAGCGGAGGCGAGCAAGGCAGCCGCCGTCGCCTCGATCCCCGCCACCGCGCGGGCGACGGCGCGGGACGTGAAGGCGTGCAGCACCAGACGGCGCAGGCGCGTGTGGGTCGGCGGTTCGCGGTCCAAAAGCGAGTGCGATTCGAACGCGCGGAACGGCGCCAGATGCGGCGGGTCCGGCGGCCAGCCGAGCGCGTCGCGGCTTGCCACATGCAGTACCTCGCGCCCCAAGCGCGGGTCGCGCAGGGCGGCGGACACGTCCGCGTGGTTGATCAGCACCGGCATTGCCAGCGCGTCCCACCACACCGCCTGCGGGCCGCCCGGGCGGATCAGGGCGCGGGCGGCCTCATAGGCCGGAAACGGGTCGCGCACGAAAGCGGGATCGCGCGGAGATTGGAGGAACTGGCGCATCGACCATTGATGGCCCGGCGGCCTCCCGCGGTCCAGCGTCCATCGTATGGTCACGCCATGCCCCCTCGCGAAATTTGCAGCGACCTTGCGGACGAACGCAGATGCCGGGGCGAGCGCGGTTGAAATCGTGGTCGTGTTTCGGTCCCGAAGGATCTGAGCGCGCCCGTTCCCGGCCCGATCGGCCGCTGTCATAACGGGCGCTTGCCAGCGCGCGAGGCCATGCATCAGCTTTGGTCCGCCACGCCCATGGCTCGCCCGGCGACGACTTGGCGGCTGAGGGCGCGGCAACACGTCTGCTGCAAGAAAAACCCGCTCCCACAACCCTTTCCGGCTTGCCCGCTGGAAGGTTTCGTCAGCCGCGACGGCGCCAGACCGCTCCGGCGCGAAAAATCTGCACCGCGCGGCGGGGACCGGATGGCGCCTGCTCCAGCTCTTCGATCTGTCGCGCTGAGAGTGCTGGCCGCCCCGACACATCCACCCTCATCATCGCCACGGCGCGCCGTGTTAAAGCGGGGCGATCGATTGAATATGTCGAGGCTCAGGACCCATAAACAGGATTCCGGTTCGCCCCGTGATGTGAGGCGCTCCCGCGAAATGTTGGGAGTTTGCGATTTCGGACCACCACTTCTGGCTATCAGAAGCCCAGTTCGCTCGTTTGAAGCCGCTTCTGCCGAACAAGCCTCGCGGCGTGCCGCGGGAGGATGATCGGCGGGTGATCTCGGGGATCATTCACGTGATCCGGGGCGGGCTGATGTGGCGGGACGCGCCGGCGGTCTACGGGCCGCCGAAGACGCTCTACAACCGTTTCATCCGCTGGAG
>JBLIKI010000082.1:0-11304 GCA_047636235.1 Paracoccaceae bacterium | reverse complement strand
GCCTCACGGCCTTTTTCAACGAAATGCGCGGCATAGATCGCGCGGTGGTGGTCGGTTTCTTGATAATGGTGCGGCGTCAGCGACACCGACAGCACCGGCACCCCGGTGTCTAGCCCGACGCGCATCAGCCCGTCGACCACCGCCTGCGCCACGAAATCGTGGCGATATATCCCGCCATCGACCACCAGCGCCGCGCAGGCCACCGCGCCATAGCGGCCGGATCGCGCCAGATCCTGCGCCATCAGCGGCATCTCAAACGCGCCAGGCACGTCGAACACGTCGACCTGCACCGCGGGGATAAGCTCCAGGAATCCGACCAGCGCCTGATCGACGACATCGGCGTGCCAGTTGGCTTTGACGAAAGCATATCGGGTGTGCGGCATCATGATCTCCCTTGTGCAACAGCCACGTCACCCAAGGCGATCACACGCAAGCCGACAGCCCGCCACGGGCCGTCAGGTGCGCGTTCTCTCTCATCCGGACTATGACCGTCGGCTCAGGCATCGCACCTGATCTGCTGACCCGCCCCGGGGGACGGCGCTCGCGGGCTCGCGGCCTCGCCGCATACCGCCGGTGGGGACTTTCACCCCGCCCTGAGAACGCATCATCTGTGCCGCATCTTGGCGCGCGAGGCAACCCGTAAGGCCGCCATAGCACCCAGCCCAGCGCATACGAAAAGGCCCGGCGCGATGAACCGCGCCGGGCCTTGTCCTGTCACCGCTCGGCCGATCAGGCGGCGAGCGCGGCTTTCGCCTTGGCGACGATCGCGTTGAACACGTCGGGCTCGCGGATCGCGAGGTCCGACAGCACCTTGCGGTCGACTTCGATCCCGGCCTTGCTGAGGCCGTTGATGAAGGTCGAGTACGTCAGCTCGGCGTCGAACGCGCGCACGCCGGCGTTGATGCGCTGGATCCACAGGGCGCGGAAGGTGCGCTTGCGGGCCTTGCGGTCGCGCGTGGCGTATTCCATGGCCTTGTCGACGGCCTGGGTCGCCACACGGAACACGTTCTTGCGACGGCCATAATAGCCCTTGGCTGCGTCGCGGACTTTTTTGTGGCGGGCGTGGGCGGTGACGCCGCGTTTTACTCGGGACATAGCGTAACCTCCTCTTAGCGCGCGTAGGGCATGAAAAGTTTGACGATCTTCGCATCCGACGATGCCAGCACCGTGGTGCCACGCGCCTGTCGGATGAACTTGTTAGACCGCTTGATCATGCCGTGACGCTTGCCTGCCTGGCCTGCTTTCACGAGACCTGAGGCGGTCACCTTGAAGCGCTTCTTGGCGCTCGACTTGGTCTTCATCTTGGGCATTTCGACCTCCGTATCCGGATGCGCGCCTTGCGGCGCAATTCTGAGGCGACGCGGCAGCCCATTTCGGCCGGCCGTCTCGTTTGGAAGCCGTGCAAATACCCGACCACGCGACCCGGTGCAAGGCATGTCCCGCGCATTCGCGCCGCTTGCCGCGGGGACCGCCGTGGCGAGGCGCGGGTCGGGCGCGGGGGGCGCAAGGCGCCCCGCGACCGAAGCCCCCCAGCGCGGCCCGGCGCGGCCAGTCGCTGTCAGGCGCGCGGGGCCAGATACCACTGCGCCAAGGTGCGCATCGCCTCAAGGGCCTGCGCGGCGATCGCTTGGTCGAACCCGACCGCCTGCCGCATCTCCGGCACGCGGATTGACACTTGCACGCCTTTGGCTTTGGAGAAGTCCGCCGCAACCGCCCCCTCGGGCGCGGCGCCAAGCGCAAAGGCCCGCTCGGCGTCATCCGCGGGCGAGATGATCAGGTCCACCTGCCCCTCGACCTCTTTCACGCCCAGCCAAAGCCGGTGGCGCAAGGTGACATGATCGGGAAGCGCGCCAAAGCGGATGTCGTAGACATGGCTTTCGCCGTCATAATAGCGCTCGCGCACCGTCGGAAAGACCACGGGGCTGCCGGTCTCCTCCGCCCACGCCTGCGAGAACGCCCGCTATTCCGTCCGCATGGCGTGCAGCGCGACATCGGCCACCTTCACACCGGACGCGGCGCGCTTGCCCAGCGCCCGCTGGACGATGGCGCGGCGGAACGCCAGCCGCGCCGCATCGTCCGAGCGCAGCAGCTCCGCCACCGTTTCCAGATCGACGAAGGCGTCATAATCCGCCCGCTCTCCGACATAGCCGCGCGGGGCCACGAGGACGGTCCACACCTGATCCCAGTCCCCGCCTTGCATCCGCGCCGCATGCTCGGCATAGCGCGCCGCTTGGCGCACGGCGGGACCGGCGGTGATCTTGTCCTCGATCAGCAGGGCGACGCGGCGCCCGTCCACGACCCCGTCCACCAACAGATCGCCATAGCCTAGGCCGCCGAGGCTCGGCTCGGCCACGACGTCCCCGATGCTGAAACCTGCGCAGGGCAGGCCCGCGGCCGCCACGAACCGCTCTACGAAGGACGGATCGCAGGTGAACTCCTCGGCCAGCAGGTGGTCGATCTCGACCTCTTGGGATGACTTTCTGACATGCTCGGACATCGCCGGGCCACCTACGCTAGACGACTCTGCAACCAAAAAGGGCGCCCCGATGCCGGAGCGCCCCCTATTCCTCAAAGCGCCCGGATCACTCCGGCTCGCCCTCGAAGATCAGCTTTTCGCGCACCGGGGCGACGCGCAGGATGTTGGTAGACCCGGGCGTGTTGAACGGGATGCCCGCGATCACCACGATCCGGTCGTCCTCGTTCGCGATGCCCGATTGCAGCGCCGCGCGGGCCGCCGAGACGACCGCGAGCTTGAACCGCTCCACCTCATGGGTGTGGATGCAGTGCAGGCCCCACACCAGCGACAGCCGCCGCGCGGTTGAGATGAACGGCGTTAGCGCGATGATCGGCACCCGCGGGCGTTCGCGCGCCGTCAGCATCGCCGTGGTGCCGCGGTGGGTGAAGCAGCAGATCGCCGCGACCTCGGTGGTCTCGGCCACCTCGCGCGCCGCGGCGGTGATCGCGTCGCTGACCCGGGTGCGGGCCTTGGTGCGCGACGCATCCATCCGCTCGCGCCAATAGGGGTCGGCCTCGACCTCTTCGGCGATGGCGTTCATGGTGGCAACCGCCTCGATCGGGAACTTGCCCGCGGCGCTTTCGGCCGACAGCATCACCGCATCGGCGCCGTGATAGATCGCGGTGGCGACGTCCGACACCTCGGCCCGGGTCGGCACCGGGGCGGAGATCATGCTCTCGAGCATCTGAGTCGCCACGATCACCGGTTTGCCGGCGTCATGGCACAGCTGCAGCAGGCGGCGCTGAATCGGCGGCACCTTGGTGATCGGCATTTCCACGCCGAGATCGCCGCGCGCGACCATGATCCCGTCCGCCTCGGCCAGGATCGCGTCGATCGCGGCCACCGCGGCGGGCTTTTCGATCTTGGCGATGATCGCGGCGCGGCCGGCGGCCAGCGTCTTGCCCTCGATCACGTCCTCGGGCCGCTGCACGAAGCTGAGCGCAAGCCATTCGACCCCGAGGCGGCAGACGAATTCCAGATCTCGGCGGTCCTTCTCGGTCAGCGCCGGGATCGGCAGCACCACGTCGGGCACGTTCACGCCCTTGCGGTCGGAGATCACGCCGCCGACCAAAATCTCGCAATCCGCGCTTTCGGCGTCGCAGCGCGTCACGCGCAGGCGAATCGCACCGTCATTGACCAAAAGCTGCGATCCGGGCTGGATCGCGGCGAAAATCTCAGGATGCGGCAGCTGCACGCGGGTCAAATCCCCCGGCGCGTCGGCCAGGTCGAGGCGGAACGCCTCGCCGGTCACCAGCGTCTGGGGGCCGTCCTTGAACGCGCCGACCCGCAGCTTGGGGCCTTGAAGGTCGGCGAGGATGCAGATCGGGCGCCCGACCTCATGCTCGATCTCGCGGATGATGCGGTGCCGCTCGGCGATATCCTCGTGGGCGCCGTGGGACATGTTCAGGCGGAACACATCGGCGCCCGCTTCGAACAGGGCGCGGATGACGCTGCGCTCGGACGATGCCGGGCCCAGCGTGGCGACGATCTTAACGTTTCGGTTGCGACGCATGAAAACCTCAGGTCTGCAAAGAATAAGGAGTGGGCCGCCAGCAGGTATAGCAGCGCCGCGGGCGCGAAGGCACGGAAAATGCCAGACATATTGATGCGTAACCCGCGCGGGACCGGCCAGATGATTGCGCGGCCTCAACCAATCGGCGCCCGCGGCGCACCGCCCCTTGCGGGCGCGGGGCGCGGGTCTATTGTCTGAGGCGCGGCGCCCCCCCGCCCCCTTCCTCCGGCGCCGGAGCCTTATATGTCCGCCATGTCCGCTTACGAGATCTTCAACCCAGACGGCGCCCCGGCGCTGTTGCTGCTGTGCGACCACGCGTCCAACGCCGTGCCCGATGCGATCAACGGCGGCGATCTGGGTCTGCCGCCAGAGGATATGGCCCGCCACATCGCCTATGACGTCGGCGCGCGCGGGGTCACGCTGGCGCTGGCGCGGCTGATGGATGCGCCCGCGGTGCTGTCGACGTTCTCACGCCTTGTGATCGACCCGAACCGGGGCGAGGACGACCCGACGCTGGTGATGCAACTCTATGACGGCTCGGTCATCCCCGCCAACCGCCACGCAGGGCATCAGGAGGTGGAGGCACGCCTTGACGCCTGGCACCGCCCCTATCACCGCGCGATCCGCGCGCAGATCATCGCGGCGCAGGCGCGGCTGGGCGGCGCGGCGCAGGCGCGGCTGGGCGCGGACGTGTCCGGCCCCGCGCTGCTATCGATCCATTCCTACACGCCGCAACTGCGCGGCCGCCCGCCCCGCCCGTGGCACGCAGGCGTGCTGTGGGACCGCGACCCGCGCCTCGCCGTGCCGCTCATCGAGCTGTTGCGCGCCGAGCCCGACCTCGTGGTCGGCGACAACGAACCCTATGAGGGCCATCTTGCGGGCGACACGATGTGGGAGCACGGCACCCTGCCCGGCCTTCCGCACGCGCTTTTGGAAATCCGCAACGATTTGATCGAGACCGAGGCCCAGCAGATCGCCTGGGCCGAGCGTCTCTTGCCGATCGTGCGCGCGGCGATGGC
Source organism: Paracoccaceae bacterium (assembly GCA_047636235.1). Taxonomy (GTDB): domain Bacteria; phylum Pseudomonadota; class Alphaproteobacteria; order Rhodobacterales; family Rhodobacteraceae; genus JBOCEF01. The sequence goes on along the minus strand of JBLIKI010000082.1, from coordinate 6,257 downwards.
CCGCATCCCGGCGGCCTGACCCGCCCCACCCACCGGAGGACCCGATGACCCAGACCCTTCCCAAGCTTGACGACGCCGCCCGCGACAAGATCGAGGCCGCCGTCTATCGCCGCCTGCGCGACCATCTGATGGCGCGCACCGATGTGCAGAATATCGACCTGATGAACCTGTCGGGGTTCTGCCGCAACTGCCTGAGCCGGTGGTGGCAAGAGGCCGCCGAGGACCACGGCGTCACCGTCACCAAGGACCAAGGGCGCGAGATCGTCTATGGCGAGCCCTATGACGACTGGCGCGACAAGCACCAGACCGAGGCCGGGGCCGACCAGCAGGCCACCTTCGACAAGAACCGCCCCGCGCACTGACCGCCACCCGGTTTCGCCCCCGCTTTCACCCCAGCGGCGCCTTGCCCGCGGGGGCGGCGGGGCGTAGCGTCCCGCGCTCGCGCTCTCAGCCCGACTCAGACCCCTTTGCGGAGACTTCCAATGCTCGACGACGAACAGGACAGCGTTTCCACCGCCACCGTGCACGGCTCGCAGCTTCGCAGCATCGTGGAGCGGATTGAGCGCCTCGAAGAAGAGAAGAAAGAGGTCGCCGAGCAGATCAAAGAGGTCTACGCCGAGGCCAAGGGCAACGGCTTTGACGTCAAGATCCTGCGCAAGGTCGTGAGCTTGCGCAAGAAATCGGCCGAGGACCGGTCCGAGGAAGAGGCGATGCTGGACCTCTATCTTCAGGCGCTGGGGATGCTGTCGGCCTGATCGGCACGCGCCGACCGACAAAGGGCCGCGTCCCCGCGCGGCCCTTATCCATGCGCGCCCTTGCGAATAGCTCGGCTTGCGAGTATCCGCCGCGGCTTGATCCCCCCTTGCCGGAGCCTGCCCCATGATCCGATCCATGCCTCGCGGCATCCTTTACGGCGTGCTTGCGATGACCGCCGTGGTGGCGGCGTCCAACATCCTCGTGCAGCACCTGTTCGGCGACTGGCTGACCTGGGGCGCGTTCACCTATCCGCTCGCGTTCCTAGTGACCGATCTGTGCAACCGCGCGCTTGGCGTGCGGGCGGCGCGCAAGGTGGTGGCGGCGGGCTTCGTGGCCGGGGTCGCGTGCTCGTTCATCGCCGCGGGCTTCGGGGCCACGACGTTCCGGATCGCGCTTGGCTCGGGCCTCGCGTTCCTTGCGGCGCAGATGCTGGACGTGACGGTGTTCGACCGGCTGCGCGGCGGGTCGTGGTGGCGCGCGCCGCTGGTCAGCTCGCTTGCGGGCTCGGCCATCGACACGGCGCTGTTCTTCTCGATCGCGTTCTCGGGCGCGCTGGCGTTCATCGCACCGGGCGAGGACGTGTCCTGGGCCGCCGAGGCGGTTCCGCTCCTCGGCGTCGGGCCGATGGCGCCGCTGTGGGTCAGCCTTGCGGTCGCCGATTTCGGGGTGAAGCTGGCGCTGGCGGCGGTCGCGCTGGTCCCGTTCCGGGCGTTGTCGGTCCGCATGGCGGCCTGAACCTCGGCTTTTTCCGGCCTGCGAACACCCGTCCCGCCTGTCGGGGCGGGTTTTTCGTATTGATCGAATTGCACGGAACTTTCTGGGCCGCAGGCGCACGCGACGCTTTACAGGCGCCGATCCTCTCGGCAACATCAGTGTCAGGCTTTAACAATTGAAAGGAGGTGACTCTATGGTCAGTGAGCACATGGGACCGACGATGGGGTTTGCGCTCGGAGACCACGGCTAAGGGAGCAGCCTCTCTTCCGACGGTACGAGCGCGGCGCCACGCGCCGCCCATCATCGTCGGTTCCGACCTCACGCCCCCCGCCCCGCAAGGGCGGGGGTTCGGGGCCGCGGAGAAATCCGCGGCCCTTTCTTATTGCAGCCACGCCCGGTCGGCGTCCCTCGGCCCCTCGCCGACGGTTTTCCCCGCGCAAAGGCTGGCGCCGCAGGCCAAGGCGGTCCATATCGGGGCCTCGCGCCCGCTTTCATCGCCCCCTGCCCCCGGTCCCCCGCCCCATGATCCGCATCACCGATGACATCTCGATCGCGGAGTGGGAGCTGACCGAAAGCTTCACCCGCTCCTCCGGCCCCGGCGGCCAGAACGTCAACAAAGTGGAGACGGCGGTGGAGCTGCGCTTTGAGGCGGAGCGGTCCCCCAACCTGCCCGCCCCCGTGAAAGCGCGCCTCAGACGCCTCGCCGGGCGGCGCTGGACGACCGAGGGCGCGGTGATCCTGCGCGCGGAATCCTCCCGCTCGCAGCTGCGCAACCGCGAAGAGGCGCTGGAGCGCATGGTCGCCCTGATCGCCGAGGCCTGCCACCGCCCCAAGCGGCGCATCCCGACCCGCCCGAGCATGGGCGCGAAACGGCGGCGGATGGACGCGAAGACCCACCGCGGCGACATCAAGTCCAACCGTGGCAAGCCTGGCGCCGAGGAGTAGCGCGCCGCTTGCCTCGCCGCCCCCGCCCGCCACCTGCCGCGCGCGCCATGCCTCGGGGGCGGCGGCGGCCGAGCGGGGGGTCGATCCCCCCCGAGGGCGCATCCCTTGGCCCGATCAGTCCGGGATCGCCACCACCTCATAGACCGCCTCGGTCAGCGCGCTGAGGTTCACCCGCCCCATGGTCGCGCGGATGTGGTCATAGATCGCGCCGGACCGATAGATCCGGCTCAGCCCCTGATCGACCATAAGCCGCAGCCGCATCTCGCCCCGCGCCATGGTCAGGGCATAGGGCTCGAACGAATAAAGCTCCGGCGACACGATCAGCGGCGCCAAAGGCGGCGTCCGCCCGAGCTGGTAATAGAGGATCGACTGATCGCCGATATAGGCCTCGATCTCTCCATTTTGCAGAGCGCCAAGCCCGTCGACATGGCTGGGGAACGTCACGATCCGCGACGCGGCGCCATGGCGGCCGAGCAAGTCGGGGGCCAGCGCCTCGGTGGTGGTGCCCGCGAGCACGCCCACCGGCTCCTGCGTCAGGTCCGACAGGCTCTCCGCCCCGCCCTTGCGAAACACCACCCCGGCGCCGGCGATGAAATAGGGGATCGAGAAATCGAGCGTTTCGCGCCGCGAGATGGTCTGGGTGGTCGGGCCGCACAGCAAATCGATGTCATTGCCTCGGATCGCGTCAAAGCGGGTCTGGGCGGTCACCGCGGTCCAGACCGGCGTGATCGGGCGGCCCAGCGCCTGCGCGATATCCTCGACCAGCGCGGCGCACAGCGCGACCGCCAGCCCCGCGGGGGCGCCGGATTCGTCGCGATAGGAAAAGGGCGGCGCGTCAAGGCGATAGCCGAGGTCGATCGCCCCCGCCGCCGCGATCCTCGCAACCGCATCCGGGGCCGCCGCGGCCATCTGGCCCGCCATCGCCAGCGCCAGCGCCAGCGCTGCTGCAAGTTTCATCGCCCAAGCCCCCCCGATGCCCATGGTGCGACTCTGCCCCGCACGTCAGGCTGATTCAAGCGCCTCGCCGCCCCGGAACGCAGGCTTGCATCTGGAAAACCCCGCCACAGCGCGGTATGTCCCGAAACGACGGTGGATCGCGCCACCCCCGACCCCCGCCGATCCCGCCGCCCGCCGATCCCTGAGCAGGAGACCCAAGACCCATGGCGCAGCTCGAATACCGCGACCCTTCGCCCAAGATCTTTCACGGCGCCACCGGCGATTGGGAATTGGTGATCGGCATGGAGATCCATGCCCAGGTCCATTCCAACGCCAAGCTATTCTCGGGCGCCTCGACCGCCTTCGGGGCCGAGCCGAACACCAATGTCAGCCTGGTCGATGCCGCCATGCCGGGGATGCTGCCAGTCATCAACGAGTTTTGCGTCGAACAGGCGATCCGCACCGGCCTCGGACTGAAGGCGGCGATCAACCTGCGCTCGGTGTTCGACCGCAAGAATTATTTCTACCCCGATCTGCCGCAGGGCTATCAGATCAGCCAGTTCCGCCACCCGATCGTCGGCGAGGGCGAGGTGCTGGTGGACCTTGAGCCCGGCGTCGCGCGCCGCGTGCGGATCGAGCGGATTCATCTGGAACAGGACGCGGGCAAATCGATCCACGATCTCGACCCGCGGCTGTCCTACGTGGACCTCAACCGCACCGGCGTTGCGTTGATGGAGATCGTGTCGCGCCCCGACATCCGCGGCCCCGAAGAAGCCGCCGAATTCGTGCGCAAGCTGCGCCAGATCCTGCGCTACTTGGGCACCTGCGACGGCAACATGCAGGAGGGATCCTTGCGCGCCGACGTGAACGTGTCGGTCTGCCGCCCCGGCCAGTATGAGAAATATCAGGCCACTCAGGATTTCGGCCATCTCGGCACAAGGTGCGAGATCAAAAACATGAACTCGATGCGCTTCATCCAACAGGCGATCGATTATGAGGCCCGCCGCCAGATCGCGATTCTGGAGGACGGCGGGTCGATCGACCAGGAAACCCGCCTTTACGACGTGACCAAGGGCGAGACCCGCTCAATGCGATCGAAAGAAGAGGCGCATGATTACCGCTATTTCCCCGACCCGGATCTGCTGCCGCTGACCTTCGATCAGGCGCTGGTGGACCGGATCGCCGCCAGCCTGCCCGAACTGCCCGATGACAAGAAGGCGCGGTTCGTGATCGATTTCGGCGTCACCGAATACGACGCCGGCGTGCTGACCGCCGAGGTTGAGAACGCCGCGTTCTTCGAGACCGTAGCCGCGGGCCGCGACGGCAAAACCGCCGCCAACTGGGTGATCAACGAGCTGTTCGGGCGCCTGAACAAAGAGGGGCTGGCGGTCACCGCCTCGCCAATTTCCGCCGATCAGATCGGCGGCGTGATCGATCTGATCAAGTCCGAGGTGATTTCGGGCAAGATCGCCAAGGACCTGTTCGAGATCCTGTGGACCGAAGGCGGCGTGCCGTCCGAGGTGGTCGAGGCCCGCGGCATGGTCCAGGTCACCGACACCGGCGCGATCGAGCAGGCGGTGGTCGACGTGATCGCCGCCAACCCCGACAAGGCGGCGGCTGCAGTGGCCAAGCCGTCGATGGCGGGCTGGTTCGTGGGTCAGGTGATGAAGGCGACCGGCGGCAAGGCCAATCCGCAGGCGGTGCAGCAGATCGTGAAGGACAAGCTCGGCATCGAATGACGGGTCGGCGCGGGCCAAGGCTGGCCTGCGCGCCCCCCCGTGCTATCGTTACCGGGACGACGCAAGAATCGACCGACCCTCCTCGGGTCCGAAGGACTGGACAATGACCAGATACGATTACAAAACCGTCGCGGCCCCGCGGCGAGAGCGTAAGACCAAGGGCGTGCGCCCCGGCGCCGACGCCTTCGCGCTGACCCTGCAAGCGGTGTTGAACGAGGAATCGGCGGCGGGCTGGGAATTCCTGCGCGCCGAAAGCCTGCCCTGTGACGAACGCGCCGGCTGGTTCGGCGGGCGGCGCGAGGTGCTGCACAGCGTGCTGGTGTTCCGCCGCGCCGTGCCTTTGCCCGAGGCCGCCCCAGCCCCCAGTCCGCGCCGTGCGGAACCCGCCGCCACGCCGCGGGCCAAACCCGTCTCGCTGTTCGAGGCGCCGCTATAGCGTGCCGCGGCGGGCGTCAGTCGCCCAGCATCAGGTCCGCCCCGGCGCCCGCCACATCGACCGCGGCGCCCGCGACCGTGGTGACGCCATCGACCGCAAGGCTCGCCGCCGTGGCGGTGACGCCGATCACCGCGCCGCATCCCGCCAGCCCGGCGCAGGCGGCCAGCGCCAACGCGATGCGGATCATCCCTCTTGCGCGCCCAAGACGGTCATCGACAGGGCGTGGACCCGCTCGGCCAGCTCGTCGGCGACGACCTTGTTGATCATCCGCTGGCGGGCCACCCGGCTTTGCCCATCGAAAGCCGCGGCGCGGATCACTATGTGGAAATGGGTCTGCCCGCCCTCGCGATAGCCGCCATGCCCACGGTGGCTTTCGGACTGGTCCTCGATCTCAAGGCGCTCGGGGGCGAAGGCGGCGATCAGCTTGGCGCGCATCCGGTCGGCATAGGTCGTCTCGGTCATCTCGGGTTCTCGCTTGCAGTCAGGCTTGCGCTCTGAGAGGGGCGCCGCGACGAAGGGCTCGGCAAATTCACCGTCCTTCGACTTGGCGTCAGGAATTCACAAGGTAGGCTCGCATGCCCGAGTCGCGCCCGCAACCAACCCCGGAGCATTCACCGCGTGCCGCCACGATCGATCTTCGACTATGACGTCTCGGTTTCCGCCGACAAACGCCGCCGCACCCGGCGGCGCGGCATGTCCGGCGCGTTCGACGGGTCTCGGCGCGCGTGCGA
>JBLIKI010000081.1:0-11492 GCA_047636235.1 Paracoccaceae bacterium | reverse complement strand
CTTGCCTGAGACGTCACCCCCCCAGCCAGTCACGCAGCGCCGGCGGCGGGTCGTCGAACAACGCGGGCGCCGGCCGGGGGGCGGAGATCTTCCCCTCCGCCACCACCGCCGCCAGATCGGCGGCGCGCGCCTCGTCGGGATCGTGGGTCACCAGCACCACCGTGATGCCCGCGCGCGCCTGCAACTGGCGCACCAACGCCAGCATGTCGCGCCGCATCCCGGGGCCGAGGGCGGCGAACGGCTCATCCAGCAGCAGCACCGGGCGGGCGCGGATCAGCGCGCGGGCCAGTGCGGCGCGGCTGCGCTGCCCGCCCGACAGCGCGGCGGGGCGGCGATCGCCAAGTCCCGCCAGCCCGACATCGGCCAAGGCCGCGTCCGCCGCCGCGCGCGCGGCGGCATTCGGGCGCGCCGACGGATCGGCGCCCAAGGCGACATTGTCGCGCGCGCTCAGATGCGGGAACAGGTTGTGGTCCTGGAACAGCATCGACACCGGGCGCGCGGCCGGGGGCAGGCCGGCGATGTCGCGCCCGTTCACCCGCACCTGCGCATCGGCGGCCACGAACCCGGCGATGACGTCGAGCGCGGTGGACTTCCCCCCTCCCGACGGGCCGATCAACGCCAGCATCGCGGCCGCGGGCACGGACAGCTCGCCCGCCAGCACGAACCCCCGCTCGGTCAGCCCGCGCAGGCGCAGTTCCAACCCCGGTTCAGCCATCGCGCGCGCCCCCTCTCCCCCACAGATCGCAGACTGCGAACAGCCCCAGCGCCAGCGCCAATAGCAACAGCGAGGCGCCTGCCGCGTCCTCCATCCGATACGCGCCCATCAGCTGGTGCACCAGCAGCGGCAGGGTGGGCGCGTCCACCGGCGCGAATAGCGCGATGACGCCGAGATCCCCCGCCGACAGCGCCGCCGCCAGCCCCGCCGCGAACCCCAGCGGCCGTCGCAGCATCGGCCACAGCGCATGGCGCGCCCAGGCCAGCCCGCGCAGCCCCAATTGATCCGCCAGGCGCCCATAGCTGGCGGTCCCTTGCCGGAGCGCGGGCAGGATCAGCCGCAGCGCGAATGGCAGCGCCATCGCCGCGTTCACCAGCCCGGTGATCGGCAGCGCCAGCGCGAACGGATTGACCGCCCCGCGCAGCATCACGAAAATCCCGAGGCCGATCACCAGCGGCGGGGTCGCCAGCGCCAGCGCGGCGGCGGCCTCGACCGCGCGGGCGGCGCGGGGGGCGCCGCGACGCTCAGCCGTCACGATCAGCGCGGCGACCGCGCCGGTCAGCAGCATCGCCAGCGTGGCCGATCCCAGCGCCACCGCCGCGGATCGCCCCGCCGCGGCCCAGACCTGCGGCGGCGGACCGGCCAGCAGCGCCTGGCCCCCGCGCCACAGCACCGCGGCCATCGGCGCGCCCAGAAACAGCGCGGCGGCGATCAGCGCGGTTCGGTCCGTCGCCAAGCCGCCGCGGTCCCATCGGCGCGTCGGGGCGCCAAAGCTGGGGTCCGCGCCGGTCGGGGCCGCGAGCGCCAGCGCGGCCGCCCCGACAGTCATGCACAGCGCCATCTGGCACAGCGCCAGCAAAGCGGCGCGCGGCAGGTCGAAATCGAATCGCAGCGCTTGATAGATCGCAAGCTCCAGCGTCGTCGCCCGCGGCCCGCCCCCCAGCGCCAGCACCACCGCGAAGGACGCCGCGCAGATCAGGAACACCAGCGCGAAGGCGCCCGGCGCCGCGGCGCGCAGCGCGGGGCCGTCGACATGGGCGAAATGGCCGCGCCCGGTCAGGCCGAGCTGGGCGGCCAGGCGCCCGCGCTCCGCCGGCACCCGCCCCAGCGCCTGCAGGAATATCCGCGTCGCCAGCGGCAGGTTGAAAAACACATGGGCGATCAGCACCCCCGGCAGCCCGTAGATATCGAGCCTCGGCCCCCCCAGCGCCATCATCCCGGCGCTAAGCGGGCCGGACCGGCCCCACACCGCAACGATCCCGAGCACCGCCACGATCACGGGCAATAGGAACGGCGCGCCGAGCAGCGTGATCGCAATCCCTCGGCCCGCAAAGCGCCGACGTGTCAGCGCGCGGGCCAGCACCGCGCCGCCCACGCACGACAGCGCGGCGGACCAGAACGCTTGGGTCAGCGTAAAGCGCAGCGCGCGCCAGTCGGCGGGGCCGAGGGCGGGCGCCTCCCCCTCCCACCCGCGCAGCGCGATGGCGGCGACGGCGCCGAAGGTCAGCGCGACGATCACCGCAAGCGCCAGCGCGCCGGCGAGAAGACGGGCCGAGAGGCCGGTCATCGGGGGGCGCCGGCGGGGATGTCCCTGAGGGGGCCGTCCCTGAGGGGGCCGATTGGCATGAAAACAATCCCCCTCACGTTCGGCGCGTGGCTGGCGCCCTGCGGCGCCGCCCCGCGACCGGCGGTCATTTCGACAGCGCGTCGAGCCATTCGGCCAGTGCCGCGTCGCGCGCCGCATCCGCCTGATCGGCGGGATAAAGCAGCGATTTCGCGGGGATCGACAGCGTCTCGAACCCCTCGGGCAGGCCCGCCGCCGGGGTTTTGGCGGGATACATCCAGTTGGTCGTGGGCAAGATCGCCTGCGCCGCGGGCGACAGCATGAACGCGATGAAGTCGCGCGCAAGGGCGGGCTGATCGGCGCCTGCCAATGCGGCCATCACCTCCACCTGCATGTAGTGGCCATCCGTGAACATCGCGGCCTTTTTGGTGGCGTCGTTCTCAGCGATCAGGTGATAGGCGGGCGAGGTGGTGTAGCTGAGCGCCATGTCCGCCTCGCCGTCCAAGAACATGCCGTAGCTTTCGGACCAGCCCTTGGTGACGGTGACGATGCGGGGGGCGAGCCGCGCCCACGCATCCGCCGCCTTGTCGCCGTAGACCGATTTCACCCACAGCAGCAGCCCGAGCCCGGGGGTGGAGCTGCGCGGGTCCTGGATCACGATGGAAAGGTCCGAGGCGATCAGATCCTCGAACGACGCGGGCGGGGCGGCCACCTTGGTCGCGTCATAGACGAAGGCGAACCAGCCCCAGTCATAGGGCGCGAAGATCGGGTCGGCATACGGGATTGGCAGATCGGTGACGATGCTCAGCCCGTGGGGCGCGAACAGCCCGGTGGAGGCGGCGTCCTTGGTCAGCGCGGTGTCTAGGCCGATCACCGCGTCGGCATCGGTGGTGGCGCCCTCCAGCTTCAGCCGGCCCAGCAGGGCCGCGCCGTCGCCGGCGCCGACCAGCGCCAGATCGCAGGCGCAAGTCGCCTCGAACGCGGCCTCGATCGCGGGGCCGGGGCCCCAGTCGGACACGAAGCTGTCATAGGCGTAGACGGTGACGACGGGCTTGTCGGCAGCCGCGGCGGGAAGCGCCAAGGCGGCTAGCAGGGCGGCGGCGAGGGGAAGGTTGGGCATTGCATGTCCTCCTGCCATGGCGCGGAGGGCGTGCGGAGGCCGGATGAGGGCTGATCCGCGGGGCGCCGCTCCCTACGCCGGCATGATCCGGGTCAGGTTCAACGGGTCCGCTTGCGCGTCTCAGCCCTGATCCGGCGCTTGGCCGGGGTCGGGCGCCCCGAGGCTCAGAATATCATACCCGCCGTGCGGCGAATGGCAAGGGCGAGGGGCGGTCAGCGGCGGCGCACCCAGCGGCTGAGCAGATCGTCGCCGACGGGGCGCGATTCGGCCCGTTCGAACCGCGGCGCGTCGGCAAGGCGCGACAGATGGAGCGGCCCGACGCCCGGCAGCCCCTCGGCCCCGATCAAGGTCCCGGCGCTGACCCAGACCAGTTCGTCCGCCAGATCGGCGGATAGCAGCGCGGCGGCGATGATCCCGCCGCCTTCGCACATCGCGCGGGTCATGCCCAAGGCTCCCAGCGCCTGCAACGCCGCCGCCAGCGACAGCCGCCCGTCCGGGCCTCGCGGGACGGCGATGCAGCGGACCCCGGCGCCGCGCAGCGCGTCCGCCCGGCCGGGTGGCGCGTCCGGCCCGTGGATCAGGATCGTGCCGCGGGCCGGGGCGCCGCGCACCAGCGCCGTCGTCAGCGGCGTGCGCGCGCGGCTGTCGAGGATTACCGGGATCGGCGAGCGGTCCTCAAGCCCCGGCAGGCGGACTGTCAGGCTCGGGTCGTCGGCGATGGCGGTGCCGGACCCGACCAGAATCACGTCCGATCGCGCGCGCAGCAAGTGCGCCTCGGCCCGCGCCTCGGGACCGGAGATCCATTGGCTTTCGCCTGACCCGGTGGCGATGCGCCCGTCGAGGCTGGCGGCGAGCTTCAGCGTCAGATGCGGGCGGCCGAGCCTGAGGCGGGTGAAAAACCCGACATTCATCGCCGCGGCGTCCTCAGTCATCAGCCCGACCGAGACGGCGACGCCCGCGGCGCGCAGCCGCTCGAACCCGCGGCCCGCCACGCGGGGGTCGGGGTCGGTCAGCGGGCAGATCACCCGCGCCACCCCCGCCGCGATCAGCGCATCGGCGCAGGGCGGGGTTTTGCCGTAGTGGGCGCACGGCTCCAACGTCACATAAGCGTCGGCGCCGCGGGCCAGCGGCCCGGCTTGGTCGAGGGCCATCCTCTCGCCATGCGGGCGGCCGCCGGGCTGGGTCCAGCCGCGGCCGATCACATGGCCGTCCGCCACCAGCACGCAGCCGACCGTCGGGTTGGGCGCCACCCGGCCCAGACCGCGCGACGCCAGCACGAGGGCGGCGCGCATCCAGCGGGCGTCGGTGTCGGGGGTGGCGGGCATCGCGGCCTTTCGGGGGCGGCTTTCGGGGCGGCTTTCGGGGGCGGGGCGGCGTGGCGGCGAGGGGGTGCGGCCCTTGGGGGGATTTACCCCCCTGCGGTCCGCCCGCCGCCCCGAGGGGCGTCGGGGCCCGGCGTCAGGGGCCGGTTCTTAGACATCCGGCGCGCCGGGGGGACGGAGCTGCGAGACGAATGTCTCAAAGTCGTCCGCCTCTTGGAAGTTTTTATAGACCGAAGCGAAGCGCACATAGGCGACGGTGTCGATGCGCGCCAGCGTCTCCATCACGATCTGACCGATGGTTTCGGAGGGGATGTCGGTGTCGCCGGTGCTTTCCAGCCGCCGGATGATGCCGGAGATCATCTGGTCGATCCGTTCCGCCTCGATCGGGCGCTTTTGCATGGCGATGCGGATCGAGCGGGTGATCTTGTCGCGATCGAAATCCTCACGCCGGCCGCTGCGTTTGACGACCGTCAGGTCGCGCAGCTGCACGCGCTCATAGGTGGTGAAGCGGCCGCCGCAGGCCGGGCAGAAGCGCCGACGCCGGATCGCGGCGTGGTCCTCGGCCGGGCGGCTGTCCTTCACCTGTGTCTCGGTGTTTCCGCAGAACGGGCAGCGCATTGGGTCCCCTCCGTCGTCTGAACGCTCGCACTATAGGGGCGCCGCGATGGGTTGGGTAGGGGGCGCGGGCGGCTACGACATAGAGGGGCGCCCTCAGGCAGGCCCGTCATGCCCCGGCCCCGCGATGTCGCCCGAATGAAGCAGCGGCGCCGCTGCGTCGTCCGAGGCATCCATCAGCAACGCCACCCGCTCCAGCGCCGACAGGATCATCGCCTGCTCCCATGGCTCCATCCGCGTCAGCCCGTGGGCGACGCGAACATGAAGGGGGTCGGGGGCGGCGTCGAAGGCGTCGCTCCCGGCCGGGGTGGGGGCGACCAGGATTTGGCGGCGATCAATTTCGCCGCGGCGGCGGGTGACGAAGCCGCGCTGCTCCAGCTTGTCGATCAGGGCGGTGGCGGTGCCTTGGGCCACGCCGACGGTTTGCGCGATGGCCTTGGGCGATTGCTCGCCGCGCTCGCACAGGATCCGCATCACCGCCAGCTGCGGCGCGGTCATGCCGGTGGCGCGCGACAGGCTGCGTGACGCGGCCTCGGCCGCGCGCAAGATCCGGCGCAGGGCCCGCAGGCTGCCGTCCACTCGGTGCTCCATCGCGGTCTCCTCACGCATCCGGGGTGCGCCGTGGTTGCGGATGCGGGGCGGGCGCGCAAGTGCGATGTTGCAGGTGGCCGAAGGATGCCCAGCATGGTAGTCATTCGAATGCCGAAGCATATAGGTTTTCAGGTGCTGATTTAATCAGCAAATATGCTGCAATTTCAGCTATTAGGAGGGCAGTGTGATGCTCCATCTTTGCTAAATGTCCTTCGGGGTTGAAAATTTCTCGCAATGCGGTATAGTTCGTTTCCCGAAGAAATTTATGAGGCCCACATGCCCTCCCACTCGTTGCGTAGCAGCAAGCAGAACGATCCGGTCGTCTCTTATCGCGTCCCCGCCTCCGAAGATGGCGAGGCTGTGTGGGAGCTGATTCGCTCATGCGGGCCGCTCGATGACAACTCGCTCTATTGCAACCTGCTGCAATGCGATCACTTCGCCGACACCTGCGTGATCGCGCGGGTGGACGGCAAGGTGGCGGGCTGGGTGTCGGCCTATGTGCTGCCGTCGACCCCCGACACGCTGTTCGTCTGGCAGGTCGCGGTGGCTGAGACGGCGCGCGGCATGGGCCTCGCCGGCCGCATGCTGGACCACCTGATCGGCCGCGAGGCGTGCGAGGGGGTGGAAAACGTCAACACCACCATCACCGCCGACAACGCCGCCAGCTGGGCGCTGTTCCGCAGCTTCGCCCGCCGCATGGAGGCGCCGATCGAAGGCGCCCCGCATTTCACCCGCCAAGACCATTTCGGCGGCAAGCACGCCACTGAGATCATGGCGCAGATCGGCCCGTTCGGCGCCCTGTCGCGCCGCAAGGCGGCCTGATCCGGGGCGCACGTCGCCCCATCCCATCCCGAAGCGGTTCGATCCCGCGACGGCCCCGTCGACCACGACCGGCGGCCGCGCGATCCCGCATCCCAGATAAGGACAATTTCCATGACCCGCACAGGCCCCTCGAACATCACTGTCTTCGCCCGCCGCGAATCCGTGGTGCGCACCTACTGCCGCAGCTTTCCGGCGGTGTTCGCCTCAGCCTCCGGCGCGCAGCTGCGCGATGAGGACGGGCGCGATTACATCGACTTCCTCGCCGGCTGCGCGTCGCTGAACTATGGCCACAACGACCCGGACATGAAGGGCGCGTTGATCGAGTGCATCGCCGGCGACGGCATCGCCCATGGCCTTGACATGCACACCGGCGCCAAGGCGCGGTTCCTCGAAGCGGTGGAGCAGCTTTTGCTCGCGCCCCGCGGCATGGACCACAAGGTGATGATGACCGGCCCCACCGGCGCCAACGCGGTTGAGGCCTCGATGAAGTTGGCGCGCAAGATCACCGGGCGCAGCACCGTGATCACGTTCACCAACGGGTTCCACGGCATGACACTCGGCGCGCTGGCCGCGACCGGCAATGCCGGGAAACGCGGCGGCGCCGGGGTCGACATGCCCGGCGTGGTGCGGATGCCCTATGAAGGCGCCATCGAGGGCGTCGACAGCCTGGCGATGATGAAGGCGATGCTTGATAACCCGTCGTCGGGCATCGACGCGCCCGCGGCGTTCCTGCTGGAATGCGTGCAGGGCGAGGGCGGGCTGAACGCCGCGTCGCCGGAATTCATGCGCGGCGTGCAAAAGCTGGCGCGCGAGCATGGCGCCCTGCTGATCGTCGACGACATTCAGGCGGGCTGCGGGCGCACCGGGTCGTTCTTCAGCTTTGAAGGCATGGGCGTCATGCCCGACCTGATCCCGCTGGCGAAATCGTTCTCAGGCATGGGCCTGCCGTTCGCCGCGCTGCTGGTCCGCCCGCAGCACGACGTGTGGAAGCCCGGCGAGCATAACGGCACCTTCCGCGGGAACGGCCACGCCTTCGTCACCGCCCGCGTGGCTTTGGAGAAGTTCTGGTCGGATGAGGCGTTCGAGACCGAAGTGCGCGCCAAGGCCGAGCATCTGCGCTCGCGCCTCACCGGCATCGCGTCCTTGCTTGAGGGCGCGACCGTCAAGGGCCGCGGCATGATGCAGGGCGTCGACGTCGGGTCCGGCGCGCTTGCGGGCGAGATCTGCGCGCGCTGCTTCGACAACGGCCTGATCATCGAAACCTCAGGCGCCCATGACGAAGTCGTCAAGGTGCTGGCCCCGCTGACCATCGAGGCGGAGCTTTTCGACAAGGGCCTCGATATCCTCGAGGCCGCCGCGGCCCATTGCGCGGCGCGCGACGGCGCCCGCATCGCCGCTGAGTGATCCTGCCGCCGACCGCCCCATTCACTGCAAAAGGAAAACCATATGATCGTTCGTGACTTCAACGAAGCCAAAAACACTGACCGCAAGATCGCTGACGCGCGCTGGAATTCGGTGCGGATGCTGCTGGCCGAAGATGCGATGGGCTTCAGCTTTCACATCACCACCATCGAGGCCGGGTCTGAGCACAGCTTTCACTACAAGAACCACTTTGAGAGCGTCTATTGCATCTCCGGCACCGGGGAGATCGAGAATCTGGTCACCCATGAGGTGCATGAGATCAAGCCCGGCGTGATGTACGCGCTGAACCTTCACGATCGGCACACCCTGCGCTGCACCACCGAATGCGTGTTCGCCTGCTGCTTCAACCCGCCAGTGACCGGAAACGAGGTGCACCAGGCTGACGGGTCCTATGCGCCCGCCGAGAATGCGGCCTGAAGCGACCCCTTGTTCTTACTGAAAGGCCGGGATGGCGTGCAAGCGCCCCGGAATATCCCCATGAAGCACACCGTTGAGAAGATCGGCGGCACGTCCATGAGCCGCACGGACGAGCTGATCGACACTCTGTTCATCGGCGGGCGCGAAGGCGCGTCCGTCTATGGCCGGATCTTCGTGGTCTCGGCCTATGGCGGCGTGACCGACCTGCTGCTCGAGGACAAGAAGACCGGCGCCGCGGGCGTGTTCGGTTCCTTCGCAGGCGGCGACGGGGCGGGGGCGTGGATGACCGCGCTCGACGCCGCGGCGCAGGGGATGCTGGACCGCAACGCGCATCTGGTGACCGACCCGGCGGACCGCGAGGTCGCCGACGCGTTTGTGCGCGACCGGACCGAGGGGGCGCGCAACTGCCTGATCGATCTGGGGCGCCTCTGCTCCTACGGACATTTCAAGCTCAACGAGCATCTCGCCACCGTGCGCGAATTGCTGTCGGGCTTGGGCGAGGCGCACAGCGCCCACACCACCGCCCTGATCCTGCGCCGCCATGGGGTGAACGCCCGGCTGATCGACCTGTCGGGCTGGCGCGACGAAGGCTCGCCCGATCTGGACAAGCGGATCGACGACGCCTTCGCGGGCGTGGATCTGAGCAGCGAAATGCCGATCGTCACCGGCTACGCCCAGTGCCGCGAGGGGCTGGTGAGCACTTATGACCGCGGCTATTCCGAGGTCACGTTCAGCCGCATCGCCGCGCGCACCGGCGCCGCCGAGGCGGTGATCCACAAGGAATTCCACCTCTCGTCCGCCGATCCGCGTGTGGTGGGGGCCGACAAGGTGCGCAAAATCGGCCGCACCAATTATGACGTGGCCGATCAGCTTTCGAACCTCGGCATGGAGGCGATCCACCCCCGCGCCGCCAAGACCCTGCGCCAGGCGGGCATCCCGCTCAGGGTAACCAGCGCGTTCGAGCCGGGGGACCCCGGCACGCTGATCGACGCCGAACAGGGCGGCCCGGCGCGGGTCGAAATGGTCACCGGCCTTGATGTCACCGAGTTCGAGGTGTTTGAGCAGGACATGGTCGGGGTCAAAGGCTATGACGCCGAGATCTTGAAAGCGCTGACCCGGCACAAGGTGTGGATCGTGGCGAAATCCTCGAACGCCAACACCATCACGCACTATCTGCAGGGCTCGCTGCAACGGGTCCGCAGGGTGGAGGCCGACATCAAAGAGGCGTTCCCCACCGCTCGCATCCGCGCCCGCCGTCTGGGGCTGGTGTCGGCGATCGGGCGCGAATTGTCGGGCCTCGGCCCGCTGCGCCGGGCGCTGACCGTGCTCGATGCCGCCGGGATCGACGTGGTGGCCGCGCAAGAGAATGGCCGCGGCGTCGACATCATGCTGTTGGTGCCGTGCGACCGCCGCGACGATGCGATCCGCGCGCTGCATGCCGAATTGGTGGAAAGCGTGTCCGCCGATGAGAGCCTGTCGCAGGCGGCGTGATCGCCGCGCCGGGGACGGCTTGGAGGCGAAAGGGGGCGGTCCGGCGACGGGCCGCCCCCATTCGTGTCACCCCTTCAACCGCCAGCCGGTCGCCAGCATCCGCCAGCACACCGCCCAAAGGCCCGCCATCACCGCCGCCGACACCGCCAGCCCGATCCACGGGCTGGTGTCGGACACCCCCAGCGCGCCGAAGCGGAACCCGTCGATCAGATAAAAGATCGGGTTGGCGTGGCTGACCGCGCTGAACCAGGCAGGCAGGGCGGCGACCGAATAGAAGGTGCCGGACAGAAAACTCAGCGGGGTCACGATGAAATTGGTGATCGCGCTCATCTGATCGAACTTGTTGGCGACGACTGCGGCGACCACCCCCACCAGCGACATGATCACTCCGCCCGCGAAGGCGAACCACAGCAGCCACAGCGGATGCGCGGGCATGATCCCAGCGGCCAGAAACGCCACCGTCCCCGCCGCCGCCGCCACCGCCAGCGCGCGGGTCACGCCGCCGAAGGCATAGCCGATCAGCAATTCGGTGGCCGACAGGGGCGGCATCAACGTATCCACGATATTGCCTTGGATCTTGGAGATCATGATCGACGACGAGGTGTTGGCGAACGCGTTCTGGATCACGGTCATCATCACGATGCCCGGCGCCAGAAACGCCACGAACGGTATTCCGTCCACATCGCCCCGCCGGGCGCCGAGCGCGAGGGTGAACACCGCCATGAACAGCGCCGCGGTGGCGATCGGCGCCAGCAGCGTTTGCGTCCAGACATTGGTGAACCGCTGCACCTCGCGCACGCACAAGGTCCAAGTCCCGAGCGTGTTCCACCGCCCGAACCGCCGCGCGCCAAAGCCCGCTTGCGGGTGCGGGGGGCGGGGGGCGTCGATCGGGGCTTGGGGCATGGGTCTCTCCTGATGCGGCGGCGGCCTGATGCGGCGGGGGCCTAATGCGCCGGATGGGCAAAATGGGGCGCCGGTGCGCGATTGGCCAGCCCTGCGGCGCTTCAGGCGCGCGCACCGCCTTGCCTCTGGCGCTGCGCAGGTTACAATGCGCCCCGCAGACCCCAAGCGGTCGACGGGCCGCGGTGCGGCGCCGCCGTCCCCGGCGCAGCCTCTGGCCCCACCGGCCCCTGCGCGCGCCGACATGAATTTATGCGAGGAGCGCGACGGATGTCCTGGACCGATGAGCGCGTCGAGGCCCTCAAGGGCATGTGGAACGAAGGCAAAAGCGCCAGCCAGATCGCCAAGGCGTTGGGCGGCGTCACCCGCAACGCCGTGATCGGCAAGGTGCATCGGCTCGGGCTGTCCAACCGAACCGGCGCGCGCGGCGCGGTCAAGGACGGCGTGGCCTCTGAGGCGGAGGATGCCGTCGACGCCGTCGCAGCGGCCCCCGAGGCCGAGGCCGAAGCGGAC
>JBLIKI010000080.1:0-11844 GCA_047636235.1 Paracoccaceae bacterium | reverse complement strand
GCCTTCATGCCAGCGATGCCGCAGAACGAGGCGGGCATGCGGATCGAGCCGCCCTGATCGCCGCCGATCGCCATATCCACCGCACCCGCCGCGACCAGCGCCGCGCTGCCCGACGACGATCCGCCCGCCGAATAGCCCATCTTGCGCGGATTGTGCACCATCGAGGGCTGGGAGGTGTGGCTGCCGCCCGACAGGCAGAAATACTCGCACACCGCCTTGCCCATGACCGTGGCGCCGGCGTCCAGCATCCGCGTCACGATGGTGGCGTCCGCGACCGGCACGAAGCCCGCCAAGGTCGAGGCGCCGTTGCTCATCGGCACCCCCGCCAGCGCCACGTTGTCTTTCAGCGCAACGGTCTTGCCCTTGAGCTTGCCTTCGGTCGCGCCCTTGACCTCGACCTTGCGGGCCCAGGCGCCATGGGGGTTCTCAGCCTTGCCCGGCGTGTAGCCCGAGGTGCGAGGATAGGTGACCGGCGGCGTGAAATCGGGCTCTGCATCGACGATGTCATAGGCGTCGAGATTGGGCTGCATCAGCGTGTGATATTCTTGCGCCTCGGCCAGCGTCAGGGACATCCCCAAGCCCGCGGCAATCTCGATGACCTGGTCTACGCTCGGTCTGGTGATGGACATGGATTGTTTCCTCTGTGTCGATGTGGGGTTGGTTTTGAGGGTGGAGGGGGGACGCATGGGGAAGGCGCGCGGCGGTCAGGCCGCGCTCATGCCGATGAAGTCCGCGACCGTCTGGGGGTTTTGAAGGTCCTGCGGCGTCAGCTCGCCGGTGATCACGCCCTTTTGGATGATCAGAACCCGGCCCGACAGCGCGGCGATGAAGTCGAGGTTCTGCTCCACCAGAACCAGCGACAGCCCCCGATCGCGCAGCGTCTTCAACGTGTCCACGATCTCCTCGAGGATCGAGGGCTGGATGCCTTCGGTCGGCTCGTCCAGAAGCACCAGCTTGGGGCGCGCGCACAGGCAGCGGGCGAGGGCCAAAAGCTGCTGCTCGCCGCCCGAAAGCGCCCCGCCGCGACGGTCCAGCAGCCGCTGAAGCCGGGGGAACAGGCCGAGGATTTCCTCGATCAGGCCGAGGTCTTCGTGCGCGCCGCCCGCCATGCCCATTCGCAGGTTCTCATGGACGGTCAGGTCGGCGAAAATCTGCCGACCTTGCGGCACGAGGCCCAGCCCCGCCCGCGCCCGCTTGAACGGCTCCAAGCGCGAGATGTCCTGTCCGTCGAAGCGGATCGTGCCGCCGGTGGCGGGCAGATGGCCCATCAGCGTGTTCATCAGCGTGGTCTTGCCCATGCCGTTATGGCCGAGAATGCCAAGGAACTCGCCCTTCGCCACACCGAAGGTCACCCCCGCGAGAATGGGAATGCGGCCATATCCGGACCGCAGCCCGTCAACTTGCAAAATCATGCGGCCAATCCTTTTCCAAGATAGACATCCCGCACGCGCTGATCGCGCATCACCGCCGCGACATCGTCTTCGATCAGCACCGCGCCTTGGTGCAGGACGGTGACGGTTTTCGCGATCATCTTGATGAACTGCATGTCGTGCTCGACCACGATCAACGCGCGGGAGCGGTTGATCTCAAGGATCAGCTCCGCGGTGCGCTCAACCTCGTCATGGGTCATCCCCGCGGCCGGCTCGTCAAGCAAGATCAGCTCCGGCTCTCCGGCCAGCACGGTCCCGATCTCCACCCATTGCCGCTGGCCATGCGCCAATTGCCCGACCTCACGGTTCGCGATCCCGGTGAGGCGAAGCTTTTCCAAGATGGATTCGCACAGATCGGTGGCGGCCGTCGGGATATGCTTGCGCCGCGCCGCGATCCACAGATTTTCGCGCACCGACAGGGCGTTGAACACGTTCGGCACTTGGGTCTTGATGCCCACGCCCAGCCGCGCGACCTCATGCGGAAGCGCGCCGGAGATGTCCTCGCCCCGCAGGCGCACATGGCCTTCTGAGGGGCGCAGCTGCCCGGTCAGCAGCTTGAAGAACGTGGATTTCCCCGCGCCGTTCGGCCCGATCAGGCAGCGCAGTTCGGCCTCGCCCAAGGTGAAGTCCACGGCGTTGACCGCCGTGACGCCGCCGAAACGGATCGTCAGGCCGCTGGTTTGCAGCAGGGGCGTGATCATGGGTTCACCTTCGCGCCGGTTGCGACCGCGGCGGTTTCGGCGGCGGCGGGCGTTGCGCGGCGGATCCGCGTCAGCGCCAGATCCCGCAGGGTGGGGGCGATGCCTTTGGGCACGAGCAGTACGAACACCACCAGAATCGCGCCGAGGATGAAGTTCGCGTCGAGGGTCTGCTGCGATCCGATCTCGGTTACCAACCACTGCATCAGCAGACATCCGATCACCGGCCCGATCAAGGTGCCGCGCCCACCGATGATCACCCAGATGATGATCTGGGCGGACAGGCCGAGCGCGAAGATCGTCGGGCTGACGAACGCGCCCCAGTTGACATAAAGCGCCCCGGCGAAGCCCGCCACCGCCCCGCCGATCATGAAGGTCGCCAGCTTGTAGGCCCGCGGGTCATAGCCGAGCAGGGCGGCGCGGGTCTCGTTCTCTCGAATCGCGATGATGATCCGCCCGAAGGAGCTGGCGATCAGCAGCCGCAGCCCCAGATAGACCGCGATCAGCGCCAGCCCGGTGGCGACCCATGCCTCCTCTGGGCTGAGGATGTAGCTGACATCGCCCGGCATGTTGAAGGTCGGCACCCCGGGCATGCCGTTGAAGCCGCCCAGCCGCGCGTCGCCGATCTTATAGAAATCGCCGGCGGTCGAGTTGACCAGATTGAACAGGATCAGCGACACCGTGAGGGTGATCACCCCCAGATACACGTCGCTGATCCCGCCATAGATCATGAAATATCCAAGCAGCGCCGCGAACGCGACCGGCACCAGAATTGCGATCGCGATCGCGGGCGTGCTGTCGCCGAAGTTGATCGCCGCCACTGCATAGGCATAGGCGCCGAGGCCGAAGAAGCAGGTCTGGCCGAAGCACAGGATCCCGCCATAGCCCCAGATGAACCCGAGGCTGAGCGCCAGCACCGCCATCGCGGCGAACACGGTCAGCTGCATGATCTGGAACAGATCGACATAGTGCGGCGCCGCGACGACGCCCGCGGCGACGATCGCCGATCCGATCAGCGCCGCGGTCATTCCACCCGAGCTCTGCATTACAAACGCCCCTTGAAGAATTTTCCGGATATCCCGGTCGGAAGCATGCGGATCAGACCCACCGCCGCGACGAACAGGATGACCTCGCCGAACACCGGCGTGGTCAGGAAGGCGGCGATCTGGTTGATGAACCCGAACAGTCCGGAGGCGGTGATCAGCCCCCACAGGATCGAGGTGCCGCCGCCGACCACGGTGATGAAGGCCTTGGCGATATAGGCCGCGCCCATGGTCGGCACGACGCCCGCGATCGGCGCCAGCAGGCCGCCCGCGAGGCCTGACATGGCCGCGCCTGCGCCGAAGGTCGCCATGTAGACCCGCGTCGGGTTGACCCCGAGGGTGGCGGCCATGTCCGGGTTCTGCATCACCGCCCGCGCGATCAGCCCGACGCGGGTGTAGCGCATCACCGCCCAGACCGTCGCCATCAGCAAGACCGCCATCACCGCCAGGAACGGAGTGTAGAGGCTCGACTGAAACGCCCCGACCGTGAAACTGCCGAGCGGCGAGGCGACCCCGGCGATGGTGTTTCCGAAGATCATCGTGGTGGCGCCGACGATCATGAGGCTGAGGCCCCATGTCGCCAGCATCGTGTCCACCAGACGGCCATAGAGGAACTGTATCAGGCAGCGTTCCACTATCACGCCAACCAGGCCAACGAAGACCGGAGCGATGACCAGCATGGCCAGCCATATATTCGCCCCGGCCGAAACCGAGAGCACCGTGGCATAGGCCCCGAGCATAAGGAATTCCCCGTGCGCGAGGTTGATGATCTTCATCATGCCGAAAATAACCGCAAGTCCGGCGCTGATGAGGATGAGAGATGCGATGCCGTTGACGACATCCAATCCCACGATGATCGCGATATCCATTAAGTCAGACCTCAGATGTCGATTTCGTACTGCTTGGTGTCGGTCGGATTGGCCACGAGGTCGCAGACCGCGGACGTGTCCAGCGGCGCCTGCTGCTCAAACGTCTCAAGAACCTTCCATTTGCGGCTTTCGACCGTGGCGAGGAAGGTGTTGCGGGTGACGTGGTGGGTCTTGGGATCGATCACGACCTTGCCGCTCGGCCCTTCGAAGGTCAGCCCGGTCTCCAGCGCCTCGACCACCGGCATCCGATCGGTGGTCCCGGCCAGCTTCACGGCGTTGGCCCAGAGGTGGACGCCCTCATAGCTCGCCGCGGCCAGCTCGCTCACATAGGGCGTCTGCGCCCCGTGCCGGTCCTTGATCGCCTTGACGAAGGCGGCGCTGGCGGGCGTGTCCAGTTCCTCAAAATAGCCGTAGCTGCCCAGAACGCCGACGCTTTCGGAATCCTCCAGCGTGGCGGGCTCGTTCACGAGACCGAAGGTGGTGGACGCGATCGGGATCTCGCTTTTGAGCCCCGCGGCGGCCCACTGGCGATAGAACGCGGTGTGGTTGCCGCCGACCATCGCGGACAGCAGCAGGTCAGGCTTGGCCGCCTGGATGCGCGAAATCGACGGGCCGAAGTTGGTCACGTCCAGCGGGAAGAAGTCGATCGCCAGCGCCTCGCCACCATTGTCCTGAACGTATTTCTTCATCCATTTCGCAGTGATCTGGCCATAGTTGTAGTCAGCCGCAATGATATATACCTTTTTACCCCAAAGGTTCATCGCGTGGGGCACCAGTTTTTCGACCGTCTGCGCGGGCGTCGTGCCGGTGTTGAAGGTGTTGCGGTCGCAAACGCCGCCTTCATAGAGCGTGTTGTAGAAATAGAGCTTTTTGAACCGGCCGAAGATCGGGCGAATCGCCTCGCGCGAGGCCGAGGTGATGCCGCCGTGGATCACATCCACCTTGTCGCGGACGGCGAGTTGCTGTGCGAACTGCGTATAGAGCTGGATGTTGGACTGCGTGTCGTAATTGATCAGCTCGACCTCGCGGCCCAGCAGCCCGCCGGCGGCGTTCAGCTCTTCCACGGCCAGCATGATCGCATAGACCATCGGCTCTCCGGTCGCGGCCAGCGGACCGGCGAGGTCATGCAAGCTGCCCAGCTTGATCGGCCCGGTCTGCGCCTTGGCCACGCTTCCGATCAGGGAAGGCGCCGCAAGAGCGATGCCCCCGGCGGCGGTGCTTCGGATGAACGTGCGTCGATTGAGTGTCATTGGACTTGTCCTTTGCTGATCGGCGTCGCTGATTGTTGGGAAAGGCTGGCTCGGCGTGCTTGGTCACGACGGTTGGGCCGCCTTGGACCTTAAGGAGCGTCGTGCGGCTTGGCCGGGAGCTGCTGCGGGCGAAGGGCCGCGGTGCAACGCCTGGTCGGCGGCGCCATGGAGGCCGCCGGTGGCGCGCGGGGCGCCGATCGTGTGCATCGCGTTGAGCATGATCCGAGACCAAACGAAAAAAGCCCCCTGAAGCGGTCGAAAAGACCGCTCGAGAGGGCTGTGCTGCCGGGCGCGAGGCGCGCTGAAGTCTTGGTTGGTATGTCGATGCCACGAAGGTGGGGCAAGAAACAGACCGCCATGAGACGGCCCTCGCCGTCAAGATTTTTCAGAAATTTCGCATAAATAATCAGCTAAGAATCAGATACGGCTAAAATTAGATCGTTTTTAGCTGCAGATGCTGGATTTTTGCGCGATTATTGCTCAGCGACGCCCCCGAGCGGCGCGTCGCGCCGAGTCGGCGGCGTTGCTTTGCCTGCGCCCTCGCCGTCGTCCGAAACCGCGACGTCAAGGCGGATCGCCCCGCATCCGCCGCCCGGCGGTTCACCACCGTCGGGGAGCCTGAGGGTATTTGATGGGCGGCCGCGACCTTGCGGCGCCCCGAAGGACCTGTCTCACCGTGCCGCCGCCACGCCATCGACCACGAGCGGTTGCGCGGGCCATCGCCGACCGCCGCGGCCGACTCAGGACCGCAGGCCGTGAAGGTCTGTCGGTGACCGATTGCAGAGCAGATATGCAGCAAGGACAGTGAAAAAAGCCCTGATTTTCGGCATACTCAGCGCAGCGCTAATTACGTATGCGATTTCTGTCAAAAATCTTGACAGTGCGGGCGCCCCGTGACGTTCTTAGCCCTGCCCCACCGCAGTGGCTTCGACATACCATCCAGATTTGGCGCTTATCGCGCCCGGCAGCACAGCCCTCTCGAGCGGTCCCTTAGACCGCTTCAGGGGGCGTTTTCGTTTGGGCTAGGATCATGCACAAAAAGACGCTCAAGTTCGGCATTCTGCTCTCGACCAGCGGCTCCTATGGCGCCGTCGGCCAGTCGATGCGCGCGGGCGCGCAGCTCGCGATCGAGGAGGTCAACGCCGATCGTGCGGCCCCGGTCACGCTGGACCCGGTAGAGCTTGATCCGGGCGGCGTCGGCTCGGCCTATGCCGAGGCGGTGCAGTCGCTGCTCGTGGATCACGGCCTGACCCATGTGTTCGGCCTCTATACGTCTTCAAGCCGCAAAGACGTTCTGAACCAATTTGAGAAGAATGACGCGCTGCTCTGGTATCCGTCCCATTATGAGGGATTTGAGACCAGCGACAACGTGATCTATACCGGCGCCGCCCCCAATCAGCACATCATCCCCCTCGCCCGTCACCTGCTGGCCCGCCACGGCAATCGTGGATGGTTCGTCGGTTCCAACTACATCTGGGCGTGGGAGAACAACCGCATCCTGCGCGAGGCGTTGATGGACGCGGGCGGCGCCGTGATGGGTGAGCGGTACTTCCCCGTCGGTGAGACTGATTTCGGCGCACTGGTCGATCAGATTCTGCGTGACCGCCCCGATTTCGTGTTCAACACGCTGATCGGCGATTCCGGCTATGAATTCTTCCGCTTGCTGCGCGCCGCCGCCGAGGCCATCGGGATCGACCAGTCGCGCGTGATGCCGGTGGCAAGCTGCAGCCTGTCGGAGGCCGAGCTGCCCCTGATCGGCGATGCGGCGGCGGGGCATCTGTCGTCGTCGGTCTACTTCTCGACCATCCGCTCGCCCGAAAACGACCGCTTCACCGCGCGATGGGACGATCGGTTCGCCCATCTGGGCCGGGCCTGCGCCGACGCCGAGGCGAGCTATGTCGCCGTGCACCTGCTGGCGCGGGCGGTGGCCAAGGCCGGGGACTTCGGCCTCGCCCAGGTGCGCGAGGCGGCCCGCGGATTGCACTTCGCCGCCCCGCAGGGGCTGGTGACGCTCGACCCCGACAACCTGCATTGTTGCATGCGTCCGCGCATCGGCAGGTCGACCGCGAACGGCACGTTCGAGCTGTTGCATGAGGACCCTTGGCCGGTCCGGCCCGATCCCTATCTTGTCTGGGATACCGTCGCCGCAGCCGCGACCGCCCAAGGCCCAGCATCGGGGGCCGCGACCGAGACCGCATCGGGTGCAGCGTCCGGCGCCCGCCATCTAATGGTGGTGCGATGAAGGGCGCCATCATCCAGAACTTTCGCGGCATGCGCGCCTTGGTGATCCACCCGGACGACGACAACCGGCGGGTTCTGATCAGCGTGCTCGGCAAGCTGGGGCTGAACGTTCAGCCGCTGGCCCCCCAAGATCCCGACCGCGCCGCGCTGCTTGCGTGCGACGTGCTGTTGATCGACGCAGACGGCGCCATCGAGGGGCTGCCCCAACGCGGCGCCGAGCCTTGCGTGCCGCGGATCGCGCTGATCGGGACCGAGGCGCCCAGCCGCCTTGCACGCGTCGTCCGCCACGGGTGCAGCAGCCACATCCTCAAGCCGATCCGCAGCTCTGGCGTGTTCACCGCCCTGCTGCTGGCCGTCAACGAGCACGAGCAGCGCCAGAAGATGAGCCGCGAGAACGATGTCCTGCGCCAGCGCCTTGCCGGACGCCGCATCGTCACCAAGGCGGTGGTGGAGATGATGGACGCCCACGGCATCGATCAGGACGACGCCTATGAGCGCCTCCGCCTCGCCGCCATGAACCGCCGCGTGCCGATCGACGACATGGCCCGCGAGCAGCTCGCCCACGACGGCCTCGCCAAACAGAAGGCCGGCGACGCAGGCGAAAAACAACCCCGCACCGACAGAAAAAACGCCTCGTACATCAGGAGACCAAACCAATGAACATCTTCCAACGCAGATGCCTCTTGGCCGCAGCCCTGGCCGGAGCCGTCATCGCCGCAGCCCCGGCGCTGGCGCAGGACGGGCCGATCAAAATCGGCGTCCTCGAGGACCAGTCCGGCGATTTCGCCGCCGCGACCATGGTCAAGGTCCACGCCATCGAACTGGCCACGAAAGAGATCAACGACGCCGGCGGCATCGCCGGCCGCCAAATCGAGCTGGTGATCTATGACACCCAGTCCGACAACCGCCGCTATCAGGAATTCATGCGCCGCGTCCTGCAGCAGGACAAGGTGGACGTGGTTTTCGCGGGCTTCTCCTCGGCGTCGCGCGAAGCGTACCGGCCGATCGTGAATCAGTTCGACGGGTTGGCATTCTACAACAACCAGTACGAAGGCGGCGTGTGCGACAACAACATGATCGTCACGGGCGCGGTTCCTGAACAGCAGTTCTCCACGCTGATCCCCTGGATGATGGAGACTTACGGGCCCAACGTCTACACGCTGGCCGCCGACTACAACTTCGGCCAGATCTCGGCCGAATGGGTGCGCCAGATCGTGGCCGAGAACGGCGGCAAGATGGTCGGCGAGGAATTCATCCCGCTGGGCGTGTCGCAGTTCTCGCAGACCATCCAGAACGTTCAGGCGACCGAGGCCGACTTCGTCGTGACGCTTTTGGTGGGCGCGGCGCAGGCCTCCTATTATGAGCAAGCGTCGGCGGCGAATGTGGGCCTGCCCATGGCGTCGTCGGTGAACGTCGGTCAGGGCTATGAGCACAAGCGCTTCACGCCCCCGAGCCTCGCCAACATGTTCGTGACCACCAACTACATCGAAGAGATCGACAGCCCGGCCTCGAACGACTTTGTGAAGCGGTTCCGCGGAATGTTCCCCGATGAGCCGTATATCAACCAGGAGGCCGCGAACTCCTACATCGCCGTCAACCTCTACAAGCAGATGGTTGAGCGTGCCGGCACCACCGATCATGACGCGATCCGCGCCGTTCTGGGCAAGGGCGACGTCTGCTTCGACGGACCGTCCGGCAATGTCTGCCTCGACCCCAAAAGCCAGCACATGTCGCACACGATCTTTCTGGCCAAGGTCGAAGCCGACCATTCGATCACGTTCCCGAAGGTGTGGGAGAACATCGCGCCCTATTGGCTGGGCGATGCAGGCTGCGATCTGACCAAGAACGATCCCAGCGCGCAATACACCCCGTCCAGCCCACCGCCGGCGAACTGAAAGACGTGACGTTTCGGGCGAGACCTAGGTCTCGCCCGGACCCAACATGTTCACAGAACAAGGGGCGTGGTTAGTGGAAATTTTCGTAGCGATCTTTTCCTTTGTATACCAATTTGGCGATGCCTTCGCTTTTCTGGTGATTTCGTGCGCAGGGCTGGCAGTGATTTTCGGCATGATGGGCATCATTAATCTGGCCCACGGCGAATTCATCATGTGCGGGGCCTATGTCACCTCCGGCGTTGCGCGGGCCGGGGCGCCGCTGCCGCTGGCGATCGCTTGCGGGGCGCTGGTCGCCGCGGTGGTCGGCATGGCGCTTGAGCGCACGGTGATGCGCCATCTCTATCATCGGCCGCTCGATTCGATCATCGCCACCTGGGGGATCAGCCTGATCGCCACGCAAGGCGTGCTGATCGCGCTGGGGCCGACGATCATGGGGGTCGGCACCCCTCTCGGCAGCATGGCGCTGGGGGATCGGTCCTATTCGATCTATCGGCTGGTGCTGTTCGCGGCGGCGATCGGGCTGCTCGGCAGCCTCTATCTGGTTTTCTACCACACGCGGTTCGGCGTGCTGGCCCGCGCGACGATCCAGCGCCCGGGAATGGCGCGCGCGCTCGGGGTCGACACAAAGCGGATCTATGGGCTGACCTTCGGCCTCGGGGCCGGGCTGGCGGGGCTTGCGGGCGGGCTTTATGCGCCGACCATGACGATGGTGCCGACCATGGGGTCGACGTTCATCGTCGAAAGCTTCGTGACCGTCGTGGTGGGCGGCGCCGACATCTTCGTGGGCGCGGCCCCGGCGGCGGCGTTTCTGGCGATCATCCGCGCCGGGCTGACCGCCTGGTATGGACAGCTGTTCGGACAGATCGGCCTGCTGGTCGCGGTGATCGTGGTGATCCGGGTCCTGCCCGGCGGCCTGTCGACCTTTGTGAAACGGTGGCAGCGATGACCGCCTCGCAGATGACCGACGCAGCGGCGCCCCCCCCGGCGCGGCGATGGCCGGCGGTCTGGCTGTCGCGGCTCGAAGGGCCGCAGACCATGGGGCGCGGCCCGGCCTTTTGGGCGGCGGCCGTGCTGGCGGTGCTGGCGGCGGCGCTCTATCCGATGGTCAGCGATGACTACACCGTCGGGAACGCGGCCTATTTCATGGTCTGGACCTTCATGGCGATGGGGCTGGGGCTGGTCTGGGGCTATTGCGGCGCGCTCAGCTTCGGTCAAACCGCGTTCTTCGGCCTGGCCGGCTATGCTTACGGCGTGATCACGATCAATCTCGGATCGGCGTATGGGCTGACCTGGCTCGCGCTGATCCTGGCGGCGGCGATTGGCGGCGCCTTCGCGCTGCTGATCGGCTATTTCATGTTCTACGGGCGGATCAAGGGCGTGTTCATCGGCATCGTGACCCTATCGGTCACGCTGGTGCTAGAGACGTTCATGTCCCAGACCGCCGGGCCGCAATGGCGCATCGGCGACGCGCGGCTGAACGGCTTCAACGGCATGTCCGGGATGCCGCCGCTGACCGTGCCGTGGTTCGGGTCCGACATCGTGCTCTATTCCGGCACGGCGCTTTATTACGTGCTGCTCGGCATGGTGGTGCTGGTCTATCTGGGCCTTCGCATCGCGCTGAACGCGCCGTTCGGCAACGTTCTGGTGGCGATCCGCGAGAACCCCGAGCGGACCGAGATGCTGGGCTACGACATCCGGCTTTATCAAACGCTTGCGTTCGGTCTGGGCGGGGCGCTGGCGGGACTTTCAGGCGTGCTCTATACCGCTTGGGGGCAGTATATCACCCCGTCGAGCATGGGCCTGACCTCCGCCGCGCTGCCGATCATCTGGGTGGCGGTGGGCGGTCGGCGCGATATAACCGCGACGCTGCTGGGCAGCGTTCTGGTGATCGCCGGGTTCCAATCCCTGACCATCTACGGCAGCCAATACGCCCTGATCGTCATGGGAGTGCTGCTGGTCTTCACCGTGCTGGTCACACCGGACGGATTGGTCGCCACGGCGATGGACCGGATCGGTCGACTGTTTGGAAAGGCGCGCCGATGACCCGGATTCTCGAAGTCAGCAAGCTGTGCAAGCGGTTCGGCGGCGTGACCGTCGCGCGCGATATTGACTTCGCGCTGGACGCCGGGGCGATGCACTGCCTGATCGGACCGAACGGTGCGGGCAAATCGTCGTTCTTCCGGTTGCTGCTCGGTGAGCATGCGCCCGACAGCGGCACCATCACCTTCGCCGGCGAGGACATCACCGCGATGCGGTCGTTCGAACGGATTCGCCGGGGCATCAGCGTCAAATTCCAGGTGCCGGGCATTTTCAAGGCGCTGAGCGTGCGCCAGAATCTGGAGGTGGCGTTCCAGCGCCATCTGCATGGCGCGAGCCTTAGCGCGACCGTGCGCCAGGTGCTGGAGTTCACCAACCTGA
>JBLIKI010000079.1:0-12062 GCA_047636235.1 Paracoccaceae bacterium | reverse complement strand
CGTTTCGTGCCCACGACCCACAGCGCCACGAACAGCACCGCGCCCTCCAGCACCGCCTCATAAAGCTGCGAGGGATGGCGCGGCAGCGGCCCGGCGTTCGGAAACACCACCGCCCACGGCACGTCCGTCACCCGGCCCCACAATTCGGCGTTCACGAAATTGGCGAGCCGCCCCAGCAGCAGCCCCACCGGCGCCGCCATCGCCACCGCGTCGCCCACTTGCAACAGCGGCAGCCCTCGTGCGCGGGAGTACAACACCACCCCCGCAACCACCCCGAGGAACCCGCCATGGAACGACATGCCCCCAGCCCAGACCTGCAAAATCTCGCTCGGATTAGCGAAATAATAGGCGGGCTGATAGAACAGCACGAACCCCAGCCGCCCGCCCAGCACCACGCCCAGCACCATCCATGTCAGCAGATCTTCGGGCTGTTCGGGGGTCATCGGCGCGGCGCCGCCTGGCCACAACCTAGGGCGCTTCATCAGCGACGCCACGTAGCGCCACGCCAGCACCAGCCCGGCGATGTAGGCCAGCGCATACCAGCGCAGCGCCAGAGTGATGCCGAACACCTCGACGGAAAAGATCGCCGGGTCGATGTTCGGGAAGGGGATGACGAACATGAAGGCTCCTTCAAGGGCGAGGACGTGAGGAGGCTTGGCCGCCCCGCCACGTCAAGTCAAGGCGCCCCCGTCAGCCCTCGACCAGCGCGGCGGCGCGGCTCAGATCGACTGAGACAAGCTGGCTCACGCCCTGCTCCGCCATGGTGACGCCGAACAGGCGGTCCATCCGGCTCATGGTCAGGGCGTGGTGGGTGATGATCAGGAACCGGGTCTTGGTGCGGCGGGTCATCTCATCGAGCAGATCGCAGAACCGAGTCACGTTCGCGTCGTCCAACGGCGCGTCCACCTCATCCAGCACGCAGATCGGCGAGGGGTTGGCGAGGAACACCGCGAAGATCAGCGACAGCGCGGTCAAGGTCTGCTCGCCGCCCGACATCAGCGACAGCGTGCTGAGGCGCTTGCCGGGGGGCATCGCCATGATCTCAAGGCCCGCATCCAGCGGATCGTCGCTCTCGATCAGCGCCAGACTGGCCTCGCCACCCCCGAAGAGGTGCGCGAACAGAGCGCCGAAGCTGGCGTTCACCTCCTCGAACGCGGCCAGAAGGCGCGCGCGGCCTTCCGCGTTCAGCTCTCCGACGGCGCGGCGCAGGCGCGATATCGCTTCTTCGAGGTCGGCCATTTCCGCCGCCAGCAAGTCACGCTCGGCGGTGATCTCCGCCTCGTCCTCTTCCGCGCGCAGGTTGACGGCGCCGAGCGCGTCGCGCCGACGCCGCAGGTCCGCGATCAGCGCCTCGGTCACCTGCACGCCGGGGGCGGTGGCGGGATCAAGGCCGAGGGTTTCGCCCAGCGCCTCGGGGGTCTTGTCGGTGTCATGCACCACTCGCTCGGCGGCGTCGGCGACGCGGGCGCGGGCGGCCTCGGCCACCGCATCGGCGCGGGCGCGGGCCTCTCGCCGCTGGCCCGCCAGCGTCTGGGCGTCGCGTTCGGCCAACTCCGCGGCGCGCAGGGCGGCTTCGGCCGAGGACAGCGCGTCGGCCGAGGCTTTGGCCCGCCCCTCCGCCGCCGCGATCCGCGCGATCAGCGCGTCGCGTTCGCGCGCCACCGCGTCCGGGGCCTCGCGCGCGACGCGCAACTCTTCTTCAGATCGCGCCAGACGGCCCTGAAGGTCGGCCACCCGGGCGCCCGCTGATTCCAGCCGGGTCGACCAGCCCGCGCGTTCCTTGCCGATATCGGCCAAGCGCTTGGCGCGGGTCTCGCCTTCGCGCCGCGTGTCGTCGGCGCGGGTGCGCGCGGACATCAGGGCGTGGCGCGCCTCGGCCACGGCGCCGCGCGCGATCTCAAGCCCAGCTTGCGCCTCGCTCAGATCCTCCAGCTCTTCAGCGGCCTCTTGCGCCTCATCGAACTGGGTCGCGGCGTCCTCGGCCTCCTCTCGCCGGGCCTCCAGCGCATGACGCAGGGCGTCGAGCTTGCCATGCCGCAGGTCCAGCTCCGATTCCGCCCGGTTGAGGCTTCGCTGCGCGTCGGTCTGGCGCTGGTCGGCGGCGCGGCGCTCGGTGCGGGCCGCGGCGTCGGCGTCTGCGGCCTCGGTCAGGGCGCCGCGCGCGCGTTCATGGCCAGCGGCGGCGGTGACGGCGGCGGCCTCAGCCACCGCAAATTGCGCCGACAGCGCGTCGAGCCGGTTTTTCTGCTGCAACCGCAGCGCAGCGGCTGAGGGCGCGTCATCCGCCGCCACCCGATAGCCGTCCCAACGCCACAAATCCCCCTCCCGGCTCACCAGCCGCTGGCCGGGGCGCAGCGCGGCCTGCATCGCGGCGCCGGCGTCCTGCGGCGCGACGGCGACATGGGCCAAACGGCGGGCCAGCGCGTCGGGGGCGGTGATGCGGGGGGCGATCGGCTCCGCCCCCTCGGGCCAATCGGGCGCCGCATCGCGGGCGGCCAGCGTCGCCCAGCCGGTGGCGCGGGCGGCATCCGCGCCCAAGGCCGGGGCGCGCAGATCATCCCCCAGGGCGGCGCCCAACGCGGCCTCCCACCCCGGGGCTGCGCGCACTTGGTCCAGCATCTGGGTCGCCGCCCCGCCATCGCGGTCGAGCACCTTGCGCAGCGCCTGCGTTTCCGCGCGCAGCACGCTCGCCTCGCCCTCGGCGGCGGATCTTGCGGCGCGGGCGGCGCTGTCCTCGGCTTGGGCGACGGCGCGGGCGGCCTCGGCGGCGATCAGCGCGGCTTCGGCGTCGGTGCTGCGCGTCTCGGCGGCCTCGGCGTCGGCGCGGGCGGCATCCAGCGCGGCTTCGGCGCCCGCGATCTCGCCCTCCAGCGCATCGACCCCAACCGCCAGCCGCCGCGCCTCGGCGTTGGCGCGCTCACTCGCGGCGCGGGTTTCGTCGAAGCGCCTGGCGACCGACTGGTGGCGGGCTTGCAGGCGCGCCGCGTCGCTGGTCAGGCGGTCCAGCGACGCCTCGCGCGCGGCCAGCGCATCCTCGGCCGCGCGCGCATCCTCATCCGCCAGCGCGCGGCGGGGGTCGTGGCCGGCATGGAGGTCGCGCAGCTGGCTTTCCTCCCCATTCAGGCGCTCCATCATCTCATCGGCGTCGCGGTTCAGCACCGCCTCACGCTCAAGGTCCTTGGTCAGCTGGCGCAGACGGCCTTCAAGCCGCGCGACATCGGCGCGGGCTTGGGCGTCCCGCTCCTCGATCCGCTCGCGCTCCGCCAGCAGGCGCTGGGTGACGGCGCGGGCGATGTTGTCCTCGTCGCGCAGGGGGGGCAGCGCGGCCTCGGCCCCCTCGCGCGCGGCCCCGCGGGCGGTCAGGTCGGCCTGCGCCACGCCGGTCAGGCGCGCGGTCTCGGCCAAGGCGGCGTCGGCGGCGGCGTCTGCCAGCGCGGCCTCATGCCAACGCAGCCACAGCACGGCGCCCTCGGCCGCGCGCAATTCCATAGCGATCTCGCGGTATCGGGCGGCCTGGCGGGCCTGGCGGACCAAGGCGGCGATCTGGCCGGTCAGCTGCTCCACCACGTCGCGCACCCGCCCGAGGTTCTGCTCAGCTTGGGCCAGCTTGCTCTCGGCCTCTTGGCGGCGCTGGTAAAGACCGCCGATCCCCGCGGCCTCCTCCAGAATCGCGCGGCGGGCCTTGGGGCGGGCGTTGACCAGCTCAGAGATCATGCCCTGCCGCACCAGCGCCGGGGAATGCGCCCCGGTGGCGGCGTCCGCGAACAGCATCCGCACGTCGCGCGCGCGCACCTCGCGCCCGTTGGCGCGATACGCCGATCCCATGTCGCGGGTGATCCGGCGGGTGATCTCCAACGCCTTTGTGTCGGGGAATCCCGGCGGGGCGCGGCGGTCCTCATCATCAAGGTGCAGCGCGACCTCGGCGAACCGCTTGGCCGGGCGCGACGCAGCGCCGGCGAAGATCACGTCGTCCATCCCTCCCCCGCGCATCGCTTTGGCGGAGGTCTCCCCCATCACCCAGCGCAGCGCTTCGAGCAGGTTGGACTTGCCGCAGCCGTTCGGCCCCACCACGCCGGTCAGGCCGGGGGCGATGACCATTTCGGTCGGGTCCACAAAGCTTTTGAACCCCTGAAGGCGGAGCTTGACGAACTGCATGGGCGGATCCGGTGCGGGACGGGCCGGTATGATCCGCCGCCCAAGGGCGAGCTGTCAATCGGGGGCGGTCAGGATATGGGGTCTGCGCGGCCCGGCGCCACGACATCTGGCAGGGGCCGCCGCCGCGACCGGGCCCTGAGAGGGGGGCGCAGGGGGAGGTCCCCCTCCCCCGCCCCGCTCACCTCTCGCGCGTCGGCGCCTACAGCAGCGCGTCGATCGCGGCGGCGAGCCGCTCATAGGTCGGGTTCTCGATCTTTTCGTCCCCGACGATCAGAGTCGGCGTGCCGGTCAGGCGCGGGTCTTTGCGGTATTCCTGATACTGCTCCACCAACGCCTTGGCGCTTTCCTGATCACCAAGGCAGGCCTCGACCTGCTCGTCGCTCAGCCCGCCGACGCGGCCGATCTTTTTGAACGCCGCCATGACGTCGTCGGTCTGGGTCCAGTCCTGCTGCGTGCGCAGCATGTGGTCGACAAAGCCCCAATAGCGCGCGCCGCCATCGCAGCGGGCCACCATGGCGCCCCACAGCCCGAGGCGGTCGAAATAGACCTCGCGCAGGATCAGCCTCACCTTGCCGGTGTCGATATAGTTTTTCTTGAGGTCCTGATAGGCGGTCTCATGGAACCGTGCGCAATGCGGACAGGTCAGCGAGATATACTCGATCACCGTCACCGGGGCGTCGGCAGCCCCTTCGCTCTGTTCGCCCAGCATCAGCGTCCCGGCGCGGGCCGGCGCGCCGAGCGTCATCGCGGCGCCCGCGGCGCCGATCAGCGACAGCGCGACACGGCGGGTGAAAAGCGTCGAGAGAGTCATAAGGGCTGGTCCTTTCCCACGGCCGCCCTGCGGCGGCTGATGATATTGCGGCCCAGACGATCGAGCGCGGCGCGCAGCGGATCGCTGGAAACAGGTTGCACGGCGGCGGCGACTTCCTGCGCCTCGCTGATTGATACGACGCCTATGCGGCGTTCCGGCGCCCCCGAGCGGTCAAATCCGCGCGAGGACTCCGCGAGGCCGCCGGTCCGCGCCCCCGTCTCGGCGCCCGATGCGGCCCCCATGGCGGCGGTGGTCTGCACCACCTTGAACCGCGACACCGCGCGATAGCCATAGAACGCGTTGACCCGCTCGATGATCCGGGGGCCGAGCATTTCGACCTCAGGCGCGCGCGCACCCTCGGCCAGCACGATCAGCGTCGCGCCGAATCCGCCCCCGCCATAGGTGACCTTGACCGGGCGGCACAGCGGAGCCAGCGCCTCGCCGACCACGGCGTCCCAATCGGTCAGCACGCGGGTCTCCGCAAAGCCGCGGCGGGAAAAGGCGGTGCGCACCGGCTCCGACGACAGCGCGGCGGCATGCAGGAACCCTCGGCCCGTGCGCCGTATCGCCGGGGCGGCGGGCTTGGTCTTGGCCGCGGGGCGCGGCGCGTCCGGCGCGGCGGCGGCGGGCCGGGCGGCCTTGGGGCGCGGGGTCGAAGGTGCGATCGGCTTGTGCCGCGGCTTGGCGGCCTTGGCTACGGGCGCGTCCGACGGCTCCGCTTTCGGCGCCGCGCGGCGCCGACCTGTCGCTGCGCCCTTGCGCTTCGCGTCGGTCGGGTCATCTTGCGCGGTCATGGTCCGGTCTCATCCCCATCGCTTCAGCGGCATCGCCCGCCACGCATCTTGCGCGCCGATCGCGGCGCGATCAGGGCGCCGCCCTGCAAGCGTTGTCGCGGACCGCACGGCCCGACGCAAGGAGCAACCATGTCCCAGCCCCTGACCGACCCTGCCGCGCTCAGCGCTGACTTGATGGACTGGTACGACCGCTTCGCGCGCGATCTGCCGTGGCGCATCGGCCCCGAGGCGCGCCGCGGCGGCGCCCTGCCCGACCCCTATCGCGTCTGGCTGTCCGAGGTGATGCTGCAACAGACCGGCACCGCCACCGCGGGCCCCTATTTCGCGCGCTTCACCGCCACGTGGCCCACCGTCACCGCGCTCGCCGCCGCCGAGGACGCCGCCGTCATGGCCGCCTGGGCGGGGCTTGGATACTACGCCCGGGCGCGAAACCTGCTGAAATGCGCCCGCGCGGTGGCAACGGATCATGGCGGGCGCTTCCCCGACACCGAAGCCGCGCTGCTGACCTTGCCGGGCGTCGGCCCCTATACCGCCGCCGCCATCGCCGCGATCGCCTTTGACCGCCCCGCCGTGGTGGTCGACGGGAATGTGGAGCGGGTGACCGCCCGCCTCGCCGCCATCGAGACCCCGCTGCCGGCTGCGAAACCCGCCCTATACGCCGTCGCCGCCACGCTGACGCCCGATCATCGCCCCGGCTGCCATGCACAGGCGATGATGGATCTGGGCGCAACCATCTGCACCCCGCGAAACCCCGCCTGCGCGATCTGCCCGCTCAGCCATGGCTGCACGGGCCGCGCGCGCGGGATCGCCGCGGACCTTCCCGCCAAGGCCGCGAAAAAGCCCAAGCCCACCCGCCACGGCGTCGCCTACGCCGTGTTGCGCAGCGACGGCGCGGTGGCGCTGCAACGCCGCCCGGACAAGGGGCTTTTGGGCGGCACCCTCGGCCTTCCGGGCACCGACTGGACCGAAGTTCCGCCGCCCCCCGCCGCCATCGCCGCCGCCGCCCCCTGCCCCGCCGACTGGCGCGTGGTCGGGGTGGCCCGCCACGTATTCACCCATTTCGCTCTGGAACTGGAGGTCCGCGCCGCTGACGTCGGCGGCAATGCCGCGCCCGTTGGGTGCAGCTTTTATGGCGATGCTCGCGCGCAAGCCGACGCCTTGCCCACCGCGATGCGCAAAGCGTTGATGCTCGCGCTGGATGCGGGCGAGCATCGGCGCAAGTTTTAGGGGCGCGTCACCACGGCACCTCGCCGCCGTCATGGGCGAAGAACCGGCCGCTATCTTGCGCGCCGTCCAAAATCGCCAGCAGGCGGCGGGCGGATTCGTCGGGGCTGATCACCGCGCGGCCGTCTTGATAGTCGGCGGTCAGCGCCGTGCGAACCGTGCCGGGATGCAGCGCCAGCGCCACCGCATCGGGCCGAGTGCGCGCCAATTCCACCGCCGCGGTGCGGATCACCTGATTGGCCGCCGCCTTCGCCGCGCGATAGGACAGCCATCCGCCGAGCCGGTTGTCCTCGATCGAGCCGACCCGCGCGGTCAGCACCCCGATCAGCGCTCGCCCTCGCCGCGGCGCCAGCGGGGCGAAATGTTTGAACATCATCGCCGGCCCGATGGCGTTGAGCGCGAATTGCGCCGCCATCGCGTCGGGCGTCACCCGCGACAGCGCTTTTTCCGGCCCACGCCCGTCGATGACCAGCGCCCCCGCGGCGTGCACGATCAAGTGTAGCGGCGCCTCCGCCAGCCGCGCCGCCGCCTGCGCCATGCCACTGTCCGAGGTCACGTCCACCCCGTCGCCGCTGCGCGACAGGCCGATGGCGGCGCCGCAGCGCGGGTCCGCCGCCAGCGCGGCCAGAATCGCCGTCCCGATCCCGCCCGAGGAGCCGAGGACGAGGGCGCGATATCCTTGAGGAAGGCTGTTCATCTGCTTCATCTTGGATCAGGTGGCGCGGCGCGGCGCAAAGTCCAGCGGTTCAGAAATAGGTGATGCCTTCGGGCGGACGGCCATGGCGGTTGACCGCCTCAACGCTCGGCTTGGTGAAATACCACAGCAGGATGATCTGCCCGACCACCGGGACCAGCCCCACCGCCAGCAGCCACGCCGAGCAGCCGACATCGTGTAGCCGCCGCGCACAGACCGTGACATGGGCGGGCAGCAGCCCCAAAAACGCCGCCGAGGCCAGCGGCAGCCGCGGCATGCCTTGCATGTTTCCGAAAATCGCCTCGTCGAACGACAGGTCGACCTCGGCGAACACGATCACTACGGTCGCATAGACCAGCACCCACCACCAGAATTCAGGCCGACCGGCCCGACCGCGAACGGTCAGGTATTTGGAAAGAACCGTTCGGACGCTTCGAACCATGGTCACGTTGTGGCTCCTGAAAATTCCGCGCCGGGGGCCGCCGCGCGCGTCGCGCGCACAGCGAATACCTTGCCGGTGGCGCCTGACAGGGGGAGGCCGCGAGTTAGGACGAAACGCGACTCAATCGCGGCGACAAGCGAACGCGAGACCGTAATTCAACTCAGCTTA
The DNA here is from genome assembly GCA_047636235.1 of Paracoccaceae bacterium. Classification (GTDB taxonomy): domain Bacteria; phylum Pseudomonadota; class Alphaproteobacteria; order Rhodobacterales; family Rhodobacteraceae; genus JBOCEF01. Next base: position 3,774 of record JBLIKI010000079.1, on the reverse strand, counting down.
CGGACTGTTAAACGCCATTCAATGACACGCCTCAAATGAGGGTGGGCGAAGACGCGCGTCAGATCGTCCTGTCAGACGGCCGGGCCGAAGCGGTTGTCGACGGGCTCGGATTCCAGACAAGCGAACACCAGCAGCACGATCGGGCCGATCCCCGGGATCAGGCTGATCCACCACCACCAGCCTGTGCGGCCGATGTCATGAAGGCGGCGCACCTGCGCCGAAATCGCAGGCAAGATCATCACAATCGCGAAAATCAGGCCCAACGGTGAAAGGCCACCTCCGGAGACGGCCATTATGGCTCCATCGGCAAATCCTAACACAAGTGTTCCGATAAAATAAAACAGAATGAAATACCAAAATTCAGATCTCCTCGCGCGACCTGAAAATGTCGCATATTTTTTAAAGCAAACCGAAATCGCCTCGCCAAAATCCATCAAGACATTCCTTCACGAAAATAAGCCCGCGCGGATTATCCCCTAATCCGCGCTGGCTTCCAATAGGGTCGTGACAGAGCTGATGAAAATTCAGTGCGCCTCCATCTCCGCCCGGATCACCGCCCGCAGCATATCGATCGGCGCCAATTTGCCGTCGCGCTTCATGTGCCAATAGGTCCAGCCATTGCAGGACGGCGCGCCCTCCAAAGCCGCGCCCACCTGGTGGATCGAGCCGCGCTGGTCATGCGCGATCAGCGTCCCGTCGGCGCGCACCTTGGCGGCGAAGCGGCCGTTGGGCGACAGCAGCGTCTCGCCGACCTGCAGCATCCCGCGCTCCACCAATTGCCCGAACGGCACCCGCGGCTCAGACCGTTTGGCGCGCGTGACTTCGAGCGCGCTGTCCTCATGCCGGCGCACCCCGGCGATGCGGCGGGCGGCGACGTCGCGGTATTTCGCCTCGCGCTCGATCCCGATCCAACGGCGGCCGAGCCGTTTGGCAACCGCCCCGGTGGTGCCCGACCCGAAGAACGGGTCCAGCACCACGTCGCCGGGGTTGGTGCAGCCGACGATGATCCGGTGCAGCAGCGACTCGGGTTTCTGAGTCGGGTGGGCCTTGGCGCCGTCCTCGTCCTTGATCCGCTCATGCCCGGTGCAGATCGGCATGGTCCAGTCGGAGCGCATCTGAACGCCTTCGTTCAGCGCCTTCATCGCCTCATAGTTGAAGGTGTATTTCCCGACCTCGTCGCGGGCGGCCCAGATCATCGTCTCATGGGCGTTGGTCAGGCGCTTGCCGCGAAAATTCGGCATCGGGTTGGTCTTGCGCCAAACCACGTCGTTGAGGATCCAATACCCTTGGTCCTGCAGGCTGGCGCCGACGCGGAAGATGTTGTGATAGCTGCCAATCACCCAGATCGCGCCATTGGGCTTCAGCACCCGGCGCGCCGCGGCCAGCCATTCGCGGGTGAACCGGTCATAGGCGGCGAAGCTGTCGAACTGGTCCCAGGCGTCGTCGACCGCGTCGACCAGCGAATTGTCGGGCCGGTGCAGATCGCCCTTGAGCTGCAGGTTGTAGGGCGGATCGGCGAAGATCAGATCGATCGAACCTTCGGGCAGCGCATTCATCGCCGAAATGCAGTCCCCGGCGATGATGGTGTCGAGCGGCAGCCGAGCCGTCGCCTTGGCCACCGCCGCGTCCGCCGCCGCCGCGGTTTTGGCGCTGACACGCCGGGGGGCCACGCCCGTGCGACGGGCCACCGCGCCTTCAACCGACGCCGCTATGCGCTTTTCTGTGCCACCGGCCATGACCGCCTCCGCCTCAAGGTGATTCGTTTATCTTGAGGTCAAAATGCGGCGCCGGTGATTCGGCGTCAATTCCCTTTGTGAATCAGCACCTTATTTAGATGTCCTCACCCAACATCTTGCGTATGGGGGCGAAGCTTTGCCGATGATGTGGTGTCACCCCCCAGCGCTTGAGTCCCCCATGGTGGGCAGGCACGCCATAGCCCATGTTGCTCTCCCACCCATATCCCGGGTGCTCGGCGGCCAGAGCGGTCATGATCCGGTCGCGGGTGACCTTGGCGATGATCGAGGCGGCGGCGATCGACAGCGACCGCCCGTCGCCGCGCACGATGGCGGTGGCGGCGCCGTCCCAGCCGGGCGGCACCCGGTTGCCGTCGATCAGCGCATGGCCGGGGCGGCGCGGCAGGGCGGCCATCGCGCGGACCATGGCAAGGTCGTTGGCGCGCAGGATGCCAAGGGCGTCGATCTCCGCGACCTCGGCCAGCCCGACGCCGACTTCGGCTGAGGTCATGATCGCGGCGAACGCCGTCTCGCGGCGCGCCGGCGTGAGCTTTTTGGAATCGTCGATGCCTTCGGGGATCGCGGCCGGGTCCAAGATCACCGCCGCCGCGCAGACCGGCCCGGCCCAAGGCCCGCGCCCGGCCTCGTCGATGCCGCAGACCGGCGCGCAAGCGGGGTCGGCGCGCAGCAGCGCGGATTCAAGCGACAGGTCGGGGCGAATGCGCGCGGTCAATGCCATGCCCCATCTTGGGCGCGCGCGCGGCCCGCGGCAATCGCGATCGGGGTGCAGGGCGGGCCAGATGCGGACCCCGGAGCGGGGGCCGCGATGGGCCGGCCTGCGCCCGCCAGCGCGCTAGAACAGCGCCAGCTGATCACCCGGCCGCGCCGGAACCCGGAACAGATCGGTCCTGAGCGCGGCGCCCTTGCGATCCAACCCGAACCGCCGCGCAGCTGCTTCGAACCGCCGCCGGATCAGCGCCGACCACACCCCCTGCCCGGTCATCCGCCGCCCGAACGCGCTGTCATAGGCCTTGCCGCCATGCAATTCGCGCACTCGGTTCAGCACGCGATCCGCGCGGTCGGGCATCGCCTCGCGCAGCCATTCCTCGAATATCCCCTCGACCTCCAAGGGCAGCCGCAGCGCGATCCAGCCCGCCGAGGTCGCGCCCGCCGCCGCCGCCGCCTCCAGCAAGCGCTCGATCTCATGATCCGTCACCGCGGGCACCACCGGCGCGATCAGCACCCCCACCGGGCACCCCGCCCGCGACAGCGTGCGGATCGCCCGCAGCCGGGTCTGCGGGCTGGCGGCGCGCGGCTCCATCGCGCGGCTCAGCTTGTGGTCCATGGTCGTGAGCGAGATCGTCACCTTGGCCAGCCCCGCCCGCCCCATCTCGCCCAAGATGTCGGCGTCGCGGGTCACCAGCGCGCCCTTGGTCACCACGCTGACCGGGTGGCGATGGGCGCGCAGCACCTCCAGCACGGCGCGCATCACCCGCTCCTCCTTTTCGGCGGGCTGATAGGCGTCGGTGTTGGTCCCGATCGCGATCGGCGCGCAGGCATAGGAGGGGGCGCGCAGCTCCCCCTCCAGCAGCGCCGCCGCATCGCGTTTGACCAGAATTTTTGTTTCGAAATCAATGCCCGGCGACAGCCCGAGGAACGCATGGCTCGGCCGCGCAAAGCAATAGACGCAGCCATGCTCGCACCCCCGATAGGGATTGATCGACCGGTCGAACGGCAGGTCGGGGCTGGTGGTGCGCGCGATCACCTTGCGGCTTGAATCCGCAATCAGACGAGTGCGGATCGGGGCGGGGGCGTCGTCCGCGTCCTCCTCCCACCCGTCTTGAAAGGCGACCCGCGTCTCACGCTCGAACCTGCCGGAGCGGTTGGAGACCGCGCCGCGCCCCCGCCGCCGTTCCGGCGCGGTAAGGGCCGCATCGTCCATGCCGAAGAAATCATCCATGCCGAGTCGCCGCTCCTGAGACAGCCCTCAGGATGCCTCAGGAACATAACCGGAACAAGCGCTGTCGCGCGCGCCCTTTCA
>JBLIKI010000078.1:0-12167 GCA_047636235.1 Paracoccaceae bacterium | reverse complement strand
CCGCCCCCCGCGCCGATCCCCCAGCGGGCGGCGCAGGGGGGCTGAGGCCCCGTGCGGGCTCAGCCCCCGCCCTTTCGGGGCGGTGAAGTCCTCGCCCCTGCGGTCAGCTTCGCCCCTCCGGGGCGGTCAGTCTTCGCCCCTCCGGGGCGGTGGGGCGGTCAGTCCTCGTCGTCTTCGGCGTCGGCGTCCATGATCGCGGCCAGCGCGGTGATCTCGGCGGCGATGTCGCCGTCCCACATGCTGGCGGCGGGGATCACGAAATCGGCCGAGGACGCCAGCGCGGCGACGTCCATGGCGTCGATGCCGCCTTCGGCCACCACCGGGGTCTCGATCATCTCATCCCACCATTCGAACAGTTCGAGGTCGGCTTCGGTCCCGTCGCCAAGCGCGCCGTCGAGCTTGAAGGGCCGGAACAGCACATAATCGGCGCCCGCCTCGGCGGCGGTCATGCCGTCATGGCGCGACGCGCCGCACGCGACGCCAAGGATTGCATCCGGCCCGATGGCGGCGCGCACGTCGCGCAGGCGCGGGCCGCGGGCGTCGACCTCCACCCCGTCGAGGCCGAGCGGGGCGGCCAGCCTGAAATGCTCCGCCAGCACCAGCGCAACGTCGGCCTCATGGCAGATCGGGCGCAGGATGTCGGCGGCGCGGCGGATCTCTGCCTCGGACGCGCCGGGCATGTCGATGCGCACGCAGCCGACCGCGCCGGTCGCCAAGGCGGCGCGCAATTTCGGCGCCAGCGTTTCCGCATCGAATCGCGGCGGGGTGGCGAGCATGATGCGCCCGCCTCCCGCGTCCTCGGGCGCGTCATGGCGCGGCGCCGGGGATTTGCCGGCGGGCTTGGGGATGGTTTTGGGGGCGGGGGGCGTTGCGCGCGATTTGCTCATGGCCGGTGAAATACCGCCCGGCGCGGGCGGCGTCCAGCGCCGCGTCGCCAAAGGGGCGTAACATCGCCGCGTCGGGGCAAGTTGTTCTCGATCCTCGCGCCAATTCGCGGCACCATGCATGCTCTCGGCGCGGGCCACGGATCGGCCGCGCTCTAACCAATGGACCCACCGATGCTGAACATTCCCCTCGAGACCCTCGCCTGGATCATCGTCAAGGCGCGCGAAGTCGATGTCAAAGACGTCGACACCTCTGATTCCAGCGAGGAAGACCAGGATGGCTCGGTGCTCGAAGACCGCGGCGACGACCCCTCGGCGGACGAGATTCGCAGCTGGATCGAGGATCTGACCGACACCGAGCAGGCCGAATTGGTGGCGCTGTTCTGGCTGGGCCGCGGCGATGGCGTGGCCGAGGAATTTGACGATCTGATCGAACAGGCCCGCGAGGCGCGCACCGGCCCCACCGCCGCCTATCTGCTGGGCGAGCCGCTGTTGGCGGACATGCTCGAGGAAGGGCTGGAGCAGCTCGGCATCCCGGTCGAGGATGTCGAAGGGCTGATCTGAGAACATCCGGGGGCATGAAAAAGGGGGCCGTGACGGCCCCCTTTCCCCACTTTGCGCGTGGCGCCGATCAGCCCTTGCGGCGTCGGGCGACGAAGCCGATGGCCCCGAGCCCCAGCAGCGCCAGCGGCATGGCGGCGGGCGGAGGCACGTCTGAAGAACCGCCGCCAAGCTGATAGCCGATGTCGCTCAGGCCATAGTTCAAGGTGGTAAGCGGAAGGGTCCGAAGCGTGCCCGTCGCGCGGTCGTTGCCGTAAATCGTCAAGCCGTAGCTGATGTTCCCGGTCGCGCGGAACGCCGCGTCGGTGTTGAGCCAATAATTTGAGCCGGACGAGTGTCCGTGCAGAACCGATGCATAGGTGTCGCCTGCGGTCAAGACGACCGGCGTGATCAACGTGAACGCCGACCCCGTGGTGGCGGCGGCGCCGGTGCGCCCGGTGACCGCGGCCGGCATCGTGCCGGTGGCGACGTTCCACAGCCGCTGGGGGTAGCTGTCGGCGGTCGGTACGACTTAGCCCCGTTCGATCACCGTGATGGCCGGCACGCCCAAGCTGAAGGTCCAGCCACTAGCCCGGTCCTGAAAGCCGTTCATGGCGGCGCCGCCGGCCGTGGTCGGGTTGGCCTCATTCAGTCCGGTGAAGGTGGTGGCGATGGCTTGCACGGCGCCGAGGGTCAGGGCGGGCGCATCGAGGATGATCTTGGGAGTCGCCGAGCCAAACGTTCACAGACAGCGTACATGAACGAATTATGAGTTAAGCCGCTTGCCAGTCACGTTTGATGTTGCACCGCATCACGCCCCGAATATCGGGTCTTCGGCCCGATGCGGACAGCCGGTGCGCGCGCAGATGCGGCAGTTCGGGCCGACCGGCTCGGCCACCTCGCGCGGGGGCGGGGCGTAGACGGTGGCGGCCGCCGCCTCGCCCGGCAGCGCCAGCAGCGCGGCGCGCACCGGGCCGAGCCGCCCCCACCCGGACCCGCCCGCCGGTTCGGCCCGCGCCACGAACACCACGCGCTGCCCGTCTGGGAATTCGGCGGCTTGGCGCAAAGTGCGCCCCGGTTCGGACAGCGCGCGATAGACCGACCACAGCGGGCAGGCGGCGCCATAGCGCGGCAGCGCGATGTCGGGCAGGGACCGGCGCTGCAACGTCGCCCCCGCCGCGTTGACCATCGCGAAGGCCGCCCGCGGCGCCGCGTCGTCCTTGCGCGTCAGGGATGTCAGCCGCCGCGCGGCTTGCGCGAAGCTGACCCCGAAATGCGCCGCCAGCGCGTCGACATCCCAGCCAAGGCGCGCCCCCGCCGTCATCGCGTCGCGATACGGCATCAAAAGCGCGTCGGCGGCGTAATCCTCCAGCGCGGCGGCGGCGCGGCGGCGGGCTGCCTCGCCGGTCAACCGCGGCAGGGTCGCCGCGATCTGCGCCGCCAAGGGCCCGAGCGCGACATGGGCGGCGGCCTGCGCCAGGGCGCCGCGCCGCTCCGCCGGAAGGGCGCCGAGCGGCAGGATCAGCGCCCCGCGCCGCCCCGACGGGCCGGTCGAGGCCTTGCCGGGCGCCGTGCTCGACCCGCCGCGCGCCAGCCGTGAGGCCGGATCGTCGGGGTCCTCGGTCAGGATCTCCATCCCACCGTCGCGGGCTGCGGCGGCCAAGGCGCGCTCCAACCCCAGCGGCGGGCCGCCCGCGACCCCGGGGGCCACGCCGCAGGCCTCGCGCCAGTCGGACGCGGCGGCGTCCAGCGCGTCAAAGCGGTTTTGCGCGGCGGCGAAGGCCTCCTCGGCCTCCTCGCCGGGGGCGGAGGGGCCTTCGGGCTCATGCGCGCGATCGAAGAACTGCGCGAGGCTTTCGGCCACCTGGCTCAGCCGTCCGCTCTCCGTGCTCAGGATCTCATGGAACCGGCGGCGCTGGGGCGGCTCGATGTCGTCGACGCTTTCCAAGATCTCGGAGGTCGAGCGGATCGCCGCGATATGGGTCAGCATCCGGTGCACCGCGTCCGACAGGAACGGATCGTGGCTGAGCCGGTCCGACAGCGCCGCGGCCGTGCGCCGCGCGCTGCGCGCCGAGCCCCAGCCGCGGGCCAGCGCGCGCGCCCATTGGGGGTGGCGGCCGACCAGCTCCGGCCCCTCGGCGCCGGTCAGGTCGAGATCGCGGTAATCGGGGTCGGCGGCGATTTCGTCCAATTGCTCGGCCAGGCGCCGCTCGGACGCGCCGTCCAGCGCCTCGGCGGGCACCCCGAGTTCGCGCGCGGCGGCAAGCACCAGATGGGCGGTGACGCCGCGCTTGTTCCGCTCGATCAGGTTCAGATAGGACGGCGAGATCCCGAGGCGGGCGGCCAGTTCGCCCTGTTTCAGCCCCAGCGCGCGGCGCCGTTCGCGGATTCGCATGCCGATCATCGTGCGGGGCATCGGGGGCCTCCATGGTGGCTGCATCGCAGGGGGCGCGCGGGCGTCGATCGCGCGCCGGACCGACGGGTCCGGCGTGACGCCTGCGGCGCCGCGGGCCGATGTGCGCGATGTGGCGGCAATGTTCCGTTCATTTTCATGCCCTTGCTGCGCTGCGAGGTAAAAACTTGACTGCTTCGCATATGCAAACTGCAAACAATTTACTGAAAAAACGTGGTTTGTCAATGACTTGTTGATTTCTTGACTGACATCATTGATAATCGATCGCAGAGCGGGCCCAACCCGCTCCAATCGTGGCGCGTTCTGGTCGGGAGGGATCGGGGCGGGCTGCGCGCAAAGATTTGCACCAATACGAATCGGGAGGATTCCATGGGTGATTTCACGAATTTCAGCCGCCGCGGCGTGCTGAAGACCGGTGCGGTTATCGGCGCGGGCGTTGCGGCGCCGACGCTATGGCGGCGTCCCGCCTATGCCTACACCAACGAGCCGACCGGCGGGTCCGTCACCCTCGGCTTCAACGTGCCCCAGACCGGCGCCTATGCGGATGAGGGCGCGGATGAGCTGCGCGCCTATCAGCTGGCCGCCGAGCATCTGAACGGGATGGGCGATGGCGGCATGATGTCGACCTTCTCGTCCAAGGCGCTGACCGGCGCCGGCATCCTGGGCAAGAAGGTCGCGTTCACCACCGGCGACACCCAGACCAAATCCGACGCCGCCCGCGCGTCCGCCAAGCGGATGATCGAAAAAGACGGCGCGGTGATGATCACCGGCGGCTCGTCTTCGGGCGTGGCCGTGGCCGTTCAGGGCCTGTGCCAGGAGATGGGCGTCATCTTCATGGCCGGTCTGACCCATTCGAACGACACCACCGGCAAGGACAAGAAGGCCAACGGCTTCCGTCACTTCTTCAACGCCTACATGTCGGCCGCCGCGCTTGCGCCGGTGCTGAACGCCAACTACGGCGCCGATCGCAAGGCGTATCACCTGACCGCCGACTACACTTGGGGCTGGACTCAGGAAGAATCGATCGCGGCCGCCACCGAGACCATCGGCTGGACCACGGTCAACAAGGTCCGCACCCCGCTGGGCGCCGGCGATTTTTCGCAGTACCTCACGCCGGTCCTCAACTCGGGCGCCGACGTGCTGATCCTGAACCACTACGGCCGCGACATGGTGAACTCGCTCACCCAGGCGGTGCAGTTCGGCCTCAAGGACAAGATGGTCAACGGCAAGAAGTTCGAGATCGTCGTGCCGCTCTACTCGCGCCTCATGGCGCAGGGCGCGGGCGAGGCGGTCAAGGGCATCTTCGGCTCCACCAACTGGCACTGGTCGCTGCAGGATGACGGCTCCAAGGCGTTCGTCAAGTCGTTCGGCCAGAAATACGGCTTCCCGCCGTCCCAGGCCGCGCACACCTGCTATGCGCAGACGCTGCTCTATGCCGACGCCGCGCAGCGCGCCGGGTCGTTCAACCCCTGCGCCATTGTCGCCGCCCTCGAGGACTTCGAGTTCGACGGCATGGGCAACGGCCCGACGCTGTATCGCGCCGGCGATCACCAGTGCTTCAAGGAAGTGCTCGTGGTGAAGGGCAAGGAAAACCCGACCTCGCAGTTCGACCTTCTCGAAGTCGTGGACAAGGTTCCCGCCGCCGCCGTCACCTATCCGGTGGATCACCCGATGTTCGCCGGTGGCGCGCTGGGTGAATGCAACCCGGGCGCCTGACGCCCATTGGGTCCGGACGCGCCCCGTGCGCGCCCGGGCCCGACCCTTTCGACACCCCCACACGCGCTGATCCGCGGGCCATGACCCGCCAGGCCGCCCCGAGGGCGGCCGCGTCGACCGAGGCCTTCGCGCCCGGCCGCGCCTTCGTTCGTTCAACCCCAGAGGAGCCCGGCTGATGGACGCCATCGTCCTCCAGATCCTGAACGGCCTCGACAAGGGCAGCGCCTATGCGCTGATCGCCCTGGGCCTGACCCTGATTTTCGGCACGCTGGGGGTGGTGAACTTCGCCCATGGCGCACTGTTCATGCTTGGCGCGTTCTGCGCCGTCGCCGTCCGCAAGCTGCTGACGCTTCAGCAGATCGCCATCGACCCGACGCGCCTGACCGCGTGGGGATCGCCGATGGAGATCCGCACCCCCTTCGCGGAGGTATGGTTCGGCCAGTTCGGCACCACGCTTATCAACTGGTCGGTGCCGCTGGCGATCCTGGTCGCGATCCCGGTGATGATCCTTGCGGGCATCGTGATGGAGCGCGGCCTGATCCGCCACTTCTACCACCGCCCCCACGCCGATCAGATCCTGGTGACGTTCGGCCTCGCCATCGTGATCCAAGAGATCATCAAGGCCAGCTTCGGCGCCAACCCGATTCCGCAGCCCGCGCCCGACGCGTTCACCGGGATGCTGGATTTCGGCGCCGCGGTCGGCTTCGAGGTCGGGACCGTGGTCTATCCGACCTGGCGTCTGGTCTATTTTCTGTTCGCCGCCGTGATCATCGGGGGGGTGTTCAGCTTTTTGCAGTTCACCACCTTCGGCATGGTGGTGCGCGCCGGCATGGCGGATCGGGAAACCGTCGGCATCCTCGGCATCGACATCGACAAGCGGTTCACGCTGATGTTCGGCCTCGCGGCCGTGGTCGCGGGCATCGCCGGGGTGATGTACACGCCGATCCTGTCGCCGGACTATCATATGGGCATGGACTTCCTCGTGCTCAGTTTCGTGGTCGTGGTGGTCGGCGGCATGGGCTCGCTTCCGGGCGCGGTCGCCGCGGGCTTCCTGCTCGGCATTTTGCAGAGCTTCGCGTCCATGAACGAAATCACCAGCATCTTCCCCGGCATCGACCAGATCATCATCTATCTGGTGGCCGTCGTGATCTTGCTGACCCGTCCGCGCGGCCTGCTCGGCCGCAGAGGCGTGATGGAGACCTGAGCCATGACCAACAGCAAAACCACCGACATCCTTCTGCTGATCGTGTTCTCGATCCTGGTGCTGACCGGTCCGGTGATCCTCGCGCCCTTCGGGGCCGGGTATCCCGACCTGCTGCAACGGTTCGCGATCTACGGGATCTTCGCGATCGGCTTCAACATCCTGTTCGGGCTGACCGGCTATCTCAGCTTCGGGCACGCCGCCTTCCTCGGCGTCGGGTCCTATGCCGCGGTCTGGAGCTATAAGCTGCTGTCCATGAGCGTGATCCCCGCGATCATCTTCGCGGTCATCGCGGCGGGGCTGTTCAGCCTGCTGATCGGCTTCATCTCGTTGCGCCGGTCGGGGATCTACTTCTCGATCCTGACGCTGGCCTTCGCGCAGATGTGCTACAATCTGGCCTATTCGGTGCTGACCCCGATCACCAACGGCGAGACCGGCCTTCAGGTCACCCTGCAGGACGCGCGGATCTTCGACACCGCGGTGTCGGGGGAATTGCCGGTGCCGACGATCTTCGGCGTCAATATGAACACCACCGTGGAATCGGAGTTCATGGGCTATGCCTTGCAGTTCAACGTCGGCTTCTATGTCTGCGCGGTGGTGCTGATCGCATCGTTCTATGTGTCGATGCGGATCTTCCGCTCGCCGTTCGGGATGATGCTGCGGGCGGTCAAATCCAACCAGAACCGCATGAACTACACCGGCCTCAACTCAAAGCCCTACACGCTGGCGGCGTTCGTCATCTCGGGCATGTTCGCGGGTCTCGCCGGGGGCCTGCTGTGCGCCACCGACGCGCTTGCGGGCGCGGATCGGATGTTGTGGACCGCCAGCGGCGAAGTGGTGCTGATGACCATCCTCGGCGGTGCGGGCACCTTGCTGGGTCCGGTGCTGGGCGCAGGGTTGATCAAGTACTTTGAGAACATCTTCTCGTCGTTCAACGCGGCGGAGCTGAACAACGTGTTCTCGTTCCTGCCTGACACGCTGCGCGACATCGTGGTGGCGCTGACCGGGCTGTTCGTCGGCGACGGCTGGCAGCTGACCCTGGGCGTGATCTTCATGGTCATCGTGGTGTTCCTGCCCGGCGGTCTGATGGAGGGCGCTTCGCGCATCATGCGTCTGTTCACCCGCAAGCGGGACAACGCCGCGGGCGCGCCCGCGTCCCAGCCGGCAGAGTGAGGGAGCGGAGCAATGGCGACCATTCTTGAAATCCAGAACGTCAACAAACGCTTCGGCGGCCTCAAGGCGCTGGACGACGTCAACCTCAAGGTTGAGGAAGGCCACGTCCACGCCATCATCGGCCCCAACGGCGCGGGCAAGTCCACGCTGCTGAACTGCCTTGTCGGGCGCCTTGTGCCCGACACCGGCGCGGTGACCTTCAACGGCCGGTCGCTGATCGGCGCCAAGCCGCATGAGATCAACCAGATGGGCGTGTCCCGCGTGTTCCAAACCCCGGAGATCTTCGAGGACCTCAACGTCCTGCAAAACGTGATGATCCCGGCGCTGGCGTCTCGCGACGGCGCGTTCAAGCTGAACTTCTGGCGCGGCGTCGACAAGGAATCTGAGATCCGCGATCTTGCGCTGCACACCCTCGAAGACGTGGGCATGGCGGAAAAGCGCAACATGCAGGCCAAGGCGATGTCGCGTGGCGACAAGCGGCGGCTGGAAATGGCGATGTGCCTGGTGCAGAACCCGCGGCTGCTGCTGCTGGATGAGCCGACGGCGGGCATGGCGCGCGCCGACACCAACAACATGATCGACCTGCTCAGACGTCTCGGGTCCGAACGCAACATCACCAAAGTGGTGATCGAGCACGACATGCACGTGGTGTTCAGCCTCGCGGACCGGATCTCGGTTCTGGCGCAGGGCCATGTGATCGTCGAAGACCGGCCTGAGAACATCAAGGGCAACAAGAAGGTCCAGGAAGCTTATCTCGGGGGGGCGCACGCATGACCGTGATCGACGAGAACGCCTATTCGCGCGTTCGCAAGGCCGCCAATGCCAAGAACGAGGGCACCGCGCCCGCGTACTTCTCGGTCCACGACATCCACGCGTATTATGGCGAAAGCTATATCGTCCAAGGCGTCAGCTTCAACATCCATGAGGGCGAGATCGTCGCCCTGCTCGGGCGCAACGGCGCCGGCAAGACCTCGACGCTGCGCTCGATCGCGCGGGTCGGCTCGCCGCTGGTGACCAAGGGCGAGATCTGGCTCGACCACAAGCCGCTGCATGAGATGAAGGCGTGGCAGGCGTCGCAGTGGGGCGTCGGCTTCGTGCCCGAGGACCGTCGGGTCATCGCCGGCCTGACGGTGGAGGAAAACCTCAAGCTCGCGCAGATCGCCCCCCCGAAAGGCTGGTCGATCGAGCGGATATATGAGCTGTTCCCCCGTCTCGGGGAACGGCGGACGCAAGAGGGCGTGACCCTTTCAGGCGGCGAGCAGCAGATGCTGGCGATCGGCCGGGCATTGGCGCGCGACATCAAGCTGCTGCTCTTGGATGAGCCCTATGAGGGCCTCGCGCCCGTGATCGTGCATGAGATCGAGCGGACGCTGGCCGAGATCAAGAAGCTCGGCATCACCACCGTGATCGTGGAGCAGAACGCGGTCGCCGCGTTGCAATTGGCGGACCGGGCGATCATCCTAGACATGGGGCAGATCGTGTTCGATGGCACCGCCGACGAAGTGCTGCACAATGAAGAGCTGCGGCACGAATACCTCGCGATCTGAGGCGGCGCGCGGGGCGTCGACCCGCCCCCCGCCAGCTTCGGACCGGCGCCTTCGGGCCATTGCGCCGAGCGGCCCGTTTGCGCGATCACTTGGCGCGACAAGCATATGAACCCGGAGGCGTCCGATATGACCGATACCCTTTATCCGCCCTCGGCGGCCCTCGCCGCCAGCGCCCATATCGATGCGGCGGGCTATGAGACGATGTACGCCGCCTCGATCAACGACCCGGATGCGTTCTGGGGCGAGCAGGGCAAGCGTCTCGACTGGATCAAGCCCTACAGCATCGTCAAGAACACCTCGTTCGACTACGGCGCGGTGTCGATCAAGTGGTTTGAGGACGGCACGCTCAACGTCAGCGCCAACTGCGTCGACCGGCATCTGGCGACCCGCGCCGATCAGGTGGCGATCATCTGGGAAGGCGACGACATCGCCACCAGCCGCAACATCACCTACCGCGAACTTCACGACCAAGTCTGCCGCTTCGCCAACGTGCTGAAAAAGCTTGGGGTGGAGAAGGGCGACCGGGTGGTGATCTATCTGCCGATGATCCCTGAGGCGGCCTATGCGATGCTGGCGTGCGCGCGGATCGGCGCAGTGCATTCGATCGTGTTCGCGGGCTTTTCCGCCGATGCGCTCGCGGACCGGATCAACGACAGCGCCGCCAAGCTGGTGATCACCGCCGATCACGCCCCGCGCGGCGGCAAGGCCACCAAGCTGAAAGACGCCGCCAACGCGGCCCTGCTGCGCTGCGACGACCACGTCAAATGCCTTACGGTGCGCCGCACCGGCGGCCAAGTCGCGTGGACCGAGGGGCGGGATTTCTGGCTCCACAAAGAAATGCGATCCGTAGATGCGGAGTGCGCGCCTGAAGAGATGAACGCCGAAGACCCGCTTTTCGTGCTCTACACCTCAGGCTCGACCGGCAAGCCCAAGGGGGTGGTCCACACCACCGGTGGCTATTTGCTGTTCGCCGCGTTCACCCATGAAGTGGTATTCGACTATCACGAAGGCGACGTGTTCTGGTGCACCGCGGATGTCGGCTGGGTGACCGGCCACAGCTATATCGTCTATGGCCCGCTGGCCAATGGCGCCACCACGCTGATGTTCGAAGGCGTGCCGACCTATCCCGATGCGGGCCGGTTCTGGGAGGTGTGCGAAAAGCACAAAGTGACCCAGTTCTACACCGCCCCCACCGCGATCCGCGCGCTGATGGGCCAGGGCGACGGCCCGGTGCTAAACCACGACCTGTCGTCCTTGCGCCTTCTGGGCACGGTCGGAGAGCCGATCAACCCCGAGGCGTGGAACTGGTATAACAAGGTGATCGGCAAGGAAAACTGCCCGATCGTCGACACCTGGTGGCAGACTGAGACCGGCGGCCACCTGCTGACCCCGCTGCCGGGCGCTACCGCGACCAAGCCCGGGTCCGCCACCAAACCGTTCTTCGGCGTCAAACCCGTCGTGCTTGACGCAACCACCGGCGAGGAGCAGCTGGGCGATCCGGCCGAAGGCGTCCTTTGCATCGCCGACAGCTGGCCGGGCCAGATGCGCACGATCTTCGGCGATCATGAGCGGTTCATGGAGACGTATTTCAGCCAATACAAAGGCTACTACTTCTCTGGCGACGGCTGCCGGCGCGACGCTGATGGGTATTACTGGATCACCGGGCGGGTCGACGATGTCATCAACGTTTCTGGCCACCGGATGGGCACGGCAGAGGTGGAATCCGCGCTGGTCGCCCATGAGACGGTCGCCGAGGCCGCGGTGGTCGGTTATCCCCACGACATCAAGGGGCAGGGCATCTATTGCTATGTGACTTTGATGAACGGGGTGGAGCCGACCGACGCGCTTCGCAAGACCTTGCAAGACTGGGTGCGGCGTGAGATTGGCCCGATCGCCAAGCCGGACGTGATCCAGTGGGCGCCGGGGCTGCCGAAAACCCGCTCAGGCAAGATCATGCGCCGGATCCTGCGCAAGATCGCTGAGAACGACTTGGGCGGTTTGGGCGACATCTCGACGCTGGCCGACCCGTCGGTGGTGGACGATCTGGTGGCGAACCGCGCCGGGGCGTGACATCCCGGCCCGCGCAACCGAAAGGCCCGGCCGTGATGGCCGGGCCTTTTTCCGTAGGCGGGCGGCGCGCCGGGCAAGGGTGGAGAACGCTGAGCTAGGTCGCAAATCGACCCGAATCCGCTAGACTGGCGGCAAGCTGAAACAGGCGAGCGAAATAGACGCCCTCGATGAAAGCGCGGTGGCCGGTCTGTCTGGCAAGGCGGTTTTCGCGGTCGCATGCGCGCTATCGCTGCCGTTCGGCGGCGGGGCGTGACGCCGACCGCGCAACCAAGCATCGCGAGGCCGCCCGGGTGCTGCGGCGCGTCGAACGATCTCTGATCTACGGCGTGGTGAAGGGCGCGCAGCCTGCCATGCGGTTTACAACGCCTGTGGCCGACGCGGAGCGGACCAGCCATCCGGTGTCGGCCAAGACGCTTCGCGGCCTGCTCTCAGGCGCAGGGTTCTCCGTCCTTGAGGGGGACCATCGAAGGTAGCGTCCATGGACGTGGTATACTTTCGCGCCTTTCCTGCGGTGTCGCCGGGCTGGCCATCGAGGACGTCGGTTCATGGTGGAGTTTGCGGACTTCATCCATGGACCGAAGGAGGCCCCGATGACCGACACCGACATGCCCCCGATCGAACGG
>JBLIKI010000077.1:0-12220 GCA_047636235.1 Paracoccaceae bacterium | reverse complement strand
AACAGCACCATCGCCTCGTTCCAGCCACGCACCGCAAGGGCGTTGGCGGGCCAGGGGCGGTTCGGGCTGCGCTGCCACATGATCTCCCCACCGCGCTGGTGGGCGGTCCAGTCGACGCCCTCATAAAGCGCGACAAGGCGGGCTGACAGGTCGGGCGCCGACGCGCGGTAGTATTGCGACGCGCACAGCAGCCCCATCATCAGGAACGCGGTTTCCACGATGTCGCCGCCATCGTCGCCGGGGAAAATCTCTAGCGCCTTGCCGGTCGTGCCGTGAAGGAAATGGGGATAGACGCCCTCGAACCTATCGGCGGTTTCCAGATACCCGGCGATGCGGCGCACCCGGTCCTCGATGTCGCGCGCGGGGCGCCAGCCGCGCTCCGCCGCCACGATCTGGGCCATGATGCCGAAGCCGGTTCCGCCGGTGCACACCGTCTCATGGATGTCATAGCCGACATCCCCGCCGGTGCGCTCGCGCGCCATGCCGCTGACCGGGTGCGCCCAGTCGGTGAAATAAAGCGTGGTGGCCTGCGCGACCCGGTCGCGCAGCGCGGCGTCGGACAGGCCGGCGACCGGGGCGGCCATCAGCGCGCCCACCGGATCGCGACCGGCGCCGCGTCGCGGCTGTCGGCTCCGAGGCGCAGCGTGAACGCGCCCGGATCCCACACCATCGCCACGCCATCCGCCGCCGCCGCCACGGCATAGCGCAGCATGCCCGCGTCGATGCGGAACCGCGCGGTCGCGGTGGCGCCGGGGGCCAGCGCCAGCTGAGTGAACGCCTTCAACTCCCGCTCCGGCCGCGTGATCCGCGCAACCGGGTCCGAGAGGTAGAGCTGCACGGTTTCGATCACCGCCTGATCCCCGAGGTTGGTCACCTCGATCTCGGCCATGATCACGCCGTCCTCGCCCGACGCTTCGGCCCGATCCACCCTTGGGGGCCCATAGCGCAGCGGCTGATAGCCAAGCCCGAAGCCGAAGGGGAACAAGCCCGCCACATGGTCCGGCCCGTCTTGCATATCGAGCCACCCGGTGCGGAATTTCGCGAACACGCCGGGGAACGGACGACCCGTCGCCTCAGCGCTATGGTGCAGCGGCGTCTGGCCGGGATGGGCGGGCAGCGCCGACGCCAGCCGCCCGGACGGCTGCACCGCCCCCAGCAGCACGTCCGCGACGCCGGTCGCGCCCTCGGTCCCGCCATGCCACATCAGCAGCAGCGCGTCGCAGCGCGCGGCCACATCGGCCAGCGCCAGCGGGCGACCGGCGAACACCACCGCCACAACCGGGCGCCCGGTGGCCGCCAGCGCGTCGAGCAGCCGCAGTTGCGGCGCCGGAAGGTCCGGGGACAGGCGAGAGGAGGATTCGCCCGCATGCTCCCGCGCCTCTCCCACCGCCGCGACGATCACGTCGGCTTGGCATCCCAGCGCCACCGCCTCGGCGATCATCGCCGCCTCGCCGCGCGGGTCTGCGGCGACCGAGGGGCCGTGGATGTTGAGGCGGTCCGCCAGCCACGGCTCGCTCACCAGATCCGCGCCATGGGCGTGGGACAGCGCGGCCACGCGCCCCGTCAGCGCCTCGCGCAGCGTCGGGGCCTGCGCCGCATCCCCCCCGACCGACCAGGTGCCGAGCATGTTATACCGATCATCGGCCAGCGGCCCGACCAGCGCCACCCGCGCCCCCGGCGCCAGCGGCAGCGCGCCGCGATTTTGCAGCAGCACCGCCGATTTCGCCGCCGCCTCTCGTGCCAACGCCCGGCCCGCGGCGCTGGGGGCACGGTCGGCCAGGCTGTCGGGGATGAGACCGCGGAACGGGTCCGCCAGCAGCCCGAGGCGGGCTTTGAACTTCAACACTCTTAGGCAGGCGCGGTCGATCAGCGCGCAGATCTCCGGCCCGCTCAGCCGCAAACCCGTTTCAGGGTCGTCGATGCCGTTCGCGGCAAGATCCGGCAGGGCGGCCAGATAATCCTCGCCCACCATGTCCATATCGACGCCCGCATGCAGCGCCCGCGCCACCGCCGCGCGGCGGTCCCCCATGCCGTGGGCGACCAGTTCGGCGACCCCGGTATAGTCAGACACCACCAGCCCGTCGAAGCCTCGGGCGCCGCGCAGCCATCCCTCGATCAGCCCGGCATTCGCGTGCATCGGCAGCTTGTTGACCGCGTTGAACGACACCATCACCGAGGGCGCGCCCGCCGAAAGCCCCGCGATGAACGGCGCGGCGTAGACGCCGAACAGGTCCTCCGCGCTCATCGACACATTGTCGTAATCGCGCCCGCTGGTCGGGGCGCCATAGGCGAGGAAATGCTTCAAGCACGCCGCCACCCTGCCCGGCCCGGCGAAGTCATCGCCTTGCAGCCCGCGCACCATCGCGCGCGCATAGGCGGAGGCGAGCGTCGGGTCCTCGCCCGGGCTTTCCGCCACCCGGCCCCAGCGCGGGTCGCGGGCGATGTCGATCATCGGTGCATAGACTTGGTGGATGCCGTCCTGGCGCGCCTCGGCCGCGGCAAAGGCGGCGGTGCGCTCGATCAGGTCCATGTCCCAGCTGCTGGCCAGCGCGATCGGCAGCGGAAAGATGGTGCGGTGGCCGTGGATCACATCCTCGGCGAACATCAGCGGCACGGCGCCCGCATCCACCGCCGCGCGTTGCAGCGCATAGGCCGAGGCCATGGATTTGATCCCGAACACTCCCCCGACCGCGCGGGCGGCGATGCGCTCGGCCACGTCCCCGCCGCCCCCGGCGCCGGTGGCCTGCCCCTGCCCGGCGGCCAAAAGGTTCAGCTGGCCGATCTTGTCAGCCAAGGACAGACGGCCGAGCAGCGATGCCGCGTCGGCTGATGCGGCGCTATGGCCCGAGGGGTCGAGGGTGATGATGCGTCTCCGGGCGCTGATCCGCGGCTATTGCGCCGCGACCGCCGCGTCATGCGGCTCGATAGGGTGGATCTTGGCGACGCCGCCCTTGAGGTCAACGACCGACCTGAAGAACGGCGCGCCATCGGGCAACATCGGAATCACGTTGCCATGCAGAACCGCGAGCACCACCGCCTCGGGCAGCCGCTCCGCCAGCACGCGGTGGAAATCCAAGGCCGCGGCGGGGTCGAGCGCCGCCGTCGCCTCATCAAGCAGCAGCACGTCGGGCCGATGCGACAGGATGCGCGCCAGCACCAGCCGTTGCTTTTGCCCCCCCGACAGCACCAGCCGCCACGGACGGCCTTGGAACAGCGTCAGGTGCAGCGCGCCGATGAATTGTCCCAGCCCGACCCGCGACAGCAATTCGGCGGCGCGCAGGTCGGTGATCGAATTCTCCGCCGCCGGATACGCGATCAGCGCCTTCAGCGCATGGCGTTCGGGCAAATCCGCCTCTTGCCCCGCGAACACGAATTTCGCGCCCGAGCCGAGCGCCACAGTCCCGTCGCCATAGGGCCACAGCCCCGCGATGGCTTTCAGCAGCGAGCTTTTTCCCGACCCGTTCACCCCGCGAATGAACGCCCGGTCGCCGGGGCGCAGGGTGAAACCGGGGACGCGCAGAAAATAGGGCGCGTCATGGCCGCGATGGCGCAAAGAGAGCTGGCGGACCGACAGGCCCGCGGGCCCGGCCTCACGCTTGAAGGTATGGATCCCGGTCTCGCGGTAGAACCGGTCGCGGTCGCGCACCCGCTCGATCGCGTCGGCAAGTTCAATGAGCCGCGCCGCATTGGCCTTAAGGGTCGCGATCGCGGGCATCACGTTGATGAACCACGAGATGTCGTTGATCAGCTCGGCGGTCAGCTCCGACGTGGCGGCATAGGTGCGGAACGACAGCCCCCCCTCCATGAACGACGGCAGCGCGGGCAGGTAGCTGAACAGGCGCCGCGACAGGAAATTGTGCAGGTCCGTGAACAGCATCAGCGCGGCGCCCCACACGTTCTGGCGCCCCCAGGCGGTATCGACGCCGCGATAAAGCTCTCGGTTCACCCGCCGCTGGGCGCTTTGCCCGCGCGACGTCGCCATTTGCGCGACCCGGTTGAACATGCCCGACAATTCGCCGCGCCATGCGCCGTCGCGGCGCTGACGCTCCACCGTCTGACGCTCCAGCACCCGGCCGATCCGCCAGGCCGCGAAAGTGGCGACGGGGACATAGACCGCCACCAGCGCCGCCACGCACACCGCCGTGCCATAGCGCCCCGGCGACAGGTCCAGCATCGCGCCCGCCTGCGGCCCGAACGTCGCCCCGCCCCACGCGGACAGCGCGGCGCCCCATCGCTCCAGCGCGGCGACCTCGGCGCTACGCTCCAACAACGCGGCGCCAAGGAACCCGATCGACGCGACCGCCCCCCACAGCCCCATGGTCAGCCCGATCACCCCGCCGTAAAGCCCGTCGGTGCACACGTCGATCCGCTGGTCCACGGCGTCCGGCAGACGGGGGGTCGCGTTCTCAGCCCCCGGCTGCGGAGCCTCGGCGCTGCGGTCGCTGGTGAGGTCGAGCGCGACCCGCTCATCGGACAGAATCGCCGCGTCGAACCGCGCCGCCAGCCAGGCGCGGGCGCGGCGGTGCAAGGTGGTGCTGAGCAGATGCCGCGTCGCAGTCCCGCCCGCCCGCGCGCAATGGATCGCGAAGAACGCAGCCCCGCTCAGCAACAGCATCTGCGCCGGGTCCGCCCCCGGATCGCCAGTGTGAAACCCCGCCAGCGAGGACAGGAAATCCGCGCTCGTCGTCGCCGCCCAGACGCTGGATTTGCTGAGCGCGGTGGTCAGCGCGATCACCGCGGCGGTCAGCGACCATGCCTCCCACTTTCGATCCGACAGCCAATAGGCCCCGATCAGCCCCCAGAACCCGCGCAGACGCGACACGTCGGCCCGGCGCGCCCGCCGTTCCTTGGCGATGGCGTGGGCCGACCGCCCGACAGCGCCGCCCAGATTATCCTTCATCCCCAAGTCTCCGGCGTCGCGGGCGCGGCCTGAAACGGCGCGCTGACAGGAAGGTATGGTGACATCATGGTGTTGCTTAGCACAGAGGCCTTTGCAAATAACGTATCACTGGCGGGCCGCGCGGCGCCCTTCAGACGTCATGCCGCGGGGCGGCGCGAGACAGCCCTTGGACGCCGCGCCCGAACGCGTATATCTGGCGTCGGCAAACCGCCTCCACGGGTCGCGCACCCTTCTGAAAGGACCGCACCTTGACCGCCTCCTTTGATCGCCGGACCTTCATGCGCGGGCTTGCGCTAGCCGCCGGCGCCGTCACGCTGACGCCCGGCGCGCCTGCCTATGCGCTGGGCCTGCCGCTCGGCCCCGCACGGGCGTTCAGCTTTGACGGTCTGGTCGCCGAGGCCCGCGCCGCCGCCGCCCGCCCCTATGCGCCGCCCGCGACCCCGAACCCCGCGGCGCTGGACGCGATCGATTATTCCGAGCATTGGAAGATCCGGTTCAAGGCCGACCTCGCGGTCCCGATGCAAGACGGCGAGGCGCCGGTGGAATTCTTTCACCTCGGCCGCTACGCCCGCGATCCGGTGCATGTCCACATCGTCAAAGACGGCATGGCGCACGAAGCGCTTTATGACGAAGCCCTGTTCGACATGCCCGCGGGCAGCCCGGCGCGCCGCTTGGGCGCCAATGCAGGCTTCGCGGGCCTGCGAGTGATGCGGCCGGGCGGCAAGCCGGACTGGCTGTCGTTCCTCGGCGCGTCCTATTTCCGCTGCGACGGGCCGGACGGGCAATATGGACTGTCGGCGCGCGGTCTCGCCATCGACACCGGCCTGTCGCGGGCTGAGGAATTCCCGCGGTTCTCCGCGTTCTGGATCACGGATGCGGAGCGCGGCGACGAGGACATGGCGCTTTACGCGAGGCTCGATTCGCCCTCGGTCACCGGGGTGTATCGGTTCGGCGTCACCCGCGACGCGCCCGAGGGCCAGCGCATGAACGTCGAATCGCGGCTGTTCTTCCGCGCCGAGGTGGAGCGTTTGGGCATCGCGCCGCTGACCTCGATGTACTGGTATTCCGAAAGCAACCGCGACGACGCCCATGACTGGCGCCCCGAGGTGCACGACAGCGATGGCCTTGCGATGATCACCGGGGGCGGAGAGCGGATCTGGCGCCCGCTGCGCAACCCGCACCGCGTCACCACCGCGAGCTTTTTCGACCGCGATCCGCGCGGCTTCGGGCTGGTGCAGCGCGACCGCGATTTTGCCAATTATCAAGATGACGGCGTGTTCTATAACCTGCGCCCCTCTGCTTGGGTCACCCCCAAGGGGTCGTGGGGCGTGGGCGCGGTCCAGTTGGTGGAAATCCCCACCCCGGATGAGATTTTCGACAACATCGTCGCCTATTGGATGCCGGAGACGCCCCCCAAGGCCGGGGACGCGCTGGCCTTCGATTACACGCTGGAATGGCGTCGCCGCGATCCGGCGGCCGAAGGGCTGGCCCGCGTCGCCGCCACGCGCATCGGCGCGGGCGGCGTGCCGGGTGATGAGCGGCCCAAGGGCGTCTATAAATACGTGATCGATTTCCGGGGCGGCCGCCTCGACGCGATGAAAGAGGGCGTGGAGTTCGAGGTCAGCGCCAGCGCGGGCCGGGTGATCCGTCCCTTTGCGCTGCCGATCGCGCGCGGGATCGGCTGGCGCCTGACCTTCGACCTGGAGGGGGCGCACGACGCCCCCGTCGATCTGCGCGCCTATCTGCGCGTCGGGGCAGAGGCGCTGACCGAAACCTGGACCATGCTGGCCGATCGCGGGCCGATGCCGGGCTGAACGGCGCGCGCGGGGCGGTCAGCGCGCCCCGCGCAGCCATTCCAGATGGCCGAACCGCTCGCCGCGCAGGCGGGCGCGCTCCGCCATGCTCAGGCCATCGGCGTTGGTCAGCAGGGCATTCTCAATCTCAGCCAGCTTTTCGGCCATGTCCAAGATCCGCTCTGCGGCATCGGCCGGGATCACCACCACCCCGTCGGCGTCCCCCAGAATGATGTCGCCGGGGCGGATCATCAGCGTGGCGCCGTCGAGGCCCGGAAACGGCGCGGGTTCCCCTTCGGCCGCGATCTGGAACCGCCGGGCGCCGTTGACCGGGGTCGCGCCCATCGCCACCACCGGCATCGGCCCGGCGGCCAGCGCGTCCGCATCGCGGATCAGCCCGTCGGTCAGCACTGCGGCGCAGCCCGCCTCGGCCAGATCGGCGGCCAGCATGCCGCCCATCACCGCCCCGCCGCGAAACCCGCCCGCGGCGAAGGCCAGCACCGCGCCTTTGGGCGCCATCGTCGGCAGCGCATAAATCGGCATGATCGCGCCCGGCGCGGGGCTGGTGCGGGTGGCGGCGCGCCTCTCGCCCCGCACCACCGTCGCGGGGCCGCAGAACGCGCGCGCGGGGCCGATGGGGCGCAGGGCGGGGTCGAGGGCGTGGATGGCGAACCCCGCCTCGTCCAACACGTCGCTGACCACCGAACTGCCGATCGCCAAAAGCCTGTCATAGATATCCGTGGTCATGGCGCCCCCGCTGATTTTACCGCCCCCATCTTGCCCGCCCGCGCGTCGGGCGCAACCGCCGCGCTTGCACGCGCCGCCGGCTTGCGCAAACTGATCGGGTTGCGCCGCATCCTCGGCGCCCAAATGCGGACCGGGCCCAATGCTGTTTTTTCAAGACGACCGCCACCGTCTGCACTTTCCGCAAGGGGAGTTGTCGGGCGGCCAATTCCAGACCCCGTATGAGCGCCCGTCGCGCGTCGAATACATCCTGCGGCGGCTGACCGAGACCGGGTTCGCGCCGGGCGCGCCGGGGCCGCTGGATTGGGACCCGATCCGCAAGGTCCATGACGCGGGCTATCTTGCGTTTCTGGAAACCGCCTGGGCCGAATGGGTCGCCGAGGGCTTCAAGGGCGAAATCATCGCCGCCGCGTGGCCGACCCGCCGCATGGCGCAGAAATGCCCGCGAAACATCGACGGCAAGGTCGGCTACTACGCCCAATCGGCGGAAACCGCGATGACCGCGGGGACCTGGGGGGCCGCGCAGGCGTCCTGCGCGCTGGCCCAATCGGCGGTGAGAGAGGTCGCGTCGGGCGCCCGCGCCGCCTTCGCCCTATGCCGCCCGCCCGGACACCATGCCATGAGCGACATGTACGGCGGCTATTGCTTTATCAACAACGCTGGCGTCGCCGCGCAAATGATGCTCGATGGCGGGGCCGCTAAGGTCGCGGTGCTCGATATCGATTTCCACCACGGCAACGGCACCCAAGACATCTTTTATGACCGGAACGATGTGTTCTATGCCTCGATCCACGGCGCGCCCGAGGATGCGTATCCGTACTTCCTCGGCTATGCGGACGAGGTCGGCGCGGGGGATGGCATCGGCGCCAACATGAACCTGCCGCTGCCGCCGGGGGCCGGCTATGGGGCGTGGTCAGGCGCGCTCGACGCCGCGATCGCCCGCACGCGTGAGGTCGGGGCCGAGGCGCTGGTGGTCTCGCTCGGCGTCGATGCGTTCAAGGAGGACCCGATCAGCTTTTTCAAGCTCGACTCGCCCGATTTCCATGACGCAGGCCGCCGCATCGCCGCCCTGAACCTTCCGACCGTGTTCGTGATGGAGGGCGGCTATGCCGTCGAGGCGGTCGGCATCAACACCGTCAATGTGCTGCAAGGCTTCGAGGCGTAAGGGGGCGCGCCACGGCGCGCCCCCCATCTTCACTTCTGCAGTTCGGTCCAGATCGCGGTGTAGATGTCCTTGGCTTCCTTGGAGCAGGTCGGCATGAACCGGCCCGCGGCAGAAAACTCCTCCGGTGCAACGATTTCCGGGGCGGTCTTCATGTCCTCCGGCATGAACGGGGCCGACCCGTCGATGCCGTTGGCATAGCGCGCGAAGGCGGAGATCAGGGCCGCGTTCTCCGGCTCCATGATGAAGTTGAGGAACAGCTTGGCGTTCTCGACGTTCTTGGCATCGCTCGTGATGGCCATGCTGTCCATCCACACCGGATAGCCCTCTTTCGGATAGCCATAGACCACGTCAGGGTTGTTGTTGCGCGCGCGGAAGGTCGAGCCGTTCCAGTTCACCGTCGCCACGTAATCGCCTGAGCTGAGTTTGTCGGTGGTGCCGTAATCCATCGACATCCACTTCGGCTTCGCCTCCATCAGCGTGTCGCGGACCTTGCGCAGGACGGTCTTGTCCTCGGTGCACGGCTCGCCACCGACATACATGATGGCCAGCTGCATGACGTCCATCATTTCCGGCACGACGTTGATCTTGCCGATCAATTCCGCTGGCGGGTCGAGGAAGATCGACGACGTGTTCGGATCGCCGGAATACGCCTTGGTGTTCACCGCCATGCCGGTGGTGCCCCACTGCCACGGCACGGTGTAGTGGCGGCCCGGATCCCAGCTGACGTCCTTCCACCGCTCGGACACGTTCGCGAAGTTCGACATCTGGTCAGGGCGCGATTCCATCAGCAGCCCTTCGTCGACGAAGATCTGCACGTAGTTGTTGGTCGGCGCCACCAGATCAAACCCCGCCCCGCCCGCCTTAAGCTTGGTCAGCGCGGTGCTATTGCTGTCATAATCGGTGATCGTGACCTTGACGTCGTATTGCTTTGAGAATTTCTCGATCAGCTCTGGGTTGGTATAGTTGCCCCAGTTATAGATGTTCAGCTCTCCGGCGGCCTGGACGGCGCCCGCAGCCCCGATCGCCAGCACAGCGGCGGCGGCGATAATTGTTCTTGATATCATAGGCTTGGTCCCTTTTCCATGGTTGTGGGGCATCGTCATCCACCCCGCTTGCGCGTCAGAAGGAAGAAAGCGGTCAGCAGCAGCACGGTCAGCGCCAGCAGCGCGGTAGAAATGGCGTTGACCTCCGGCGTCACCGCCCGGCGCAATTGGCCGAGCATGTAGGTCGGCAAGGTGTCCTGCCCGGCGGATTTCACGAACTCGGTGATCACCACGTCGTCGAGCGAGATGACGAAGGCCAGCATCGCCCCCGCCGCCATCCCCGGCGCCATCAGCGGCAGCGTCACCCGGCGGAACACCCGCCACGGCGAGGCGTAAAGATCCGCCGCGGCGGTCTCATACACCAAGTCCATCCCTTCGAGCCGCGCGCGGATCGGCAGGTAGGCGAACGGCACGCAGAACGCGGCATGGCCCGCCAGAAGATACCCCATGCCGGTGTAGCCGGTGGCGACCTTGATCGAGGAGAATACGATCAACAGCGCCACCGCCGACACAATTTCGGGCACCATCAGCGGCTGGTTAATCATGGCATAGATCGCCATGCGCCCGCGATAGGCCTTGACCCGCGTCGTTCCCAAGGCGGCCATCGTCGCCACCACGGTCGCGATTCCCGATGCGCCGAAGGCGAGAAACAAGGACCGCAGCGTCGCCTCCTGGACCTGCTCATTCTCCCACGCGATGGCGTACCAGCGGACCGAGAACCCCTCCCACGACGCGACCGAATCGCCAGTGTTGAACGAATAGATCACCAGCGTGACGATCGGCGCGTATAGCAGGATCAGGCACAGCGCCGCGATGCCGGTGAAGCCCGGCAAGCGGCGTACGGAGAATGTGCGATCAGCCATGGGCGGCATCCCGGCCCGCATGGCGCACATAAACCAGCAGCGCGATCATCACGATCGCCAGCAGCGTCATCGACAACGCCGCCCCCAGCGGCCAGTTGCGCCCGGCGCCGAATTGCAGCTCGATCAGGTTGCCGAGCATCATGTTCTTGCCGCCCCCCAGCACCCGCGGCGTGACATAGGCGCCCAAGCTTGGGATGAACACGAGGATCGAGCCCGCCACCAACCCCGGCCTCGCCAGCGGCAGCACGATCCGGCGCAGCACCGCCATGCGGCTGGCATAGAGGTCATAGGCGGCCTCGATCAGCCGGAAATCGAGCCGTTCCAAGGACGCATAGATCGGCAGCACCATCAGCGGCAGATAGACATAGACCATGCCGATCAGCACCGCGGTGTCGGTGTAAAGGATCTGAATCGGCGTCTCGATCACACCGGCCCAGATCAGCGCATTGTTGAGAAGGCCTTCGTTGCGGATCACCTCCATGATCGCGAAGGTGCGGATCAACAGGTTGGTCCAGAACGGAATCGTGATCAGGAACAGCCAGAGCACGCGCTGCTGCTTCGGGCGGGTGGCAATGAACCACGCGGTCGGGAGCCCCAGCGCAAAGGCCAGCAGCGTCGTCAGCCCTGACAGCCGGACCGAGCGCCAGAAGATCCGCAGATGCGCGTCCGCCAGCCCGATGGTGTCGTCAAAGATGTCGCGGTGGAACACCACCTGAAACCAGCCCTCGGCTGACGGCGTCCACACCACGCCGCTATATTCGGCCGAGGTCAGCACCGAATAGACCAGAACCACCAACAGCGGCCCGCCGGCGGCGCAAAACAGCAAGACCAGCGCGGGCGCGCTCAGCAGCCAATTGGCGCGGACCTCGGCGCGGCGCGCCGCGATCTCGGCGGGGGCCGGCGGCGGCGGGGGGGCGAGGGCGAGGGCGCGCGCCATGCGGTCAATCCCCCAGCAGGCGCACGGCGCCGGGGGCGAAGCTGACGCCGACCATGTCGCCGACCCGCAGCCCCGCGACCCCGCCCGGCGCGTTCTGAACTCGGGCGGTCAGCGCCTCCCCGGCCCGCAGGCGCAGGCGGTAATGGGTGTCGGTGCCGAAATAGACGATATCCTCGGCCACCGCGTCGATCACGCCCATGGTGTCGGGGGGGCCGAGGCGCACATGCTCGGGCCTGATCACCACGCTGACCTCGCCGGTGCGGGTCATGCCGTCCTCGGCCGGGATCGCCATGCCCCCGGGCAGGATCAGCGACACGGCGCCGGACAGGCTCCGCTCCACCCTCGCGGTCAGGAAATTGGTGTCGCCGATGAAGCTGGCGACAAAGCGGTTGGCGGGCGCGTCGTAGATGTCGCGCGGGCCGCCGATTTGCAGGATCTTGCCGCCCTTCATCACGGCGATGCGGTCGGACATGGTCAGGGCTTCTTCCTGATCATGGGTCACGAACACGAAGGTGATGCCGGTTTCGGTCTGCAGCCGCTTCAGCTCTGTCTGCATTTCCTTGCGCAGCTTCAGGTCCAGCGCCGACAACGGCTCATCGAGCAGGAGCACCTTAGGCTCCGGCGCCAAGGCCCGCGCCAGCGCGACCCGCTGTTGCTGCCCGCCGGATATGTTGGCCGTGGGCCGGTCGCGCATCGGCGTCATCTTCACCAGATCGAGCATCCGGTCGACGCGCGCCGCAATCTCCGCCTTGGGGCGGCCAAGCATTTCCAGCCC
>JBLIKI010000076.1:0-12235 GCA_047636235.1 Paracoccaceae bacterium | reverse complement strand
GCGCCCGCGCCCCATCGCCGCCGCGCCGTGATGATCCCCCATCGCCGTCCCCTTTGCGGTCGCTGACGCGGCGCCACGCCCCTTGCGCGCCACGATGATGCGCCTCATTCATGGCGCGAACCCGACGGGCCGCCCTCGCCGCGCCCGTCACCTATGACCGACTTTCGTTAAGGAGCCGCTGCCATGGACCACGCCCGCATCGAGGAAACCATCAAACGGCTGGCGGTCGAGGCCGGCGCCCTGATCATGGAAATCTACCAACGCGCCGATCTGGGCGTGCGCGCCAAGGAAGACAGCTCTCCGGTCACGCTGGCGGATGAGGCGGCGGACGCGCACATCCACGCCGGGCTGATCGCGGCGTTCCCCGACATCGCCGTGGTGACCGAAGAGCAGGCCGACAGCCACACCGCCATCGCGCCCGATCTGTTCTTCATCGTCGACCCGCTGGACGGCACCAAGGAATTCGTCCAGCGCCGCGGCGATTTCACCGTGAACATCGCGCTGGTGCAGCACGGCAAGCCGCTGCGGGGCGTGGTCTATGCGCCCGCCAAGGGGCGGCTTTTCTACACCGACGCCGCAGGGGATACCTACGAATCCAAGCCCGACGGCAGCGATCCGGTGCGCCTGTCGGTCACCACCCCCGACAACGCCGGGCTTCGGGTCGTCGCGTCGAAATCGCACCGCGATCAGGCGACCGACGACTACATCAACCGCTATGCGGTGGCCGACAGCGTGTCCGCCGGATCGTCGCTGAAGTTCTGCCTGGTGGCGGCGGGAGAGGCGGACCTCTATCCCCGCCTCGGCCGCACGATGGAGTGGGACACCGCCGCGGGCCATGCGGTTCTGCTGGGCGCGGGCGGCGCCGTGGATCGCTTGGACGGAACCGGACCGCTGATCTACGGCAAGCCCGGCTGGGACAATCCGTTCTTCGTCGGCTATGCGCCCGGCGTCGCGCTACAGCCGCTCTGACGTGTCGACGGTCATCGTGATCCCGGCGCGCTACGCGTCCTCGCGCTATCCGGGCAAGCCGCTGGTGGAGCTTCGCGGCGTCACCGGCGTCGCCAAGTCGCTGATCCGCCGCAGCTGGGACGCGGCGATGGCGGTCCGCGGCGCGCCGCGCGTCGTGGTCGCCACCGATGACGCGCGGATCGCCGCCCATGCGCGCGGCTTCGGCGCCGAGGTGGTCATGACCCCCGACACCTGCCGCAACGGGACGGAGCGGTGCGCCGCCGCCCTGCCGGCGCTGGACGGCGCCGATCTGATCGTGAACCTGCAAGGCGACGCGCCGCTGACCCCGCCATGGTTCGTCGAGGCGCTGATCGACGGCATGGCGGGCGCCGAGGGGTTCGCCGCCGCCACCCCGGTGCTGCGCTGCGACGCAGAGGCGCACCGCCGCTTCACCGAGGACCGCATGGCGGGCCGGGTCGGCGGCACCACCGCGGTTTTCGATCGGGCGGGCCGGGCCTTGTACTTTTCGAAAGAGGTTATCCCCTACACCGGCCGCATGTTCACCAGCAATGAGCCCTGCCCCGTGTTCCATCATGTCGGCGTCTACGCCTATCGGCCGGACGCGTTGCGCGCCTATGCGTCCTGGCCCGAAGGCGGGCTGGAGACGTGGGAGGGGTTGGAGCAACTGCGCTTCATGGAGAACGGCGCCGCGGTGAAATGCGTCGAGGTCGAAGGGCGCGGACGGTCGTTTTGGGAGTTGAACAACCCCGTCGACGTCGACCGCGTCGAAGCCGCGCTGCGCGACGCCGGGATCGAGTGATCCTTGGGACCGTCTCTCTCCGTCATCATCCCCACTCGCGCGCGGCCGCGCCATCTGGCCCGCGCGCTGGCGGCGCTGCGGCTGCAATCGCCGCCCAGGTTCGAAGTGGTGTTGGTAGGCGACGGGCCGGACGCGGTGTCCTGCGGGGCGCCCAGCGACATGGCGGCGACGATCCGCTATCGCCAGTGTCCTGAGGCGAACGTATCGCGGGCCCGCAACATCGGGGCGGCGGCGGCCTCGGGCGCGGTGCTGGCGTTCATGGACGACGACGCAGCCCCGGAACCCGGCTGGCTCGAGCACCTGACCACCCCCTTCGCCGATCCGGCGATCGATCTGGTGGCGGGGCGGGTGCGCGGCTGGAACGGCCTGTCCGATGAGGCGGATTTCGCGATGGTCGACGGCGCGCTGCAGGTGGAGCCGCTGGCGCCCGATGGCTTGGATGCCCCGCCCCCCGACGCGGCGGACCCGCGGGGCTGGCTTCTGGCGCCCGAACGCCCCGGCGCGGCGCTGCATGTGCTGGGCGCCAGCCACGCGGTGCGCGCCGACGCGCTGGCCCGGATCGGCGGCTATAATGAGGCGTATCGCTATTTCCTTGAGGAAACCGATCTGTCGCTGCGGCTTGCGGCGGCGGGCGGTCGGGCGGCCTTCGCGCCGCGCGCGCAGGTTCAACATATGCGGGCGGCCTCGGCGCTGCGGCGCGGCGACCGCACGCCGCTATCGCTTTATGAAATCGGCGCCTCGATGGCGCATTTCCTTGTCCGCCACGCGCCCGACCGGATGACCGAAGCGTTGGATCGGTTCCGCGCGGCGCAGCGCGCGGGCCTTGGCGCCGCGCTGCAGATCGGGCGGCTGGAACCGCGCCGCCTGCCCGCGCTGATGGAGGAGCTGGAGGACGGCTTCGTCGCCGGCGTCATGCGCCGCGCCCATCTGCCGCTGACCGCGTGCGCGCCGCGCCGCCGCGCCGAAGCGCCCCGCGCGGGTCCGTGGCTGGCGACGTGCGAAGGCGCCGCCACGCCGCTCCGCCTACGCGCGGTCGCTACGGCGCAAGACCCCGCGGCGGCGCCCCTTGGGCTGGCGCTGCACGGCCCGGCCCGCGACCTGCCCCGCCTGTCCGATCTGGCCGAGACGATGGCCGCGCAAGGCTGGGCGGTGACGATTTTGGACCTGCGCTGGGGCCTGCGGCCGCTGCGCCTGCGGCTGTGCGACAACGGCGTGTGGCTGCACACCGGCGGCCTGCATGGCGTGGCGGAACGGGACCGCCCCCGCATGACCCTGCCGCGGGGCGCCCGCCTCGTGCACGAATTGCGCCGCGTCGCCCATCGCCGCCCCGCCGACTGGGCGGTGATCCCCGCCGCGGATGCCGCCGGCATGGCGCGCGCAGTCGAAATTCCGCCCGAATTGCGGGTCCATCTGGCCCGCGCCGGGCTGGATGCAGGGCGAAACTATGTCATTGCCCGCATGCCGCCCCCTGTGCATGCTGCAACGCACCCAAATCCGGAGGCGGCCGCGGCGGAACGTCACGACCCCGCCGCGGGCCTCGCCGGGCGCTTGACCGCGCACGGCGCGCGCCTGAGACGACTTGTCGGAGAATAAGCGGCCGGCGCAGCCATATCGGAGCGCCGCCGCACGAGAGGAAAGAATGATGTCGCAGAAAGTGACGAAAGCGGTGTTTCCGGTCGCCGGGCTGGGCACGCGGTTCCTGCCCGCCACCAAAGCCATCCCCAAGGAGGTCCTGCCGCTGGTCGACCGCCCCTTGATCCAATACGCGATCGACGAGGCGCGCGCGGCGGGCATCGAGGAATTCATCTTCGTCACCAGCCGCGGGAAATCCGCGCTGGAGAATTACTTCGACACCTCGCCGGAGCTGGAGCGCGCCTTGACCGAAAAGGGCAAGTCGGCGCTGCTAAAGGAAATCGGGCTGACCAACATGGACAGCGGCGCCATCGCCTATGTCCGCCAGACCGAACAGCTCGG
Organism: Paracoccaceae bacterium; assembly: GCA_047636235.1. GTDB lineage: Bacteria > Pseudomonadota > Alphaproteobacteria > Rhodobacterales > Rhodobacteraceae > JBOCEF01. Next base: position 8,493 of record JBLIKI010000076.1, on the reverse strand, counting down.
CCTCGGCCACGCGGTGTGGTGCGCGCGCCGGATGATCAGCGACGACGAGCCGATCGCGGTGCTGCTGCCCGATGACGTGATCTCGGCTGAAACGCCCTGCCTGCAGCAGATGCTCGAGGCGTATCAGGAGCTTCAGGGCGGCTGCATGGTCGCGACCATGGAAGTGGCGCGCCACCGGACCAGCTCCTACGGCGTGCTCGACATCAAGGACGACATGGGCCGTCTGGTCGAGGCCAAGGGCATGGTCGAAAAGCCGCTCGCGTCCGAAGCGCCATCGAACCTCGCCGTGATCGGGCGCTATATCCTGGCGCCGTCGGTCCTGAAAACGCTCGACAACCAGAAGAAGGGCGCGGGCGGAGAGATCCAGCTCACCGACGCCATCGCCGCTGAGATCACCTCGGGCCGCAAGGTCTATGGCTATCGGTTCGAGGGCAAGCGCTATGACTGCGGCTCCAAGGCCGGGTTTTTGCAGGCGACGGTGGCGTTCGGCCTTCGCCGCCCCGATCTGGGGCCGGAGTTCGAGCGGTTCCTTCGGGACACGCTGTCTGGCGTCGACACCGCGGATTGATCCGCCGAAGGGGAGGGGCCGATGGCTCGGATACTGGTCACCGGCGGCGCGGGCTATATCGGCTCGCACGCTTGCAAGATGTTGCGCGCGGCCGGGCATGACCCGGTCGCGTTCGACAACCTATCCACCGGCTGGCGCGCGGCGGTCAAATTCGGCCCGCTGATCGAGGGCGATCTGCTGGACCCCGCCGCGCTGGCCGCAGCCTTCGCGCAGGTGCGGCCTGACGCGGTGATGCATTTCGGGGCGCTGTCGAATGTTGGCGAATCGGTCAAAGACCCGGCGCTCTACTGGCGCAACAATGCGACCGGGTCGCTGAACCTGCTGTCGGCGATGCGGGACGCGGGGGTGGGGCGGATCGTGGTCTCCTCCACCGCCGCGACGTATGGGGAGCCGGATCAGGACCCGATCACCGAAACCGCGCCGCAGCGCCCGATCAACGCCTATGGCGCGTCAAAGCTGGCGGTGGAGGCGATGCTGGACGATTTTGAGCGCGCCTATCACCTGCAATCCATCTCGCTGCGCTATTTCAATGTGGCGGGCGCGGACCCCGAGGCCGAGATCGGTGAGGATCACCGGCCCGAGACCCATCTGGTGCCGCTGGTGCTGGACGCCGCCGCCGGGGACCGCGCGGCGATCACGGTGTTCGGGAACGATTATCCCACCCCCGACGGCACCTGCATCCGCGATTACGTCCATGTGGTCGACCTGATCGAGGCGCATCTGCTCAGCCTCGACCGTCTGCTGGCCGGGGGCGCGTCGGGGCGGTTCAACCTCGGGACCGGGCACGGATTCTCGGTGCGAGAGGTGATCGACGCCGCCGAATCGGTGCTGGACCGGGCGATACCCCAAGCCATGGGCGCGCGGCGCGGCGGCGATCCGGCGCGGCTGGTCTGCGACGGAACCCGCGCGCGGGCCGAACTGGGCTGGGCCCCAAGCCGTTCCACCATGCCGCGGATGATCGGCGATGCGTGGCGCTGGCGCGAGACCGGGCGATATTGATCGGCACGCTTAACCGCATGTTTACCTGAATGGGGCGATAACCACCTCGCCCCATAAAGAACGGGGCCGAGACTGCGGAAAGGAACCCGCATGGGCCTCGCCCTAGCCTTCTCGCTGCGCCTTGAAAGGCGCATCCTGACGCTTCGCGCGCTGACTGCATGGCGCGCGTTGCGTCTGGCGGGCGGAACCGCCGCGCGGTCCAAGCTGGCCAGGCTGCCGCGCGGCGCCATTCCCGTCTGCGCCGTGATCCGCGACGAAGCCTCGCGGTTGCCGCGGTTTTTCGCCCATCATCGCGCCTTTGGGGCGGATTTGTTTCTGATCATCGACAACGGGTCCGTCGACGGCGGGCGCGACTGGGCGCTGGCGCAGCCCGACGCGGTGTTGTGGGACGCCTCCGGCAGCTATCGCGCCGCGCGATTCGGCATGGATTGGGTGAACGCGGTGCTGGGCCGCCATGCCCGGGGCCATTGGGCGCTGACGCTCGATGCCGACGAATTGCTGGTCTATCCCGGCCATGACACGCGCCCGCTGCGGGCGCTGACCGACTGGCTGGACAGTCGAGGCCAGCGCAGTCTTGGCGCGCAGATGATCGACCTCCACCCCCCCGCGGGCGCGACCCGCGCCGAGATCGACGACGCCCTGTTCGACCCCGGCAACACGGTGGTTGAGCGGGACCCCCGCTACGCCAATCTGTGGATCCGCGGCGGCCCGCGCCTGCGCTCGCTGTTCCGTGATCGGCCGCTATTCGCGCCCGCGCTCAACAAAATCCCACTGATCCGGTGGCAGGGAGGGGACGCCTATGTCAGCTCCACCCACGCCGCCCTGCCACGCGGGTTGAACCGCACCTATGCCCGCGATCGCGGCGAGCGGCTGTCGGCCGCGATCCTGCACACCAAGTTCATCGACGACCGGCCCCCCGCCCCCGCCCTTCAGGCCGAGCACTATGCCGGCGGGCGCGAATTCGCCGCAGTCCGCGCGGCGCACGCGCGCGGCGACAGCTTCGCCCACCCCCATTCCGCGCGGTATCAAGGCTGGCGACAGCTTGAGGATCTGGGCCTGATGGGGCGCGGTCTTTGGGCCTGATGGACGATGCGGGCCCGGCCTATCTGATGCTCGCCCATGCCGGGCTGGACCGGGCGGGCGCGCTGGCGCGGCATCTGGCGGGGTCGGGCGCGCCGGTGGCGGTGCATCTGGATGCCCGCGCCGATGGGGCGGCGTTCGCGCGGGCGCTGGCCCCGGGCCGGGTGATCGCCGTGCCGCGTCGGCGCAGCGACTGGGGCGGGTTCGGGCTGGTGGCGGCAAGCTTGGACGGGTTGCAGGCGCTGATGGCCTCAGGCCAGGCGTTCAGCCATGTGGCGCTGGTGTCGGGCGCAGATCTGCCGCTGCGGGCGCCGAGCGATCTGCATGGCTTTCTCACCGCCCATCCCGGCGCGGATTTCATCGAAACGGTCGACCCGCAGCATGATCCTTGGGTCCGCGGAGGGCTGAGTCAGGAGCGGTTCGATTGGGTGTTTCCAGTGTCTTGGCGCAAACGCCCGCGCCTGTTCGACACGCTGTGCGGCGCCCAGCGCCGCCTCGGCGTGGTCCGGCGTCGCCCCGATCTGACGCCGCCGCTGGTCCCGCGGCTGGGCGCGCAGTGGTGGTGCCTGAGCCGCGGGACGGTGGCGGCAATGCTCGCCAGCCCTGATCTGCCCGCGCTGGTCCGGTGGTTCCGGCTGTCCTGGCTGCCGGATGAGAGCTTTTTCGCCACCTTGCAGCCCCGCGTCACCGACCGCCCGCCGGACCCGCGCGGGACGCTGACCTATGCGCGGTTCGACCCCAAGGGGCGGCCCTATGTGTTCTATGACGACCACCGCGCCGCGCTGGCGGCCTCGGACTATTTTTTCGCGCGCAAGGTCTGGCCCGGGGCGGCGGCGCTGATCGGCGCCTTTCCCGCCGCGCCCGCCGGGGCCGATTTCACCGCTCGCCCCCCTGCCATCGACTTCGGCGCGCTGGAATCGCGGGCCGCCGCCGCCCCGCCGGGCCTGCGCCATCCCGGTCGCGCGCCCTTGTTGCGGGCGGAGCGGCTGGGCGCCACCCCTCGGCCATACCGCGCGCTGGCGGGGCTGGATCGGCTTTATGGCCCTGCGATCATGGGCTGGATCGGCGCGCGGGCGGACATCGCGCTGCACGGGCGGGTGTTCGCCAAGGGCGGCCCGCTGGCCGGGCGCTTCGCGAGCGGCGACGTCGGGCCGGGGGGCGTGACCGCGCCGCGCGGGATGCCGCCCGCCGCGCAGGAACGGCTGCTGGCCAACCTGATCGCGGCGGGAACCGCGCAGGTGCAGGGAGTGCTTTTGGACCCAGGCGACGGCCCGATCGTGTCGGTCATCGCTGACGATCCGATGGCGACGGTGCTGATCGTGCGCGACGCGTGGGCGCTGGCGCAGGCCCTGCCCCCCCCGGAGGCCGCTCGCCGGGCCATCGCGGCGGAGCGCGATTTGCTGCACCGTCTCGGCCCCGGGCGCGCCGTGGTTTTGGAGGCTGCGGCGCTGCTCGGCCCCGATCCCGGCGCCGCCCTTCGCGCCGCGCTTGGCGCCGCGCGGATCGGCCTGCCGCGCGACGATGGCACGCCGCCGCCCGCGACCATCGTCCCCCCGGACACGCTGCGCGCCCGACTGGCGGGGCTGCGCGCGCAGGGCCTCGATGTCAGCCCGCTTGGCGGGCCATAGCGGCGAAGCGGCGCGCATAGCTCGCGGCCAGCCCGGCGTGGCGGGCATAGTCGAACGCGCCCTGCCAATCGGCGGCGCCTTCGCCCAAGCGCGACTCCAGCACCTCGCGCAGCGGCTTCCCCGTGGCCGACGCCTCGCGGCACGCGTCCTTCACCGCGGCTTGCGCGTCGGGGCGCGGCATCGTGGCGGCGAGGGCGAACATCGCCGCCTCAGCCATCATCAGCCCGCCGGTCGCGTCCATGTTGGCCTTCATCCGCGCGCCGTCAGGGCGTAGCGACCCAGCCAGAACCCCGGCGTGGCGGGTGGCGGCGGCGGCGGTGACGCATAGCTGCGGCAGGTTCATCCATTCCAGCGACCAGGCGGCGCCGTCACGTTCATGGCTGTGGATCAACGCCTCGGTCATCGCGCCCGACAGGCCCGAGGCATGGCGGGCCAGCGCCAGCAGCGTCTCGGGCCCCACCGGGTTGGATTTGTGCGGCATGGTCGACGACCCGCCCCCCTCGCCCGCGCGCACCTCGCCAACCTCGGACTGGCCGAGCAGGATCAGGTCTTGGCCAAACTTGCCCAAGCTGCCGCACAGGATCGCCAGCGCGCTGGCGAACTCCGCCAGCCCGTCACGCCCGCTGTGCCACGGCAAGTCGGGGGCGGTCAGGCCAAGCTCCTCAGCCATCAGGGCGGCGACGCGCTCGCCGTTCTCTCCCATCGCGGCCAAGGTGCCGGACGCGCCCGCGAGCGAGATCAGCGCGACGCCATCGGCGGCCCGCGCCAGCCGCGCGCGGGCGCGGATCAGCGGCGCGCCCCAGCCGGCGATGCGGGCGCCAAAGGTCGTGGGCGTGGCGATCTGAGCGCGGGTGCGAGCGGCCATCGGCAGGTCGGCATGCAATTCCGCGGCGCCGCCCAGCGACGCCAGAATATCGCCCAGCCGCGCGTCCAGCACCGCCGCGGTGCGCTTCAGGCGCAGCGCCAGCCCGGTGTCGGCGGCGTCCTGGCTGGTGGCGCCCCAATGCACCCAAGCCGCGTGTTCGGGCGCGTTCATCGCCTTGCGAAACGCGGGGATCAGCGCGGGCACGACCACGCCCGCGGCGGCGACCGCCGGGGCGAGCGCGGCGGGATCGACCGCCACGTCGCGCGACATCCGATAGATCGCGGCGGCGGCGGTTTCCGGGATCATCCCCAGCGCGCCTTGGGCCTTGGCCAACGCGCCCTCGAACAGCAGCATCGCGCGGATTTCGGCGGCGTCGGAGAAGAGGGCGCCGACCTCTCGGTCGGACAGAAGATCGCGCATCATCGGCGAATCGAACGGGGTGACGGCCATGGAGCGATCCTTTTCAGCGGTGGAGGGCCGGGGGGCGCGAGGCCCCCCCGGCCCGTCGATACGTGGATCAGGCGATCAGGGGATCATCACGGTGGAGCCGGTGGTGGCCCGCGATTCCAGCAAACGGTGCACGTCGGCGACGTCCTCAAGCTTCAGGACCCGCGCGGCCTCGATATGGACGGACCCATCCGCCATCCGCGCGAACATCTCGGCGGCGCGCTCTTCCAGTTCTTCGCGCGCGGCGATGTGGTTGAACAACGTCGGGCGCGTGGCGAACAGCGAGCCGCCCTTGGACAAATCCGCCAGCGTGAAGCCCTCGATCGGGCCGGATGCCTGCCCGAAGGTCACGAACATGCCGCGGGTGCGCAGACAGGCCAGCGAGCCGCGCCAGGTGTCCTTGCCGACGCCGTCATAGGCGACGTTGCACATCGCGCCGCCGGTGATTTCCTTGACCCGGGCCACGAAATCCTCGGACTTGCTGTCGATGACATGGGCGTAGCCATGTTTCGCCGCCAGCGCGCATTTCTCCGGCCCGCCCGCGACGCCGATCGCGGTGGCGCCCAGCGCCTTGATCCACTGACCCAGCAGCAGCCCGACGCCCCCGGCGGCGGCGTGCACCAGCGCGATGTCCCCCGCCTTGATCGGATAGGTCGACCGCACGAGGTAATGCGCGGTCAGCCCCTTGAGCATCGCGGCGGCGGCGTCCTGATCCGACACCCCCTCAGGGATCACGGCGACCTTGGACGCCGGGATCACCCGCGCGCTGCAATAGGCGCCGAGCGGCCATGTATAGGCGACGCGCGTGCCGACCGGCAGATCGACGCCCTCTCCGGCGGCTTCGACCACGCCCGCGGCCTCGGACCCGGCGACCAGATCGGTCGGGGCGGGCCAAGGATAAAGGCCGGTGCGGTGATAGGTGTCGAGATAGTTGAGCCCGATCGCGGTGTGGCGCACCAGAATCTCACCGGCGCCCGGGGCGGAAACGGTGATTTCGCGGCGTTCGAAATTCTCAGGCCCGCCGGGGGTGGGCAGGACCATGGCATAGTCGGACATCGGGCGCTCCTCGCAAGGGGATGATTTTGCCCGCGGCGCAAGGCGCGCGCGGGACCCGAACAGTAGCCGAGCCGCGGCGCGGGTCCAGCCCTGTCGCGCGCGGTTCCGCGCCGTGGGGGGCGGTTGATGATTGACCTCGGCCCCCGAAGCGCGGACCCTGCGCGGCAAATCATGTACCGAGCGGGAGGAAACCGACATGAGCTTCAACGCACTGATCGTCGAGCGGGCCGAGGACAAGACCACCTCCGCCTCGATCCAGACCATTGACGAGGCCCGCCTGCCCGAGGGCGACGTGACCGTCGCGGTGGCCCATTCGACGGTGAACTACAAAGACGGCCTGTGCCTTGGCGCGGGCGGCGGGCTGGTGCGGACCTATCCCCACGTCCCCGGCATTGATTTCGCAGGCACGGTCGAGACATCCAGCGACCCGCGCTATGCCCCCGGCGACAAGGTGGTCCTGACCGGCTGGCGGGTCGGCGAGGCGCATTGGGGCGGCTATTCGCAAAAGGCGCGGGTCAAGGCCGACTGGCTGGTCCCCCTGCCCGACGGTCTTTCCACCCGCCAAGCCATGGCGGTCGGCACCGCGGGCCTGACCGCGATGCTGGCGGTGATGGCGCTGGAAGATCACGGCCTGACGCCCGACAAAGGCCCGGTGCTGGTGACCGGCGCCGCTGGCGGCGTCGGCTCGGTCGCGGTCGCGATTCTGGCCGCGCGCGGCTATGAGGTCGCCGCGGTGACCGGGCGGCCCGAGACCGAAGGATACCTGCGCGGCCTCGGCGCCACCACCATCGTGCCGCGCGCCGATCTGGCCGAGACGGTCAAGCGCCCGCTTGAGGGTGAGACCTGGGCGGGCTGCGTCGATGCCGTGGGCGGCGCGATGCTGGCGCGCGTGCTGGGGCAGATGAAATACGGCGCCTCGGTGTCGGCGGTCGGGCTGGCGGGGGGCGCGGGGCTGCCCACGACGGTGATCCCGTTTCTGCTGCGCGGGGTCAATCTGCTCGGCATCGACAGCGTGATGCAGCCCTATGACAACCGCCTGCGCGCGTGGAAGCGGATCATCGAGGATCTGCCGATGGACAAGCTTGAGGCGATGATCCGCCCCGCGGCCCTGTCCGACCTGCCCGGCCTCGGCGCCGACATTCTGGCCGGTCAGGTGCAGGGCCGCGTGGTGGTCGACGTCAACGCCTGAGCCGCGATGATGGGGGGCGCCCCAAGCGCCCCCTTTCCAAGCCCCGCGCAACGGCGTATGCGACGGCCATGTTTGACCCGATGCAACTGCTGACCGTCCCGTTCGAGGACAGGATCATCCCCGCCCCCGATGCCGCCTCGGCCGGGATCGCCGCCTTGCGCGCGCGTCCCTCCGCCGCGCTGGCGACTTTGCCGTGGGTTTGCGAGCAGGGGGCGAAGCCGCTCCATGACGCCGTCGCCGCCCAAGGCGCCAAGGTCTGGTCTGATCTGACCGCCCCTAATCTTGTCGCGAAAGGGGCGCCGCAAGGCCCCTTCCCCGCGGTCGGCGTGGCGATGACCCGCCACCGGGCGGAGAATCGCGCCAACCTCGCCCGCGCCTGGGCGATGACCGCGCCGGGGGGCTGGGTGCTGATCGCCGGCGCCAAAACCGACGGCGTGGAGAGCTTGCAAAAAGAGCTGCGCAAGATCGTGGCGGTGGACGGCGTGCTGCCGCGCAGCCATGGCCGCGTGCTGTGGATGCAGCGCACCGACATCACCCCGCCGATCTTCGCGGACTGGCTGGCCGAGGCCGCCCGCGCGCCGCGCGTCGAGGATGGCGGGCGGATGTGGACCACCGAGGCGGGCCTGTTCAGCTGGACCGAGGTCGACCCCGGATCGCGCCT